>JAFZNE010000121.1 GCA_017553035.1 Lachnospiraceae bacterium
ATTTTGAGAAAAATGTTCCGTTAAAATGTGCCATTGATAAAATACCTCCCAATACATTAGTGTAAATTTGTTCTCTGCTATCTATCCTACCACATATGGCGATTTCCCGCAATCATCATGTTTAACCTCATGTCGAAAGCGCAGAAAGCGTAGCGAACGACTAATCGAGAACAGCAAAGCTGTTCCTGCGTCCGGCCGCATCGTTTCTTTGACAGTTGCACTTTAGACCAAATAATGCTATACTTCTTTCAATGTTTAATGAAAAGAGGTAATTTATTATGGCCGAATTAAATGGCGGAAGAAAGAAAAATGTTACCGGAACAGGCAACGGCGCACATAAGAGAGGCGACGGCCTGGGAACCGGTCCTGTCGGAAGCGGAAGCGGAATGCCCGGTGGATCGGGACCGAGACCATCATCCGGATCCTCGCCGAGACCTTCTTCGGGTTCCGGATACTCATCCGGATCTAACGTAACACGTGCCGGCGGAGGCGGTCTGATGAAGATCATCCTCATCGTTGCGGTTCTGCTGATCGGAGGCGGCGGAGGACTTGCTTCACTTCTCGGCGGATTCGGAGGAGGAAGCGACTCCTCAAGCGACAGCGGCGCGTCGGGTATCGTAGGCAGCCTCCTTGGAGGAAGCTCATCATCATCTTCATCGGGACTCAATCTCGGATCGATGGCAGGAAGCCTTATCTCTTCAGGCTTCGGTTCAAGCACCATGCAGAGTGTTTCCGGTTCGAGCAAAGATTGGGTAGCTTCCAAGAACACGGGAACCCTCAATACCTCTGTCAGCAAAGAAGCCCGCAGCAGATATACCAGCATCCTGGGCAACGGCAAGGACACCGTTACCATCATGGTATACATGTGCGGTACAGATCTTGAGAGTAAATACGGCATGGCCTCCAACGATCTCAGAGAGATGGCGAATGCCACCATTTCCGACAAGATCAACATAATCGTCTATACCGGCGGCTGCAGCAACTGGAAAACAAGCGGTATCAGCACAAGCAGCAACCAGATATACAAACTTACGAGCAAAGGAATGACCTGTCTCGAAAATAACATGGGCAACAAGTCCATGACAGATCCTTCCACTCTGACCGAATTCATCAAATATGCTTCGAAGAATTATCCGGCCAACCGTAATATGCTGATCTTCTGGGATCACGGTGGAGGATCGCTTTCGGGATACGGTTATGATGAGACCCACAAATCTTCGGGCTCCATGAATCTCGCCGGTATCAATACCGCACTTAAAAATGCGGGGATCAAGTATGATTTCGTGGGATTTGACGCCTGCCTTATGGCAACCGTCGAGACCGACCTGATGCTTGCCAATTATGCGGACTATGTTATAGCTTCCGAGGAGACCGAGCCCGGTGTCGGCTGGTATTATACCAACTGGCTGACCAAGCTTTCAAACAACACTTCGATGCCTACTACCGAGATCGGCAAGAATATCATTGACGATTTCGTTGATGAATGTAACAGAACCTGCCCCGGACAGCAGACAACCCTTTCACTCGTTGATCTTGCCGAACTGTCCGAGACCCTGAGCGATGATTTCAAAGCATTTTCGAAGAGTACGACCAAGCTGATCACCGATAATAAATACGAGACCGTATCGGATGCAAGAAGCGGTTCAAGAGAATTCTCCGCTTCCTCTCCCATCGATCAGATCGACCTGATCAACTTCGCTCTGAATATGGACACCAAAGAAGGCAAGGAGCTTGCGAACACCCTTCTTTCGGCGGTTAAGTACAACAGGACTTCGTCCAATATGACCAATGCTTACGGTATTTCGATCTATTTCCCTTACCGCAAGACTTCCAAGGTCAATTCGGCTGTATCCACCTATGACCAGATTGGTCTTGATGATGAATATTCCGACTGTATCAAGGAATTCGCGGGCGTTCAGGGCGCAGGACAGACTGTAGGCTCAAGCTCTTCAAGCTCGCTGATCTCCCTGCTCAGCGGCGGCTCCGCTACCGGCAGCAGCGGTTCAAGCTTTGATTCGATCCTCAGCCTGGTTTCCTCATTTGCGGGATTCAGCGGAAGATCGATGTCGGATAATGATATCGCTACTTACGTTAGTTCGAACATGCTCGATGCTTCGAAACTGAGATGGCAGAGCGATCTTGACGGGCGTAAATACATCCCGCTCGGCGCTGATGACTGGAAACTGATACAGCGTGTAGACCTCAACGTATTTGTTGATGACGGCGAAGGTTACATAGATATGGGTCTCGACAATCTGTACAGTATCGACGATTACGGCAACCTGATCGCGGATACCGACGGAACCTGGCTCTCGCTGAACAATCAGCCCGTTGCTTTCTATCATGTAGACACTTCGGGAAATATCATGACCGGCAAGGTTCCCGCTCTCCTCAACGGTGACAGGGTCAACATCATCATCTACATCGACGTCAATACCGGTAAGGCCGAAGTTGCCGGTGCCGAGCCCGTATATGATGATTCCGTTACCGAAACCGAATTCAGGGGACTCGTAGATATCCAGAACGGCGACAAGATCGATTTCCTTTGCGATTATTATGATTACAACGGAAATTACAGCGACAGTTATTATCTCGGTGAGCAGATGACCGTTGACGGCGACATAGTGGTAAGCGATACATACCTTGACAGCAATTACATCGGTATGTACAAGTTCACCGATATTTACGGACAGGATTACTGGTCGGAAAGATTCACCGGTAAATAAAACAGGTAAATAAAACATTAAAATCCGGTTTGACAAAAACCGGGCACTAAACTATAATGTCTTCATTGAGGCAAGGAAGTCTCCGCAACCCGGAGCTTCCCTGCCTTTTTGAGTTATAGAAGTATAGAAAAATACTCTCAGTCGGCGGATACATTTCGGGAGAAATAGAGATGATGTGAGCCGGCCTGATACAATTCAGGGGAGATTTGAGAAACATGGAAAATTTACATGAAGAATGCGGCGTGTTCGGCGTATACAGCAATACAAGCCGGGATCTGGCCTTAATGGTCTATTACGGACTGTTCGCCCTGCAGCACCGCGGACAGGAAAGCGCAGGCATTGTCGTAAATGACGACGGAGTATTCACCTATGCCAAGGGCGAAGGTCTGGTAAGCGAAGTGTTCCACGCAGACAAGCTGAAAAGCCTCGGACACGGCAACATTGCGGTAGGACATGTAAGATATGCGACCACGGGCGCCAAGCTGCTGCAGAATGTTCAGCCGCTGATCGTCAATCACAACAAGGGCCGGCTGGCTCTCTGCCACAACGGCAATCTGTCCAATTCTTATGAGCTTCGGACCATGCTTGAAGGAAAAGGCGCGATCTTCCACACCACAACCGATTCGGAAGTGATTTCATATATCATAGTCCAGGAGCGTCTGCGTCAGGATTCGATAGAAAAGGCGGTAGCGGCCGCGATGGACATCATAGACGGGGCGTATTCCCTGGTGATCAGCTCACCCCAGAAACTGATCGCAGCCCGTGATCCGCACGGTTTCAGGCCTTTATGCTACGGAAAGACCGAAGACGGAAGTATAGTATTTGCTTCCGAATCATGCGCTCTTGACGCGGTCGGCGCAAAGCTCGAAAGAGACTTAAAACCCGGAGAGATCGCAGTCGTCGATCAGACCGGTATCCATTTTGATACTGGCAGATGTGGGAAGAAAGACAAGCATTTCTGCGTATTCGAATATATTTATTTTGCCCGTCCCGATTCGGTTATCGACGGAACTTCGGTCAGCCTGTGCCGCAGAAACGCCGGAAAATTCCTCGCACAGCAACACCCGGTGGACGCGGATATCGTGATCGGCGTTCCCGATTCCGGGCTTGAAGCCGCGATCGGATATTCACAGGAATCCGGCATCCCCTATGCGATCGGATTTACGAAGAACAAATATATCGGCAGGACTTTTATTGCGCCCGAGCAATCCCAGCGTACAGAAGGCGTAGGGATCAAGCTCAACCCCATACGCGAGGTGGTAAACGGGAAGCGTGTTGTACTGATCGACGATTCGATCGTCCGCGGAACTACCTGCCGCCATATTTCCAATCTGCTGTGGAATGCCGGTGCAAAGGAGATCCACATGCGCGTCAGTGCCCCGCCGTTCATCAGGCCCTGCTATTACGGGACCGATATAGACTCTGCGGATACGCTCATCGCCAACCACATGAGTGTTGAAGAGATCGCCGAAGAGATCGGCGTGACCAGCCTGGGATATCTCAGTATCGAAAATGTAAAGCTTCTCACAGGGACGGATACCGGCTTCTGTACCGCTTGTTTCGACGGTATTTACCCGACGAAAGTTCCGGATGGCATGGTAAAGAACAGATTTGAGTCGAAAATATCGTGCCGGATAGAAAATCCCTGAATTATCCCTGCAGGATGATGGTCCTGCTGCGGCCTGCGCTTTATAGAGTGCAGGCCTTTTTTATGGTACCGAAAGGTTATATTTTGAAAAGCATTGTCCCTATGTCCCAAAAAGTATATAATAAAAATGATCATTAAACGAAGATCAGGAATTACTCAGAAAGGCACCGATGATAAATGACAAAGAAGGAAGATAAAAAACCGGACAGAACGGGAAATATGAATGACCGGCTGATGAAAGCCTTAAGAACGGTCAATTTTCTATCCGGAAGATCCATGAACGAAGCTTCCCTTAAAAAACACCGACGCGCGGTAGAATGGGTCGGACGTCTTGCCTCGCCGAAAGGAGATATCAGGATCCGCAGTTTCAACGTGGGAGATATCCCGTGTGAAGAGATAACGCCCGAATATGCGTACAATCCGAACTATGCCATTCTGTATGCACACGGCGGCGGATATGTCAGCGGAGGTCTCGAATACGCAAGGATATTGGGTGCAAAGCTGGCTCTCGCCACAGGCTTCAGGACCTACACATTTGCTTACAGACTGGCCCCGGAAAACCCGTATCCCGCTGCATTAACCGACGGGATGACCATGTGGAACTATCTTACGGAGAACCTTTATCTTCCGGATCATGTTTTACTCGCGGGCGATTCCGCCGGCGGAAATATGGTCTTGTGCATGACCCGGGAACTAAACGGAAAAAAACTCCCCATCCCCAGAATGCTGCTGCTTTTCAGTCCCTGGACGGATATGACCGGAACTTCCGATACCTACGATTCAAATAAAGACCGGGACCCGATACTTACGAGAGAATATATTCTCGATACTTCGAAAGCATATATCGCCGGAGCCGGAACGCCCGATGACAGCCGGTTCAGTCCGCTGTTCGGAGATCTCTCAGGTTTCCCTCCCGCCCTTATCATGGCAGGTAAAAATGAGATCCTTCTGGATGACAGTATACGGTTAAGAGACCGAATCATAAAATGCGGCGGGAACGCGCGGCTTGATATTGAAGCAAAAGGCTGGCATGTCTACCAGCAAATGCCGATCCGTATGGCCGAACGGGCGATGAAGCGCCTTTCGGAATATGTGAGTACCGAGATTTACGGGAAAGAACCAGGTTGATAGAAACACACGCGTTTTGACATTTTACATCGGAAAAGGTCAAAATGCCGACCATGAAATACTGATTACAGTGAGGATTACCCACCTATGGAAAGTGAAAACTGGTACAAATTAGACAACGTGGCAAAAGTCTTTTTGGCGACCGTTTCGAAGCGGGATACCAGGACCTTCCGCGTAAGCTGTACCCTGAAAGATAAAATAGATCCCGGAATATTGCAGGAAGCTGTCCTTCTGGC
>JAFZNE010000016.1 GCA_017553035.1 Lachnospiraceae bacterium
CTGTGAGCTATGGAAGAACTGCGGCCCGATATTGCTGTGATGCAGTGATAAATCATACTCAATAAATGCTTTTGTATTTCTCGCTGAATCGGGAATTGAAGATTGAAAAAAAGGACTTTTAAGAAAACAAAAAAACGCAAACCCAGCAAAATAGAGGATTGCAGGGTTTGCAAAAATTCAACGAAACAGCGGATAACGGGAGTCGAACCCGCCTCCTAAGCTTGGGAAGCTCATGTACTACCGATGTACTATATCCGCATGTAAAAGAAGTATTCAATTGAATGACGGAAATAAATCCACAGCCGCACGCAACTTGTGCGGCTGTGTTCGTCAACGTTTATAGTATAGCATTTTCTTTGAAAAAAGCAAGTATTTTATCAAAATGCATCCCGTGAGAGGCCTTGAGCAGGATGTTGTCGCCTTTCTTTAAAGGGATCGTTTTAAAGAAATTGAAAAAGGTCTCAATATCCTTGAAATACATGGATTTTGGCAAAACCGGTTTGATGGGCGCACCGGGCTTGAGGACCGAGGGCTTGCGCAGCTTCTGCGATCTGTTGATGGCTGAGTATGCATTGTAGGCGTCGTAGCCGTTCTTGGAGAGCTCTCCAATGAAGATAGCTAACGTGAGTTTGGCTCCCGAAGCATATTCACCAACATCGGCATGTAGTTTGGCACTATTCTCACCAAGCTCAAACATATCGCCGAGAATCGCGACTTTACGGCCTTTGGCGGTCTTCAGCAGATCGATGGCGGCCTTCACAGATTCGGGATTGGCATTGTAACAATCATCTATCACTGTATATTTTCCGATCCTTTCTATATATCCGCGCCCCTGAACAGGCTTGACTGCAGCAATACCGGCCGCGATCTCTTCGAGGGACAGCCCGAATTCAAGGCCTATCGCTGCTGCGGCCTGGGCGTTGGTGACTGAGTGTGCACCGGGAAGGGGAACGGCTGCCTCGATTGTACCTGCAGGGGTTACAAGAGTAAAGCCGGTTCCGAGCAGGCCGAGGTTCTTCTGATCCGCAGAAAATATAGAACTTTTATCTGCAAGATTTCCGGCAACAGTGATCTTATTTTGTTTGACGGTTTTTTGGGGATTGACTTTGGTATCGGACAGCATAGTTCCGTCATTGTAATAACATACCCTGCATCCCTTTACATTTTTGATCGCTTTCAGTTTCTCATCCGCACCGTTGAGGGCGATCAAACCGTTCTTACTGATGTGTTTGAATACTTCCGATTTGGCCTTGAGAACTCCGTCGAGGTCATGAAGGAATTCAAGATGACAGGGACCGATATTGGTCATTACAACGGCGTCGGGGCGGACGATCGCGCCTAAACGGTCCATTTCACCGAAATCGCTGATGCCCATTTCCACTACAGCTACACGGTGTTCTTCACGGATCGCAAGGAGGGTGAGCGGTACACCGATCTCATTGTTGAAGTTGCCGCTTGTCTTGTGGGTATTGTAATGTTGAGACAGTACCGAAGCGACCATTTCCTTGGTGCTGGTCTTGCCCATGCTGCCGACGATACCGACGATCTTTATATCCAGCTGATCGCGGTAATATGCGGCAAGTTTCTTCAGGGCTTCGGTCGAGCTGCTTACAACGATGCAGGGGCCATAACCGTCGCCGGAAAAGTCTTTCGGAAGATGTTCACAGATCACGCACAGCGCGCCTTTGGCGAATACATCTTTGATATAGTCATGTCCGTCGCTTCGTTCACCTTTGATAGCCACGAAAACGCTGTCTTTACCGCAGAGCCGGGAATCAATGAAAACGCCGGAAGCGGTTTTCTTATTTTTTTCTGCCGGCGCGGTATGTTGATGCTTGGATTCCTCCGATCCGGGGAAATGCAATGTTCCGTCGACGGCAGCTGCAATATTGATTATAGTAAGATTTTTCATGATACCTCATTCATACTTCTTCAAAGATACTCTTATGATCCACTCACACAGATCGGGGAAGTTGCATCCTATGGCAGCTGCTTCCTGCGGAATGAGGCTTGTGGGAGTCATTCCGGGCAATGTATTGGCTTCAAGGCAATATACCTTATCATCTTCGCTGACGATAAAATCAACACGGGCGTAGGTGCGTATTCCAAGCGCCCTGTATGCCGCAACTGCCTGACTCTGGATCCTGTCGGTAAGTTCGGGAGGAATAGGGGCGGGGCAGACTTCGATCGTTGCTCCTGCCTGATATTTATTTTTATAATCGTAGAAACCTTCTTTGGGAGTGATCTCGACTATCGGGAGGGCTTTGCCTTCGATAACGCAGTCGGTAAATTCACGGCCTTTGATATAGTTTTCGACGATCACGCGGCCTTCGTAGGAGAAAGCTTCTTTGAGGGCCTTTTTATATTCGGAGTCGTTATTTACGATATATACTCCGATCGACGAGCCTCCGTTGCATATTTTCACAACACAGGGATATTCGGGACGGTAAGGGTCGTCGAGACCGGTAAGCAGGTGGGAAGGCGGGGTATTGACTCCGTTCATCATAAATACCTGCTTGGCAACGGCCTTATCCATTGCGAGAGCTGCACTGAACGAATCCGTGCCGGTGTATCTGATCCCCATGAGATCAAATGCAGCCTGCAGCTTGCCGTTCTCACCAAAATCGCCGTGCAGAGCCATGAAGACTATGTCAGCGGACTGGCATGCTTCTATAACATTCCGCCCGATGATCGAAGGCGATTCATAACCCCGGGATGCTTTAACCGCTTCGATATCCGGAGCGGAGGCGGTAATACGCGCTATTTTGCCGGCCCAGTCGGTGTCCTGTTCGAAAATGTGAGCGGGATCGCCGTCATACCCCAGATATACATCGAGAAGTACGACATTATGCCCCTTACTCTTTAATGCTTTATAGATCTCGGTGCCGGAAACAAGCGAAACATCGCGTTCGGTACTGATGCCTCCGGCCAAAACTACTATTTTCATATAGGATGATTTCCTCCACTTCTCTTCATTTACTGATCCGAGAGCTTTACCGATACTATTTCCGGAACTCTCCGATCAAAACTACCAAGATTATAAGTCAATGCTCTGATGTGGTCAAGTATTACTGTCTGTACTTCCGGCAGAAGATTACATGGAAAAGCCGCCCTGCGCATGTGATCATCAAGAGGTGAAAGCTCGATCGCTTTTTCCAAAAAAATCGTCTTTCAAAATGAAAAGCACTGTGGTAGAATATATTATATTTCTGGGAAAGGATATTGATAACATGAGTGAAGAAACATTGAACAATAATGTTGAAAATGAGAATCCCGAGACGAAAGAGGAAGTCGTTTCGAAGAATTTTATCGAGCAGATCATTGATAAGGATATCGCGGAAGGACGCTGTAAGGAAGTTGTAACGCGTTTTCCTCCCGAGCCCAACGGATACCTGCATATAGGACATGCCAAGTCGATACTTTTGAATTACGGACTTGCAGAGAAGTACGGCGGACATTTCAATCTGCGATTTGATGATACCAACCCTACCAAGGAGAAGACAGAATTTGTCGATTCGATCAGAAAAGACGTTGAATGGCTTGGTGCGAAGTTCGATGACAGGCTTTATTTCGCATCAAATTATTTTGACCAGATGTATGAAGGCGCTGTCAAGCTGATCAAGAAGGGCAAGGCATTCGTTTGTGATTTGAGTGCCGATGAGATCAGGGAGTACAGAGGAACTTTCGAGACTCCGGGCAAGAACAGCCCTTATCGCGACCGCAGCATCGAGGAGAACCTTGATCTGTTTGAACGTATGAAGAACGGGGAGTTTGAGGACGGATCGAAGGTGCTCCGTGCAAAGATCGACATGGCTTCGCCGAATATCAACATGAGAGATCCTGTTATTTATCGTGTTGCGCATATGTCACATCACAATACGGGTGATAAATGGTGCATTTATCCGATGTATGATTTCGCGCATCCCATAGAAGATGCTATCGAGGGCATTTCACATTCGATCTGCACGCTCGAATTCGAGGATCACAGACCTCTGTACGACTGGGTCGTAAGGGAGCTTGAGTATGAGTATCCGCCCAAGCAGATCGAATTTGCGAAGATGTATGTGACCAATGTCATTACCGGCAAGCGCTACATCAAGCGTCTGGTCGAGCAGAATATCGTGGACGGCTGGGACGATCCGAGGCTTGTATCGATCGCGGCCCTGCGCAGAAGAGGATTTACGCCCGAATCGATCAAGATGTTCATGGAACTTGCGGGTGTTTCGAAATCCAACAGTTCCGTCGATTATGCAATGCTTGAATATTGCATCAGAGAGGATCTGAAGCTGAAGAAACCCAGAGTGATGGCTATTCTCGATCCGATCAAGCTTATTATCGATAATTATCCCGAAGGCCAGGTTGAGTATCTCGATGCGGCCAACAACCTTGAGAACGAGGAGCTCGGAAGCCGTAAGCTTGCATTCGGACGCGAATTGTATATCGAGAGGGACGATTTCATGATCGAACCTCCGAAGAAGTATTTCAGGCTGTTCCCCGGCAACGAAGTACGTCTGATGTTCGGTTATTTTGTAAAATGTGTTTCTTATGAGACCGACGAGAATGGTAATGTCACCGTGGTCCATTGTACATACGACCCCGAGACCAAGAGCGGTTCGGGATTCGAAGGCCGCAAAGTCAAGGGAACCATCCACTGGCTGTATGCGCCGACCGCATTACAGGTAACCGCAAGACTTTATGAAAATCTGGTTGATGAGTCCAAGGGCAGTGTCTACAATGAAGACGGTTCGGTCAACCTGAACCCGAATTCACGTACGATCATAGACAATTGTTTTGTTGAGCCTACGCTTGCGGAAGCTAAGGCATATGACAGTTTCCAGTTCTTAAGAAACGGTTTCTTCTGTGTCGATTATAAAGATTCGACCGAAGGACATCCTGTATTTAACAGGATAGCATCGCTGAAGAGCAGTTATAAGCCGGTGTAATCAAGGAGGATTTTGATCATGGGATTTTTGAGGGGACTTGAGTCTCTCGGACTCGGAAAAATGAATGATCTGGATCTGCATGAGGATCAAAAAGGTTCGGATACCGATAAAAAGACCGAAGTTGAGGTTAAACCTAAGAAAGTCGTAGACGAAGCTTCGTTTATTTTTGAAAAAACCTACAAATGTCCTGTCTGTGACAGGGAGTTCAAGAGCAAAACCGTTAAAACCGGTAAGGCCCGTCTCCTTTCGCAGGATATCGACTTGAGGCCGGTATTTCATGATATCGATGCGCTTAAATACGAGATAGTCGCATGCCCTACCTGCGGATACGCCTCGCTTCCGAGGACCTTCGACGGACTGCCTTCACCTCAGGCAAGACTGGTCCGCGAGCGCATTTCATCTTCATTTACCGGACTCCAGGAGTCAAACGGCAATATTTATACATATGATGATGCCATCACAAGATGCCATCTGGCTCTTGTCAATACCGTTGTAAAGAGAGGCAAGCTCAGCGAAAGAGGCTATGTATGCCTTGAGACCGCATGGCTGCTTCGCGGTAAACGCGAAAATCTCCCGGATGACACCCCTGACCGTGCAGCCGTTATCGAACAGCTCATACAGGATGAGCAGGAGATGCTCGCAAGCGCGAAAGATTTTCTGATGGAAGCATTTTCACAGGAAAGGATGCCGCTGTATTCGCTCGATGAGCCGACTGCGATCTATGTTATCGCAGCTTTGTCGGCAGAGACCGGGGATCCCGACAACGCGCTCAGATGGGCGTCAAGACTTATCACATCGAACAATGCCAGTGAGAGGATCAAGGAACGCGCAAGAGTATTGAAAGACAAGATCAATAACGGCGAATTCTGATGGAGACAGACTATGGATGAACAACTCTACGCAATTCCGGTCAATGATGCGTTCAATGCCGACTGCGAATGCCCCGTGTGCCTTATGTACAGAAGCCTTGAGAAGGCTGCCGTTGAATTTGCACTCGGACCGTCATATATGGAAGATGATGTCCGCATGGAGACCAACCGTGTGGGCTTCTGTGCCGAGCACGTCAAGCTGATGTACGAGCAGCAGAACAGGCTCGGACTGGCGCTGATGCTTCATACGCATACTCAGAATGTGATCCGGGAAACCGAGAAGGTTGCCAAAAAAGGCAGGACCAAGGGCGGCGGACTTTTCAAGAAAAGCGAAGGGTCGGCGGTCGGCGAATATATGCGTAAACTCGGACAGAGCTGCTATATCTGTAACAGGATCAACAATACATTTGACCGCTATATCGATACCATTTTCTATCTGTACCGTAAAGAAGAGAGTTTCAGAAATGCCTTCAAAAACAGCAAGGGCTTCTGCTGCACACATTATGGGCTGCTGTACGACGCGGCGCCTTCATATCTGTCCGGAGCAGATCTTGAAAGCTTTACGAAACTCCTCGACAGTCTGTTTATCGAAAATCTGAAACGTGTCTGCGATGATATCGAGTGGTATACGGATAAATTCGACTACCGCAACGCGGACGCACCGTGGAAAAATTCCAAAGATGCCGTTGTAAGAACGGTTCTGAAGCTGAACAGCGCAGAGATCAAATTATAAATTTCTTTTATAAAAGTTTTATCAATTTCCTCTTGCATTTTTTAAATCAGGGAATTATAATTGCAATGTCGGTTAGCACTCAAAGATTAAGAGTGCTAACAATCCAGAAAAAGGATATATAGAATCAAAGGAGGCAGCTAAACATGAAATTAAGACCATTGGGAGATAAGGTTGTTCTTAAACAGCTTGAGGCTGAGGAAACAACAAAATCCGGCATTATCCTTTCAACAAAGGCGCAGGAGAAGCCCCAGGAGGCAGAGGTCATCGCAGTCGGACCCGGCGGAGTCATTGACGGCAAGGAAGTCGTAATGCAGGTTAAGAAGGGTGAAAAGGTTATCTATTCCAAATATGCGGGAACGGAAGTCAAGCTTGACGGCGAAGAGTTTATCGTCGTAAGACAGAGCGACATCGTTGCGGTAGTTGAAAAATAAGCAGACACCCGAAGAGTGTCACGATACTATATCAGATTTTAAAGGAGTGAAGTTACAATGGCAAAAGATATTAAGAACGGCGCTCAGGCAAGAGAAGCTCTCTGCATCGGCGTTAATAAACTGGCAGATACCGTTAAGGTTACGCTCGGACCTAAGGGAAGAAACGTAGTACTTGACAAGTCATACGGAACACCTCTTATCACCAACGACGGTGTTACGATCGCAAAAGAGATCGAGTTGGAAGATATGTTTGAAAATATGGGCGCCCAGATCGTTAAAGAAGTAGCGACCAAGACCAATGATGTTGCAGGTGACGGAACAACTACAGCAACAGTGCTTGCACAGGCTATGATCAACGAAGGCGTTAAAAACCTGGCAGCAGGTGCCAACCCCATGATCCTCCGCAAGGGTATGCAGAAGGCCAGCGAGGCTGCTGTGGCAGCTATCGCCAAGATGAGCAGCAAGGTTAACGGCAAGGACCAGATCGCCAAGGTTGCAGCTATCTCATCGGGTGATGAGCAGGTTGGACAGATGATCGCCGATGCAATGGATAAGGTTTCCAAGGACGGCGTTATTACGATCGAAGAAGCCAAGACAATGCAGACAGAGCTTGATCTTGTTGAAGGTATGCAGTTCGATAAGGGCTATGTATCGGCTTACATGGCTACAGATATGGATAAGATGGAAGCGGTTCTTGACGAGCCCCTGATCCTTATCACCGACAAGAAGATCAGCAATACACAGGATATCCTTCCTATCCTTGAAGAGATCATGAAGAGCGGCCGCAAGCTTCTCATCATTGCCGAGGATGTTGAAGGAGAAGCTCTTTCAACACTTGTACTTAACAAGCTGCGTGGCGTATTCAGCGTTGTAGCTGTTAAGGCACCCGGATACGGCGACAGACGTAAGGCTATGCTCCAGGATATCGCAATCCTTACCGGCGGTACCGTGATCACCGAGGAACTCGGACTTGAACTCAAGGATACCACACTTGCACAGCTCGGTCGTGCTAAATCCGTTAAGGTTCAGAAAGAGAACACCATCATCGTTGACGGTGAAGGCGACAAGAAGGAGATTGCCGCACGTATCAGCCAGATCCGTGCCCAGATCGCCGAGACCACATCAGATTTCGACCGTGAGAAGCTTCAGGAGCGTCTTGCCAAGCTTGCAGGCGGCGTAGCCGTTATCCGTGTAGGTGCTGCAACAGAGGCTGAGATGAAAGAGAAGAAGCTCCGCATGGAGGATGCTCTCAACGCTACACGTGCAGCAGTTGAAGAGGGTATCATCGCAGGCGGCGGATCAACATATATCCATGCAGCCAAGGAAGCAGCCAAGAAGGTCAGCAAGCTTGAAGGCGACGAGAAGACAGGTGCCGCTATCGTATTAAAGGCGCTTGAGGCTCCTCTTTCGATCATTGCACAGAATGCAGGTCTTGAAGGCGCAGTTATCGTTAACAAGGTTAAAGAGGCACGTGCAGGCATGGGCTTCAATGCTCTTACCGAGAAATATGTTGACATGGTTCGTGCAGGTATCCTTGATCCTGCAAAGGTTTCACGTTCGGCACTTCAGAATGCGACAAGCGTAGCTGCTACCTTCCTTACAACAGAGGCAGCAGTTGCTACGATCAAGGAGCCCGCTCCCGCAATGCCCGCAGGCGCTCCGGGAGGCATGTATTGAAATAACAAGGGATAATAAATGCAGTTTGGCAAGCTTGCTTGCCAAAACCGCATTCATTATCCCGCCAAAACAGTATGAGCAAGAAGCGGCTGCGTAAGCAGACGCGGGATTGCGAATACTGTTTCGAATTGCGAAAGCATAGCGGAGCAATTCGGTTATTTCAATAAGTATTATATTAAGGAGAGTCTTATGAACGGTCTTTATACCGAACATTGCATCAAAAGAAAACTTTCCGTGCTCCAGATGGCCGGGAAGGTGGCTCTGATAGTCTTTTCCGTGGCATTGCTGCTTTTCGGCATACTGACTATGATCGGGATCATATCGATACTGGGTATTGTTGCCATTGCGGTAACTTATTTCCTGATGCCCATGTTCAAGGTGGATTATGAGTATATCTTCGTCGACGGACAGATCGACTTCGACAAGATCAGCGGCAACGACAAACGTAAACATATGCTCAGGATCGATCTTGACAATGTTGAGATAATGGCACCCGAAAAATCACACAGACTTGACAGTATCAAAAACCAGCAGGGCTTAAGTATCAAAGATTTCACTTCCAATACCGAAGAGGCTGAGGTATACTGTATCTTTATTTCACAGAACGGTGAAAAAATGCTTATCAGGTTCGAACCTTCCGAGAAGATGATCGAGTATTCGAAACAGAAGGCTCCCAGAAAAGTATTTACGGACTGAAACTTTTATTTCGCTATATATTGCATTAGAAAATGCGTTGTGCTACCATATTTGGTAGGTACAACGCATTTTTTATGCGAGTCGAATCGAGCAGGAGCCATCTTACTCGAGATTGATACGGGAGGTAATCGAATGAAAAAGATATTGGCGCTGTTGTTTGCGGTTGTCCTGATCTGCTCTGTTATCCCGGCAGCAGGATCGGATGCGGCCGATATGCCGAAGCTTAACGCCTCGAAGAGACTGATCTATGTGGGCGGAAGCACGGTACAGACAGGTACGTATTCAAAGGGATATTATACACTTAAGGTTAAGAACAAGCCTTCCAAATACAAGTGTTCATGGAGTACCGATGCTCCGGAGGTCGTATCGGTTGAAAAGCTCAAGGGCGGCAAGGCTAAAGTAACGGCGCTCAAACCCGGAACGGCTGTGGTTACTGCCGATTTTACCGACAAGACCACCAATACCAGATATACGCTGACCAGCACGATCACGGTTATCAGAAACTGTGCGGCAATCGAAATATCGGGATATAACGGCGCGCCCGTGAAGGTTGACAGCATAATCCAGCTTACCGGTAAGATGTATGATCCGGCAGGGAAAGAACTCAAGGCCGGAGAGGATACAAGAGATACCTTCAAATGGACCAGCAGTGATGTTTCTGTTGCCACCGTATCCAAGGACGGGGCAGTCAAAGCTCTCAACGGCGGCAAGGTTGATATTACCTGCTATACCGTGCAGGCAGAGACGGGAAAGTATTCGAACACCTCGAAAGCTACCGCCAAGAAGACGATCACTGTAGTGGTTGAAGAGCCTGAGGTTGCCGGTATTGCCGAAGCTACACCCAAGAGCATGAATTCGGTAGAGATCACTCTGGCATCCGAAAAACTCGGAACGCTGACCAAGGACAACTTCAGCATTACGGCCGATGGCGGGTCCGGCATGGCGATCAAGAGCCTGAATGCCGGAAGCGACAAAGATAAAGTAGTACTCGTTACCGAAAAAGAGTTTACCGATCAGACTTCATACACGGTAGTTATCAAGAATACCGCAGCTACCGTCAATCTGATGAAGTCGTTTACGTTTACCAAGGGAATCCCGTTCAGGATCGAGGTCGACACACCTGTCGGCAACGGTAAAGTTATCGCCAACAGCATGACACAGCTCAAGTTCAGGCTTTACAACGAACAGGGCGTAGATATCACACCGCTTAATGAAATGTCGGAAGAATATCTGACTCATAAGATGTGCGTAAGATATGAGCAGGTCAACTCGGGTAACTGGTTTGTCTATGAAGGCGCAGTATTTATTTACGACGAAAACCAGGCTGTTGAGATCAGAGCGGTTTACTCGCGTGCTTTCGAGATCAACGGTACTTATGTTCCCGTAACGATCGAGGGCAAGGGAACGGTTTATTCCGTAGGTGAGGCGACTACGGTAGTATTCGATCCCACAACCGACATAGTGATCGATAATGCCAATACGGCCGGCGACAAGCTCAAGTTCGAGGGTAAGGACCTTCTTATCCCGGTCAACGATGAGAGCGGTAAGAGCCTTATTGCCAGAGTAAAACGTTATGACGGCAAGTACATCTATTCCAATGATGTCGGTTCGCCCATCGAATTCCAGCCCGAAACAACATCGGTATGTTTTGTTGATACCAGCGGAAGGATCGATTTCAACACCGAAGGCAAGACCGGTTCGGATGTGATCAAGATATTGTACAACAGACAGGTTATCGGAACCGTACAGGTAACGATAATCGACGCCAGAAAAGCATCCGCGCTGCTGTTTGAAGCAGGCGGCAAGAACGTAAGCGGATATACTGTTTCTGATGTTTTCGGAGTCGGAGCAACCAGGATCAAGATCAAGGTTCTGGACCAGTACGGCAATATCCTTGACATTAAGGGATATGATGCAACCGGCGGTTTGGCTTCAAATATAACGATCGAGAAGATCTCAGGTCCGTATACCGCTGCTTATGTTTCATCTGACGGAACGGCATATATGGATTTTGAAGCATACGGATATGGCTCGACCGACGGCAAGGATTATCAATACAAAGTAACTTACAGCGAGCAGGGCAAGGGTACGGTAACAGGTTATTTCAACCTGACTGTCAAGACTCCGCTGACTTCGATCCCTTCGACCTACAAGCTCATGATCAACGGCAAGACCGATATCACACTCGGTTCGTCGGCAAATGCGCTTCCCAAGGTCGATCTGGTACTGTACGAACTGAAAGATAATCTCATTTACAATACAATTAGCACGGTCTATACATCCGATAATGTCGTATATGAGAACAATTGCTTCTACAAGCTCTACAAGGAAGGAAACACAAACGAGATCAAGGATGCGGGCTGCGTAAAGAACAGCGCGATCTATCTTGTCTACGAGAATGCCGATGGCAAGCTTACCAAGCTTGAGCCTGGAAAGTACAGCGTTGTCGTTTATAAGAAGATATCATCAGGTATAGTCAATATCGCAACCGAATCATTTACGATCACAGATGATGACAGCAAGATCGAGATCAGTCTGAAGAAGGATACAACTTCCGAGACACTGACCAAGGAATCGGCTTCGGATGTTAATGTCCTGAGAACAGTATTTGCGGAATGCTTCACGGTGAAGAAAGGCAATGAAGAGGTACCTGTTACGAATATTTCATTCCCTGAAAGGGGCATTTCGTCCGATAAATACGGAATATTCTTCCCGAGCGTGATCGTTACCGATACGGTAACTGTCGGAGGCAAGACATATACACTGGAACAGGAGATCGAGCTGAGACAGTATATTAAGACAAAATAAGTAAAATCATACAAATAATGACGTTCAAGGCAGGTTCTTTTGTACTTGACTATTCGGCTCCTTATATGTTACCATAACTCAAGTAATATATAAGGAGCTAATCATGCAGACATTATTAAAGGGCGCGCGCGTATACACCGGCAGCAGGTTTGAACCCGCAGATGTTCTTATTGAAGATGGCCGTATTGTTTCAGTTTCAGATGGTCATTCTTCTTCGCGTGCACTTGAGGTAGATGAGGTTGATAAGGTAAACGACGTCTGTGTGTATGATTTATCAGGTAAATACATTTTTCCCGGTTTTGTGGATGTGCATGTGCATTTTCGCGAACCGGGTTTTTCTCATAAAGAGACAATAAAAACAGGATCCGAGGCGGCTGCGGCGGGCGGATATACCGATGTCTGCACTATGCCGAATCTGGATCCCGTTCCTGACTCTTCAGAACATCTTGCCATCGAGGAAAAGGCTATCGCAAATGCCGGGCTCATCAATGTATACCCTTACGGGAGCATTACCGTAGCGGAGCAGGGCAGCGCTCTGTCACAAATGGAAGAGATCGCCGGCCGGGTCATCGCATTTTCGGATGACGGAAAAGGCATACCGGATACGGAACTGATCCGTGAAGCCATGCTCAGGAGCAAAGAACTCGGAAAGCTGATCGCCGAGCATTGTGAGGATATGACATGCATAGGCGGCAGCAGGATCCATGCGGGCAGGGTTGCAAATATGCTGGGCATAAAGGGAATAACCTCACAATCGGAATGGAAGATGATCGAAAGAGATGTGAGGATCGCAGAGGAAACAGGATGCGCCTATCATGTATGCCATATTTCGACTGCGGAATCGGTTGATATCATCAGAAAAGCAAAGGCACGCGGAGTTGACGTTACCTGCGAGACCGCACCGCATTATCTGACCATGTGCGAGGAGGATATTCTTGTAAAACTCGAGAACGGGGAATCTCCGATGAACCTCGGAAGGTACAAGATGAATCCGCCGCTCAGATCACGTTCGGATATGGAAGCTCTTCTCGAAGGACTGGCTGACGGTACCATAGACATGATCGCAACAGATCACGCTCCACACGCTGAGGAGGAGAAGGCGCGCGGACTTATGGCGGGATTGATGGGAGTTGTAGGGCTGGAATGCGCATTCCCCGTGCTTTACACCAGGCTGGTAAAGAATGATGTGATCAGTCTCGAAAAACTCGTTGATCTTATGACATTTGCACCTGCCCGGCGTTTCGGAATAGAATGCGGAATTGAAGCGGGAGCCTGCGCGAAACTGTGCGTATATGATCTCGATGAAAAGTATGTGATCGATCCGTCAAAATTCAGGTCAAAGGGCAGATTTACTCCGTTTGACGGCTGGGAAGTCTATGGAAAATGCATTATGACGATCTGCAAAGACATGGTATTCCATGCAGATGACCGGAATTGACCGTTTAAAAAATGTTATGGATTATGACCACTGGATTAAATCAGGATTTAATATTTTAGCCACAAAAGGAAAACGTAAAAATGCAGCAATTAATGACTATAGAGAAGAATGAACCCATTGCAGACCAGGTATACAGGCTCGTACTGGATGGGGATACATCGGATATAACGATGCCGGGGCAGTTTGTTAATATTTCACTCCCCGGTTTCTTCCTGCGCAGACCGATCTCGGTATGTGATTGGAGCAACGGCAAACTGGTGCTGATATACAAGGTGGTCGGTAAAGGCACGGAGTATATGAGCACACTTAAAGCAGGTACACAGCTTGACATACTATCGGGACTCGGCAACGGGTTCGACATGAGCAAGGCCGGAAGTGCACCGCTGCTTGTAGGAGGAGGAGTCGGAACGCCTCCGATGTACGGACTGGCCAAACGTCTTGTACTTGCCGGAAAACCGGTAAACGTGATCCTGGGATTTGCTTCGGAAAAAGATGCATTTTACCTTGATGAATTTGACGCACTGAACGATCTGTACGATTTCGGATGCGAAGGGTTTGAAGGCAAAGGATCCGGAAGTTCCGATACTCAGGGGCAAAACGGACATCCGCATAACGGTTATCCTCAGGTCAGGGTATTTACAGCTACTGTGGACGGAAGCCTCGGAAAAAAAGGGTTTGTTACGGACTGCCTCGGTGAGATAGCCGAATGTACACATTATTTTGCCTGTGGCCCGATACCGATGCTGAAGGCATTGAAATCGGCGATGGGTGAGAAGATCAGCGGCGAACTTAGCCTTGAAGAACGTATGGGCTGCGGATTCGGAGCCTGCGTAGGATGTTCGGTGATGACTAAAGAAGGAACCAGAAAAGTGTGCAGTGACGGGCCGGTATTTGCGGCAGATGTACTGTTGGTATAAAGTGACATTTTAGACACCTCACCCGCCCCTCAAGGGGAGGGCATAGACGGATGAGGTGGAAAACGCATTACACAGCAAGGAGGAACATAAATGCCTGATATAACAACGCGTCTTGGCGACTGGGTCCTTGACAACCCGGTGATCCCGGCAAGCGGAACTTTCGGATTCGGGCAGGAATTTGCGAAGCTGTACGATATAAATGTACTCGGAAGCTTCAGTTTCAAAGGAACAACGCAAGAAGCCCGATTCGGGAATCCGACGCCGAGGATCGCGGAATGCAGTGCGGGCATGATCAACTCGGTCGGACTGGCCAATCCGGGGATCGAAGCGGTTATCGGCGAGGAACTTCCCAAACTGCGCAGAATATTTCACAAGCCTGTGATAGCGAATATCAGCGGATTTTCGATAGATGAATATAAATACTGCTGCGAAAAGATAGATAAAGAGGACGGGATAGGCATTATCGAGGTGAACATCAGCTGTCCCAACGTACATGCCGGCGGAATGGCATTCGGGACTTCACCTGAAGCTGCCGCAGAGGTGACAAGGGCTGTCAAGTCGGTAACACACAAGCCCGTGTATATGAAGCTCAGCCCGAATGTCACATCGATCACGGATATCGCAAAAGCATGCGAGGAGGCGGGGGCAGACGGCATCAGTCTTATCAACACGCTTCTTGGGATGAGGATCGATATCAAACGTAAGAAGCCGGTTGTAGCAAATAAGATGGGCGGCTTTTCGGGACCTGCGATCTTCCCGGTAGCCGTGAGAATGGTCTACCAGGTCTATGAGGCGGTGAAAATACCGATCATCGGAATGGGAGGAGTTGCATCGGCCGAAGACGTGATCGAAATGATGATGGCGGGAGCTTCTGCAGTACAGATCGGGGCAGCCAATCTGACTGATCCCTGCATTTGCCCGAAGATCATTGGCGAGCTCCCTGCATTATGTGAAAAGATGGGGATAGAGAAGATCACGGATATCATCGGATGTGCGCACAGTTGATCCGAATGACAGGTCCGGGTTTGATGAAATGAGGATGACTACCGGGAGGTTTAAAGGATAAAAATGAGAATAAGTTCTGCCAAACTATTTGGTCTGGAATGCCTTTATTTACTGCTTATGTTAATAGCGGCATGCATTGCCTGTCCGATCCAGTTTATCGGGAAGAAAGATACAGGTGCTACTTCCGGATTCCTTTTCGCAAATCCGGTCTATCAATACAATATGATCGCTTATGCTGCAGGATTGATGCTTTTTCTCGCATTCATCATCCTGACATACAGAATTTGGGTGAGCAGATATTTACCGGAACTGCCTGAGGCTCCCACAGGATTGAAGGTCTTTATGATCCTGATCTCACTTGTATTTGCATTCCTGATGTTTGTGGGTATTTTTATCGAAACATTGTTTATTCTCGGATTGTCAGGCAATCCGAAACCGGAAGCCTGCTTGTATGTGACCGCGTTTGGATGGCCGGTTGCAACATTTGTGTATATCGGGATCTTGATCGTATTGCACTGGAAACCGCGTAAGGCAGTAAAAGAAGATACGGAATAAATGCAGGATATGGAAGAAAAGACCGGACAACAGACCGGAGAAAACACTTTAACAAGAAAATGAAAAGATTTATCTTGGAGGTTAAACATTATGGGAAAAGATGTGATAATTGCCTGTGATTTTGCGGGGGAGGAGGAAACACTCGGTTTTCTCGAAAGATTTACCGAGGAGAAGCCTTTTGTCAAAATAGGAATGGAACTGTTCTATGCTGCGGGACCGGATATAGTCAGAAAGATTAAGGCGCGCGGACATAAGATATTCCTCGACCTTAAACTGCATGATATCCCGAATACTGTCAAGAAGGCAATGGCTGTTCTGTCCAGACTCGACGTTGATATGTGCAATCTTCATGCAGCAGGAACGATAGCTATGATGGAGGCGGCACTTGAAGGACTGACCCGTCCCGACGGAACCAGACCTTTATTGATCGCGGTCACACAGCTGACTTCAACAGACGAGGAGAGAATGCGTAATGAATTACTGATCAACGCAACTGTTGAAGAAACGGTGCTTCATTATGCGGAAAATGCGAAGAAAGCAGGACTTGACGGTATCGTGTGTTCACCTCTTGAGGCAGGAAGCGTAAAAGCACGCCTCGGAAGGGATTTTGTGACCGTAACGCCCGGTGTAAGATTTGCCGACAGCGCTAAAGACGATCAGGCAAGGATCACAACGCCGGAGAAAGCTAAAGAGATCGGTTCGGACTATATAGTTGTAGGCCGCCCGATCACACAGGCAGAGGATCCGGTTGCGGCGTATCGCAGGTGCGTGAAGGGATTCTGCGGGTGATATATGCAGGTGATATATGCTGGTGACATGGATCAAAAGGAGAAAACGGATTGAACAGAGGGAGGTAAAGCAGGATGGACAAGAAAGAAAGAGAGATCAAAGTCGCGCAGGGACTGCTCGGGATCAAAGCGGTATTTTTCAGGCCGCAGGAACCGTTTACCTGGGCGAGCGGGATCAAGAGCCCTGTGTATTGTGACAACAGGCTGATCCTCACGGCACCGGAGGTAAGAAATATCGTTGAGCAGGCGATCGCGGATACGGTAAAAGAGGAGTATCCGGATTGCGAAGTCCTGATGGGAACAAGTACCGCAGGTATTGCGCATGCGGCGATCGCGGGACATCTGCTCGGAATGCCGATGGGTTATGTAAGAAGCAGCGCAAAGGACCACGGCAGGGGAAACCGCATTGAAGGAAAGCTGGAAAAGGGACAGAAGGTTGTTGTAATTGAGGATCTGATCTCAACCGGAGGCAGTGTTATCGAGGTTGTTGAGGCACTGCGCGAGGAAGGCGCGGAAGTCCTCGGTATTGTCAGCATTTTTACATACGGGATCAAGAAGGGACTGGATAAGCTTGCTGTCGCAAATGTGAAGAATGTGAGCCTGACCAATTTCGATGTGATAGCCGCGGAGGCTGCGAAGCAGGGATATGTAGCGGAAAGCGATATCGAAGGATTGATCGCATTCAGGGATTCGCTGGGATGAGGTGCGGCTGAAAGGCATCTCAAATAAGAAAGGGATAAATATGCGCAACTTAATTGATATTCTTGAACTCAGTACCGAAGAGATCGATGAACTGATCACCAGGGCTGAGGATATAATCTCAAACCCTGACGCATACAGGGAAAAATGCAGATACAAGAAGCTCGCGACATTATTTTTTGAACCGTCAACAAGGACACGTTTGAGCTTCGAGGCAGCAATGCTCGATCTTGGCGGAAACGTCATCGGTTTTTCGGAAGCCCAGGCAAGTTCCGCGGCGAAAGGCGAAAGCGTGGCCGATACGGTAAGAACGGTAGGCTGCTATGCTGACATCATAGCGATGAGGCATCCGAAAGAAGGTGCTCCGTATGTGGCATCGCAGCACGCCGGAATACCTGTGATCAATGCCGGAGACGGCGGGCACAATCATCCGACGCAGACACTTACGGATCTGCTTACGATAAAAAGGGAAAAAGGAAGACTCAACAATCTTGTGATCGGAGTGTGCGGAGACCTGAAA
>JAFZNE010000122.1 GCA_017553035.1 Lachnospiraceae bacterium
ATTCCGGGGTGATATTTCTGTGACTCTTCGGAAAATTCAAAATAAATCCTATATAATCCGGTTTTGCCTCATTGACATAATCAATGTCACATTCTCTGAACAATCCGCAGATCTTGATCTTCGTCATTTTTATTCACCTGCAATCTTTCTCATCTCGTTCAGCAATTTCGACTTGTCTGCCGAACGCATAAGCACTTCTCCCATCAGGACCGCATCCGCTCCGATCTTTCGAAGCAGTGCCGCGTCTTCCGGCTTTCTAACACCGCTTTCGGCGACATACAGTCGGTCAGCCGGGATCAAATCCCGAAGCCTGGCCGCATTGTCAAAATTCACCGAAAAATCTTTAAGATTCCGGTTGTTCACTCCGATGATACGGGCTCCTGCCGTGACCGCGGAAAGTATTTCTGCTTCATCATGCGTTTCGACAAGTGCATCAAGTCCGAGTCCCTCGCAGATTCCCAGGTATTTCGCAATTGTGCCCGTATCGAGCAGTGCGCATATCAGAAGCACACAATCCGCTCCCATCGTCTTTGCCTGATATATCTGGTATTCATCTACCACAAAATCCTTACGCAGCATCGGAATTCCCACGTTTCCCCGGATATCGCGGAATATCTCATCAGATCCCAGGAACCATTTGGGTTCTGTCAAGCACGAAATACAGTCTGCGCCTGCATTTTCATATTCGGCAGCGATCTTCATATAGTCAAATACGGGATCTATCAAACCCTTAGAAGGTGATGCCTTTTTCACTTCGCAGATAAAGCTCAATCCGGGTCTCGCGACAGCTTCACGGAATGATCTTTTCCGCCCGCCGTTTCCGCCGGCATACAAGCCGGATTCCATCATCTTCGAAGCGTTATCACCCTTATGAGCGATCTGCTCCGCAAGTTCCCTGACCTTGTCAAGCCCAAGCTTCTCTTTATCAGCCTGTACCCGGACTTTTGCATATCCGGCAATTTCATCAAGTATCGTCATACGCAGACCTCTTTATGTCCGATTACGCCTTCAAACATTTCTGTTCACGACCATCATCAGACATTTATCTTAATACTCTTTTTATCGTAAAAACGTTTCTCAGTTCATTCCTCATCCGGTCTGTTGCTTACTTCGATCATCTTGTTGAGGACCTCGACTGCCTTGCCCGAATCAAGGATCTGTCCGGCAAGTTCTATTCCGGCCTTGAGGCTGTCGGCCTTGCCCGCAATATAGAGCGAAGCGCCGGCGTTGAGCAGTACCGCATTACGCTTGGGACCTTTTTCACCGTTCAGTATCGCAAGTGTTGTCTTTGCGTTTTCCTGGGGTGTTCCGCCTTTTAAGTCATCCTTGGTGCAGCGCTCGATGCCGAAATCCTCGGGTTTGATAACATAAGTCTTGTACCATCCATCCGAGATCTCGCAGACTGTCGTAGGTGCGCTTGCCGAGATTTCATCGAGCTTATCCTGTCCGTATACGACCATTCCGCGTTTGATCCCGAGGCTCACGAGAACCTGTGCAAGCGGCTGCACAAGGTATTCATCATACACTCCGAGCAGCTGCATCTTCGGAGATCCCGGATTGGTCAGCGGTCCAAGGATATTGAAAACGGTACGGAATCCGAGTTCCTTACGGATAGCGCCTACATATTTCATTGAAGTATGGTATTTCTGTGCGAAGAAGAAGCACATTCCGGCTTCTTTAAGCATTTCCACACAGCGTTTCGGGCTCTGGTTTATATTAACGCCCAGTGCTTCAAGACAGTCTGCTGTTCCGCTCAAGGAGGAAGCTGCCCTGTTTCCGTGCTTTGCGACCTTTACACCCGCTGCTGCCGCCACAAGCGCCGATGTGGTGGAAATATTAAAGCTGTGCGCGTTGTCTCCACCCGTTCCCACTATTTCAAAAATGTCCATTCCCGTATCGACCTTAGTCGCGTGATCCCTCATCGCGGCCGCACAGCCTGCGATCTCGTCGGTCGTCTCGGCCTTTGCGCTCTTGGTTGAAAGTGCGGATAAAAATGCCGCATTCTGGGTCGGCGTGGTCTCGCCGCTCATGATCTCATTCATTACGGCATATGCCTCGTCATAAGTTAAGTCACCTTTGTTTACGATTTTTACGATTGCTTCCTTGATCATCTTTCTTTCCTCCTTTTTATGCCATCAAATAGTTTGTATTTTTCGCCTTCAGGAAATTGGCCAGGATCCTTCCTCCCTCGGGCGTCAATATCGATTCCGGATGGAACTGTACTCCGAATACCGGGTATTTCACATGCTGGACCGCCATGATCTCATTTGCGAATGTCTTTGCCGTAACCCTCAGTTCTGCGGGTATCGTATCCGGATCGGCTATCAGCGAATGATATCTCGCAACCGGCATGATATCGGGGCATCCTTCAAACAGAGGGCAGTTCTTCTCAAATGTTACTTCCGACTGTTTCCCGTGCATCAGCCTTTCGGCATATGTCACGGTCGCGCCGTAAGCCGCGCATATTGCCTGATGTCCCAGGCACACGCCGAGTATCGGCATCTTATCTCCAAGCTTTTTGATCACGTCGATAATGACTCCTGCATCCTCCGGTCTGCCCGGCCCCGGGGAGAGGATGATACGGTCCGGAGAGAGCTTGTATATTTCCCCGACACTCATCTCGTCATTACGGATCACCTTGATATCGGAATCGATCGCGCCGATCATCTGATACAGGTTGTAGGAAAAACTGTCATAATTGTCTATCAGTAAGATCATATATTTGTCACCTCATACGGTTCTGCCTTCTATTCATCAATTCCGCCTATGTTTTCGCTGCTCACTCGATCTCCTGTGCCAGCTCCAGCGCCTTTATCGACGCTTTCGCTTTATTAAGGCACTCTTCGAATTCCTTCTCCGGAACCGAATCCGCTACAATTCCGGCTCCGCTCCGTACGAAGACCTTACCGTTCTTCTTGTATACGATGCGGATCGCGATACACGTATCCATATTTCCCGTAAAATCTATATATCCTATTGCTCCGCCGTAGATGCCTCTCTTGTTGTTCTCAAGCTCTCCTATCAGCTGGCAGGCCCTGATCTTCGGTGCTCCCGAAAGCGTTCCGGCCGGCAGGACCGATTCGATCGCATCAAGCGCATCTTTATCATCCGCGATCTCGCCTCTTACGGTCGATCCGATATGCATGACATGTGAGAATCTCTCGATCGAATGCAGTTTCTCGACCTGGACCGTTCCAAATTTACTGCTCCTTCCGAGATCATTTCTGCCGAGGTCGACGAGCATGTTGTGCTCTGCAAGTTCCTTCTCATCGACAAGCAATTCCTTCTCTAGGCGAATATCTTCCTCGTCTGTCGTTCCTCTCGGTCTGGTTCCGGCAAGCGGAAATGTCCTAAGCACTCCGTTTTCAAGTTTGACCAGTGTCTCCGGTGATGCTCCCGCAACCTCCACATCGGTTCCCGAGAAATAAAACATGTACGGTGACGGATTGATCGTACGCAGCATCCTGTAAGTATTGAGCAGGCTTCCTTCAAACGGTGCCGACAGGCGGTTCGACAGCACGATCTGGAA
>JAFZNE010000123.1 GCA_017553035.1 Lachnospiraceae bacterium
CCGTCCCTGACTTCAAACAGCGCCTGGAGCCTTCCGCCGTTTGCGAACGGATTGAAGTTCTGGTTGCTATCCCATTTGATATCGTACAGACCGTCAATATCCGACTGGTTGGTTTTCTCTGCACGGGGAACGACTGTCATTGTATGATAATCGTATGTATCAACAAGTGTGGTCTCGCCGACCTTGACGGTATAGCTTGTAACGCCGACTTCCGACTGTCCGACGATCCTCTCGTCAACCGAGATATTTACGATATTGGAAAGCTCATCGACAAGCAGATTTCTCTGGTCTCTCAGGTCATTGGCCTTGCCGCCGGTAACTTCAAGCGTATTGATCTGCTTGGTCAGGCCCGCGATCTGAAGCGCATATGAATTGACCGAATCAACCATGGTCTTGATCTCGAGATTGACATTGTCCTGAATCTTCTCCATGCCGACCTGAAGAGCGTTGATGTATTCCGAGAAGCTCTGTGCGTAGCTGTTGAGCTGTGTTCTTACCGTAAGGCTCGACGGATCCTTGGAAAGTTCCTGGATCGAATTATAAAGGGTATCGAAATTGCTGTTGAAGCCTTCAAGCTGGACTTCGTTAAAATAATTTTCGATGTCCTTCATATAATAATCCTGGCACACGTAATAACCGGTATTGGTATTGTTGCTGCGGTATTTCTCGTCATAATACTGATCCCTGATCTGTTCTATGCTGATAATATCAACACCGGTACCGATCATACCGTAGGAGGCATTGGTACGGAGCGCAACTCCGGCTCTCTTCTCGACATTCTGTCTTGAATAGCCATCCGTTTCGGTATTGGAAATATTATGGGCAGTGGTGTTGATGCCGATGTTGGCGCCATACAGACCGGTCGTGCCTATCGTAAGTCCGAAAAATGTGTTGGCCATATATTACCTCCGTTTAACTATTTACCCCAGCTTCTCGATAATATGTCTCAGCATATCATCGATAACCGTTATATATCTTGCCGAAGCGTTGTATGCGTGCTGGAACTTGATCAGGTTGGTCAGTTCCTCGTCCGAAGAAACTCCGGTGATGCCGACACGCTTGTCTTCTACCGAATTGACCATGCTCTCCTGTGTCTTGGCGAGTGTATCGAATTCGTCGCCCCTGTTGGCGATGGCTCCGGTAAATGCCGTGTAGTACGCGTTGAAATTGTTGTAGGTCAGATCATTGGGTGAAAGTGTTGCGAAAGGTTCCTGCCATTTCGACAGCAGCTTGTCGACCATGACCATGTCGTAATCGCCGCTTCCGTTGTTGGAAATGATGGGAAGCTTGGATTTATTGTTGATGATCGCGGGATTGATCTCAACTTCGCCCAGTGTGTAGAGCGTGTAATTGTCGGAAGGATCTTCCCAGTTGTAGATCATCGCTCCTTCGATCACCGAGCCGTCCGCAAGGGTGATGTCCTGCGGGCTTGTATATCTGGAAACCGTCTTTCTCGAGAATAATTCGATACCGGGTGTCGCATCCGCATCCACACCGACCGGTGCGTTCTCCTTGTCAAATATCTTGATCAGGGTATCTTCTTCAAATGTATACTCGGTTCCGTCATCCCGATAGATCGTGGTTCCTGCCGATACCATGACTTCCTTGTTCGGGCAGAGCGCGTCGTTGATCGTTGTTATGATACCGTGGATCAGCTGGTCGAACTGAGCTTCCGTTCTCATCATTATCGATGAATCGATGTGGAGATTATATTCTTCGGTATCGAGTTCGAACTGATCGAGTGCGTGATTGTAAGCTTCCTGATCAAGAACGCCTTCCTCGTCGATGTAATCTTCGATCTTCGGCTCGAGGGGGATGTTCACATACTTGCCGATCGCGGTTCCTCTGGCCTGTATCGCGCCTTTCAGGCTTCCGATATCGGTATTGGCCGGAGTGCTGGGAATACGTGACCAGTCATACACTTCGACATCGCCGAGATGCGGCCAGGTTACGAGAAGTATGTCCGCTGCTTCGTCAAGCGGCGTCTCAATGTTATGTGCTTCTCTGTACTGGGCCATTGTCATGGTTCCCATGTGCATGCACAGATCTTCGGAAATGAACTGTGAATCCTCAAGCGATACAAGAACCTTACCGCTTACTGTTTCATTATATGTGATCTTGGCCATCTTGCCGAGCTCGTCGAGCAGGCTGTTGCGCCTGTCGCGGAGGTCGTTGGCATTTTCTACCTTGTTGGCCTCGTAGAATGCAATCTTATGATTCAGCTCATTGATCTCATCACCGATCTCGTTGATCCGGTCAACTTTCTGTTTGATCTGCGTATTCAGATCGAGCTGGTATTTTTTGAGCTGTTCGTAAATCTTCTCGGCTCTCTCCGTAAATGAGATCGCCGTCTCTACGAGTGTTGCCTGGGCTACGCGGCTGTCAGGCTCCTTGGAAAGTTCCTGCAGCGAAACCCAGAAATCATTGAGTTCTTCCTGGAAGGCAACTCCCTGAAGCTCTCCGAACAGGTTCTCTATCTCATCCACCGCGTCGCGCTGGGCTTCGTAATAGCCCTGACGTCCGACTTCCTGGCGGTAAGTTCTGTCCAAAAAAACATCGCGCACCTGTCTGACCACTTCGGTATCAACACCAAGTCCCACCATCATAGGTGAAATGTGGTTTTGACCGACCTTAACAAATGTGGACGTATCCAGGACGGTCTGCTGTCTTACGAAACCTTCCGTATCCACGTTGGCCAGATTGTGCGCAACTACATTTAATCCTCGTTGACTTATTTTTAATCCGGATGTTCCAACTGAAAGAGCGCCAAATAGTGACATACCTAACCTCCTCATTCCCACACAAACAAAAACTCAGCTTTGTCTGGCGGTCAAAAGTCACTGCTTGGCGTCGAACATCCTTGTTCCGTTGCCCTGCAGGCCTAACTCGCCCGCACTTTTCGTATAATTGTTTCCCTCCGGCATCATCCTTGAGCTCTGAATGAGATTCATGTTAAATTCGATCATCTCGAGGGATTGTTCTATAAGTGCTTGGTTCCTGTCATTGAGCATGACAAGAGTTTTGAGCGTAGCGCTCAATTCGTCGTGGATCTTTGCGAGACGCTTCTGTTCCTTCGGCTGCTTGCCCATGAGAGTGATAAGGTTCTTCATGTTGAGCGTTTCGGGATCGCGCCGTAAAACCACGCCGATATTTTTAATGACCTCCTCCCTTTTGCGTTCAAGGGAATTGATCTGCTCGATAACGAGCTGTTCCCTGTCCGTAATTTCCTGAAGGGCAGTGAGGTCATTTTTAATGATAACTCTCGTTTTTTCCGAGGCTATCGGTATTAGGTCCTTGTAGATCTCGTTCTCTTTGGACATAGTATCCACAAGGTCATCGATCAAACCGGGCATATTATATGCTATCTCCTTCGATTAAGACAAACAGCTTATCATCCAAATAAGCTTGCCAGTTTCTCAGCAAGATCCTCATCACTTACGGAATAAGTACCGTTGGCAATAGCAGCCTTGATCTCATTTACACGGCTCTCGCGTACATCAGGGCTTGCTTTAACCGCTGCCTTTGCAACCTGCATATCTTTACCGATCTGAGAAAGTTCCAGCTTGTCGGCAAAACTTGTCTTGTTAGCCTGAGCAACCTTCCTGGTTCCGCTCTTCTGATAGATCTGGCTAACCTGATTCATTGCATCTATACGCATAAAACTTCACCTCCTTGTGAAAAGAAAACTTTCTTTTCTGGTTGATATATCGGACGGAATATTTTTTTACTTAACCTTTTTTGAAAAGTTTTTTGTAAAAATCTTCACGAAAAAAGAATTTTTACAGACCAAAAACTTTCTTAGCCACGTTCTCTGCGGCATGTCCGTCCTCCCATCCGCAGTAACGGTCGTAGAAAACTTCATACTTCGAAGCATATTTTTCACTTACGGCATCGATATTCTTAACGGCGTCTATCACTTCCGCTGTCGTATAGAGCAACGGGCCGGGAAGTTCCTCTTCGATATCGATATAGAATCCCCTCAGGACATCGCGGTACTTTTCAAGATCGTATGTATAGAAAAGCATCGGGCGCTTAAGGTTGGCATAATCGAAGAATACCGATGAATAATCCGTGATTATTATATCGGAAACAAGATACAGATCCGTAATATCGTCGTACTTGCTGAAATTCAGGGCAAAGCCCTCCATCCCCTTAAGGTCGAGCGCATCCGCGATAAAATAATGTGTACGCAGCAATATGACATATTCATCCGAAAGGGCTTTCTTCATTTCAGACAGATTGAGCTTCAGTTCGAATTTGTACTGGCCCTTGCCGTAATACTCGTCATCGCGCCATGTAGGAGCATAGAGGATAGTCTTCTTATATTTGGGAATACCGAGTTTCTCACGCAGCTCCTCGGCACGGGCATCCCTGTCGGGGCTGTGGAGCAGATCGTTCCTCGGATAACCGTATTCAAGCATCGGGTTGTCAAACATAAAGCAGCTCTTGAATACCCTGCTCGAAAATTCATTGGCGGCGATCAGATAATCCCACTCTCTCGACTGTTTGTAAACTTCCTTTTTATAAAGAGGCGATGCGGAATACACTTCGTCAAGATCAAATACCAGCTTCTTGAGCGGTGTTCCATGCCATGTTTCAAGGAATATCATGCCCTTGCGCTTCTTGAACCAGGTAGGCTGCCTCATGTTAAATACAAAATATTTGGCGGTCGCCATATACTGCATGTATTTGCGGCTGAAACGCTTAACCTTTACGCCCTCGTAAGGCAGTTTGGTCTTGTTGTCAAGGACCCATACCAGGTTATATTTGCCGGGATAATTCTTTGCAAGATATTCATAAATATACTTGGGACTGTCCGAATAATTCTTGCCCAGAAAGCTCTCAAATACTATCGTATTCTCGCTGATCGGCAGCTTCAGGTATTTACGGCGGTACAGGTACTTGTTCAGAACGTTCTTGCCCCGAATCATCTTCTTGAATTTCTTCCAGGCAAGACGTCTGGTGATCAATTTGACGCACTTATCCTGCTGCCCGTTCCTGAGCGCCTTGACCATTCGGCGGCGCCAGAACTTCTCGCGGCGCAGATTGGCCTTGCTTATTCTCAGGGCAAGCTCCCTCATCGCGTCAAAACGTTCCTCACGCCAGAAATCGTTCTCACTTCTCTTAAGTTTCTTAACAAAATAATTTGTAAAATAAACTATTATCTGATGATCAACCGCACGCCTTACCGTTCCTTCCGGGTCCGTCACGTCGATGGCCTTGTTGAACATCTCGAGCATCTGGCCGAAACGCCTTTCGTCCTGAACCTGCGACAATGCCGGATTGTTCACGGGATCCTGATGCTTACGCTTGATATAATGCGCATGGAAACGCTTGCGGACATTGACCTCATGATCCAGGAACATCGTAACAAATAAGAAGTCGCTGTAGAAAGTCTGGGTCTCGTCAAACTTCAGCCCAAGTTCGTCAAGTTTGGATTTTCTGAATAGTTTATTCAATACCGAAACATTACGGAAACGCTTCTTTCTCGTGATCAGTCTCCTGATGGCTTTTCTGCGGGCCCTGAAACGTTTCATGGATTCCAGTTCGGCAAGCTCTTCCTCGGTCAGATCTTCGTCTTCGTCATCGTCCTCATCATCGTCGGCATCCGAATCCCCGCCATTCTCAGCAAGTGCTTCATTGGCGGCGATCATTGCCTCACGCTTCTCTATATAAATAGGCAGGAAAATATCCCTCTTATAATATGTATAATGGAATTTGCCGTATACCATATCTTCCTGCGATTCCTCGGCTGCCTCGAGCAGGACGGCGATCGCATCTTCGAAAATATAATCATCGGCATCCAGGAAATATACAAACTCGCCCTCTGCGTTCTCAAGTCCCACATTACGCGCGGCCGGAACTCCGGTATGCTCTTCGTTCGTTGAGAACAGCCTGATGGTCATATCGGCTTTATAAGGTTCGATCACATGATTGATATCCCCGAAATAGCCGTCAAGGACAAGAAGTACCTCGTAGTCCTTGAAGCTCTGGGCCTTAAGGCTTTCCAGACAGTCGACCAGAAAGAACTCACCCGATCTGAACGGTATTATTATGCTTACCTTCGGCATATGTCCTCCTTATTTACACCACACCTTTCACGCCCTTTGATGCCCTCGGACGTGTCTTCAGTTTCTTCATATCAAGTGTCTTATCGCCGGGAAGTTCGAAGCTGACCGTTTCAGGCCCCGCAACGCCCGCGAATATGATCTTATCCGACTTATCCATCGTGATCGCCTTGACTCCGCGGCCGGTCTTCTTCATCTCGGGAACTTCCGTAAGCGGAAATGCCAGTCCGTAGCCGTTCTTGGTAACGATGACTGCTTTTCTGTTGCCCGCGAGAACATCCGCGGCGCCCAGCATGCATATCGAAGCGACCCTGTCGTTTGTTTCAAGCTTGGTGGCAGCGACGCACAATCTTCCGGTATCGAACTCGACGCCCGAAACCTGCTTGATAAATCCGCCTTCGCTCGTAAATACAAGCTGGCTCTCGAACAGCTGCTTAAATGAACAGTAGAATATCGCTTCTTCCTGGTCGAGTTTGCAGAGATTATGTATCAGGGTTCCTTTCTCCTTCAGCTTGCATTTGGGAAGCTTCTCGGCCCTGACTCTGAACATGTTGCCCTCTGCTGTAAATACGCAGAGAACGTCATTGTTCTTCATCCGTACGGTATGGACAAATTCCTTCAGGACTTCGGGCGCAGCCTTTGAATATGTAGCCTCATCGACCGATTTAGTATATCCGAATCTGTCGACCAGTACGTAAATATCCTCTATCTTGACTTCTTCCACATAATCGGAAACCGCGATATTGTCGATCTGGGTAAGACGCGGTCTCGCAAATTTCTTCCCGAACGCTCTGAGCCTTTCCTTTATTACCGCTCTCAGCGCGGATTTGCGGGCAAGGATCGCAGTATACTTTTCGATATTCTCTTTCAGTATTTTCTGCTCTTCTTCGAGCTTCTGTATTTCGAGTCCGATCAGGCGGTACAGCGGCATTGCAAGGATTGCGTCAGCCTGCGCCTGTGTGAAATTAAGCCTGAATGCCTGCATTCTCGATGATTCCGATTTGAACCTGATATCGGTAACATCGCCGAACATCAGGCAGTCCTTGGCCTGTTTGACGGAATCAGAGCCGCGCAGGATCTCGATGATAAGGTCTATGACATCGCAGGCGCGGAGCAGTCCCTCGACGATCTCGATACGCTGTTTTGCTTTGTTCAGAAGGAATTCATGCTCCTTGGTATAGAGCTCCTCCTGGAATTCTATAAACTCCCCGATCATCGATCTCAGGTTAAATACGATCGGCTGTTTTTCCTTGACTGCGAGGAGATTGACGGTATATGTATCCTCGAGAGGCGATTTTTTAAATAATCCGTTCAGAAGGTTCTGTGCGTCACGGTCCTTCTTGACCTCGATCACTATGCGGATACCTTCCTTCGAAGATTCATCGCGCACATCGTATATTTCCTCAAATACCTTGTCGCGCATGAGTCCCACAAGGCTCTCGACCAGCTTGGTCTTATTACCCGAAACGGTATAGGGGATCTCGGTGATAATGATATTGCTGCGTCCGTTGTCGCCTCTTTCTATGACGGCTTTGGCGCGGACCTTGATACGACCTTCACCCGTCCTGTAAATATCGGCGAGCGCGTCTCCGTTAATTATGATGCCGCCCGTCGGGAAATCGGGCCCTTTGATATAATGCATCAGGCCTTCAACGCTTATGTCCGAATTGTCAAGATATGCAATACATGCATCGATCACTTCCGAAGGATTGTGAGGCGGGATATTGGTCGCCATTCCGACCGCGATACCAGTAGTACCGTTGATCAGAAGATTGGGCAGCATTGCCGGCAGAACAACCGGTTCTTTCTCACTCTCGTCGAAGTTCGGAATGAATTCCACCAGTCCCTTGTCGAGATTGTCCAGCATCGTCATGGCGCCTTCGGACAGCCTTGCTTCCGTATAACGCATTGCTGCCGCCGGATCGCCGTCGATCGACCCGAAATTGCCGTGTCCGTCTATCAGCGGTATCTGCAGGGAATAATCCTCCGACATGTGGACCAGCGCATCGTAGATCGAGCTGTCGCCGTGGGGATGGTATTTACCCATCGTATCACCGACTATTCTCGCCGACTTACGGTGCGGCTTGTTCGGCTCGACCCCCAGCTCGTTCATAGCGTAAAGGATACGCCTCTGAACGGGCTTCAGACCGTCACGTACATCCGGAAGTGCGCGCGCGATAATAACGCTCAAAGCATAATCCCGGTACGAGGTCCTCATCTCCTCGGAGAAATCCAGCTGCTGAAATTGTTCCATGATAATATTCCTTTTCGTTTCTTTCTAGTTACGCTAAGTCCAGATTCGCGTTTTTAGCTTCTGCCATAATAAATTCCCTTCTGGGCGGTACGTTCGAGCCCATGAGCAGGGAAGTCACCTCATCTGCTTCAACCGCATCGGAAATGGTGACGCGCGCCAGTACCCTCTGATCCGGGTCGAGAGTGGTCTCCCACAACTGGTTCGCATCCATCTCGCCAAGTCCTTTGTAGCGCTGGAGCGAAATGATCTTACGGCCGCTTGCGCGGAATTTTTCGAGAGCGGCATCATTGAACAGATACTCGCTGATCTTCTTTTTCTTGTTTCCCTTGCTGGCCGCGCTTTCGTATTCCACACGATAAAGAGGCGGCAGGCCGCGGTAAACCTTGCCCTCGTATATCAGCTCGGGCATATAACGGTAGAAGAACGTAAGCAGCAAAGTGCTGATATGTGCTCCGTCGACATCGGCATCCGTCAGGATGATGATCTTGTCATAACGCAGTTTGTTGATGTCAAATTCTTCGGCGATCCCGCATCCGAACGCAGCGATCATTGATTTGATCTCGTTATTGAGCAGGATCTTCTCGAGCGGTGTCTTCTCGACGTTCAGGATCTTGCCGCGCAGAGGCAGCACAGCCTGGGTCTTGCGGTTACGTGCGGTCTTGACCGTACCTCCCGCGGAATCACCCTCGACGATATATACTTCGCACTCTTCAGGATGCTTTGAAGTACATGCGGCAAGCTTCGATTTCGTATCGGTATCGCTCAGCTGCTTGAGCACCGCGTTGCGGGCCTTGTCGCTGGCCTTACGTGCATTGTAGGATTTCAGCGAATTGTCGAGGATCGTCTTGAGGACCTCGACATTTTTATCAAAATAACGTGTGACCTCGCTGACAAAAACGTCCTCTACCGCGGTCTTCGCATCGTTGTTGCCGAGCTTGGTCTTGGTCTGGCCTTCGAACTGCGGATCGGGATGCTTGATCGAAACGATCGCGATGATACCGTTACGGATGTCCTTGCCGTCAAAATTCTCGTCCTTATCCTTCAATACGCCCAGTTCCCTGGCATACTGATTCAAAACCCTTGTGAGTCCGGACTTGAAGCCGGTCACCAGAGTTCCGCCGTCGACTACATTTATGCAGTTACAATAAGAATTGATCTGTTCTCCGAATCCGGAATTGTACTGAAATGCAACTTCCACCTCGATGTCGCCGCTCTTGCCCTCGATATATACGGGTGTGGGATGGAGCACATTCTCTTCCCGGGAAAGATATGACACAAAACTCTTGATACCTTCATTCTCACAGAATGTCTGCGAAAATCCGGTATTCTGGTCGGTAAATAAGAGCCTGAGCCCTTTATTAAGGTACGCCGTTTCCTTCAGTTTCTTGACTATCGTCTCCGCCTTGAATTCGACGGTATCGAAGATCGAAGGATCCGGGTAAAATGTAACCTTTGTTCCGGTGTCGTTCTTGGCACATTTGCCGACGATCGGCACCATTCCGCCCGAAAGCGGGGTAACGGGAACACCTCCGTCACGGTATTCGTCACGGTAAATATGGCCGTCGCGTTTTACTTCAACGATCATCCTCGATGAAAGCGCATTGACTACGGATGCACCGACACCATGCAGACCGCCGGAGACTTTGTACGCGGAATTACCGAACTTGCCTCCAGCATGGAGCATAGTATAGACTACGCGGACCGTAGGGATGTGTTCGGTCGGGTGAATATCCACCGGGACGCCGCGCCCGTGGTCAGTTATGGTGATACCGCCGTCTGACAGCATCGTGATCTCGATGGCTTCGCAGAAACCCGCAAGATGTTCATCAATACCATTATCGAGGATCTCCCAGATAAGATGATGCAGTCCGCGGCTTCCCGTACTTCCTATATACATTCCGGGGCGTTTGCGGACCGCCTCGAGACCTTTTAAAACGACAATCTCACTGCCGTCATAGTTGTCGTGCTTTCCCATTCCAAAACCAGCCTTTATTACTTATAGTTAATGTTCTTCATCATCGGGCATACGTCCAACGTCGCAAAATAATCATGCGCCGTCTCTGCCCTGCGGATCAGCTGTACCGAACCGTCTTCTTTAAGCAGAAGTTCCGCACTGCGCAGCATTCCGTTGTAATTGTATCCCATGGAGAAGCCATGCGCGCCGGTATCGTGTATACAGATATAATCCCCGATATCGATCCTGGGAAGATCCCTGTCGATAGCAAATTTATCGTTGTTTTCGCACAGATTGCCGACTACATCGTATCTGTGATCACACTCCGCGTCTTCCTTGCCGAGTACGGTCAGATGGTGATAAGCACCGTACATCGCGGGACGCATCAGGTTCGCCGCACAGGCGTCAACACCGATATATTCTTTATAAATGTGCTTTTCATGAATAGCCTTGCAGATAAGATGTCCGTAAGGTGCAAGCATGAAGCGTCCGAGTTCCGTAAATATCGCAACTTCCATGCCCGCGGGCTCGATTATCTCCTCATAAGCCGCACGAACGCCCTCGCCGATCTTCATAATGTCACAGGGCTTGATACCGGGACGATAAGGTATACCGATTCCACCCGAAAGGTTGATATAACGGATATCGGCTCCGGTTTCCTCATGAAGCTCGACCGCAAGCTTGAACAGGTCACGCGCAAGCATCGGATAATAGTCGTTGGTCAGCGCACCGCTGCACAGGAACGCATGGATACCGAAATTCTTCGCTCCGAGCATCATGAGCCTCCGATACGCATCGGCGATCTGGTGCCTTGTCATACCGTACTTGGAATCTCCGGGGTTGTCCATGATATCATTGGAAACATTGTAGAATCCACCCGGATTGAAGCGGCAGAACACCGTCTCGGGAATTCCGCATTCCTTGTCAAGGAAATCGATCAGCGTGATATCGTCAAGATTGATGTAGCCACCAAGCTCCCTTGCTTTCGCGAATTCACCAGCCGGAGTTTCGTTGGAAGAAAACATGATGTCGCCTTCCTTCATCCCTACAGCCTCGGCAAGATACAGTTCCTGGATCGAAGCGCAGTCCACGCCGCAGCCTTCTTCTTTAAGGATCTGTAAAATATACGGATTCGGAGTCGCCTTAACCGCAAAGAATTCCTTAAATCCCTTGTTCCAGGAGAATGCTTCTTTGAGCTTTCTTGCATTCTCACGGATACCCTTCTCATCGTAAATGTGGAAAGGCGTGGGATATTTTTTGACAATTTCCTGTACAAGTTCCTTGGTCACAAACGGTGTCTTCATAATCTGTTACTTTCCCTTCTTTTATTGTAAAGAAGCGATCTTTTGATCAGCGCTTCCTTAGTCTTCCTTCGACCCTGCGATCCCGGGATCTTACTCAGTCTTCCTTCGACCCTACAATCCCAAGATCTTCCTTTATCTTCGTCGTTGAAATTCCTTCTGTCCTGGGCAGGTATACTACCTCGCAATAGTCTTTCAGAAAATCGAATTTGCCGGTCCAGTCGTCACCCATGACGAATACATCGACATTGTTGTTGACCACGTCGTCGATCTTCTGCTCCCAGGTGTACTCGGGGAGGACCTCATCCACATATCTTACCGCCTCAAGGATCTTCTTTCTGTCCTCGAAGCTGTAGTATGCCTTCTTTCCCTTAATAGCGTTAAATTCATCAGAAGATACCACAACGATCAGATAATCGCCGAGTGCCTTCGCCCTGCGCAGCAGGTTGATGTGCCCCACATGCAGCAGATCATAGGTTCCGTAAGTAATTACTTTCTTCATTGTTTTGTTTAACCTCTTTCTAAAATATAACACCTTTTATGTTGTAACCGGCTGCCTCTCAGCTCAGCATACGGCCGGTTTTAACCAGTTACCGCTCAGCATATGACCGGCTTTCGAACGACACATGTAATACAATATCCCGCAGGTGCCTCAGCTTCGATCACCTCAAACTGCCCGTCTGCAATATTCTGATGAAGGATCATTCTTCCCGTCGGTGTTTTTTCAAAATAAAAATCATCCCTGAACGCCGAGATGCCAAGCCCGATACATTTCAAAAATGCTTCCCTTGCGGTCCACCGTCTGCAAGTGTCCTCGCGTTTTTCAGCTTCCGTTGTTTCTTCGAAGCCTGTGTCCACCTTCATAAATGACGCTATGCGTTCATTCATCCTCGATATCTGTTCAATATCAACGCCCAGAGCATATCCGCCGGATGAAGGATAATCCGGAACCCTCATAAATGCCGCGACGGCGTACTTTCCCGAATGGGATACATTGAAGACGATCTCCGGATGCCCGATGACATACGGTTTCCCCTGTTCTGTTGATCCGAATTCCGTCTCATTTTCACGCAGCCCGAAACTCTCAAGACCTTTCGCCGTTGCTATTCCCGCAGCTGCCGAGAGCCGTTTGGAAGCTATCAGCTTCAGCTTCAGTATCTTATCCCTCCGGTACGGTGAAAACCCTGCGGGATCATCCGCCATAGTCACTGCCCGGCTGCTTTCGGCGTCAACAATGTAATAATCGATGTTCATAGCCCGTGGTTACTCTCTGCCGCATCCGATACGTGCGGCTCCTTCCGTGTAAATGAATTCGCACATAAGGCCTTCAGCATTTGAAGCTATGTACCATACGATCCCGTCTTCATTGCCTTCATCGGCTTCTTCGGTAAAGCCGGCTTTCTTCAGGCTTTTGACGTAATCGGAACATTCGGGATCAACATTTGAAAAGATACAATAAACCATGCTGCCTTCCTGTTTCGAAGAATCAAAATCTCCCCAGGTAAAATCGGGCAGCTTGCCTATCAGGGTTTCATCCTTAAGCGTGCCGTATTCGTCATCATCCTTATCCGAATCGTATCCCGAACTGATCGTCATGTTCCGGCTGTCGGGATCGTAATCAAGCTGTACATTCCAGCCGTCATTGTTATAAGCACTGTATCTGAAAGGCTTATCCTCATCAAATTCGATCGGATTGCCGTTTACGTCCGAATATCCCGTATCCTCGGAAAAACCGTTCCGGGACAGGTTCTTTATATAATTCTTTACCGCTTTTACGGTAATATCTTCCAGTGTGATATAATCATGTGTTTCATCCGATTCAAACCGTTTAAACCGGCCGGAATCGATCATGGGAAGCCAGATAAGAAAACTGTCGTTCCAGTATTCTTCAATAACTGCCTTGTCTGAGCTGTCCACGGGATCCGGTGTCAGGTCCAGGTCGTCTTCGTCGTCAGGAATATCGGTCGGTGTGTTATCATCCGGTTTCTCTGTCGGTGAAGGGGAATCAGGCTCGGTACTCGGAGTCGGTGAAGCCGATACGTCCGGATCGGTGCCCTGAGTCGGCGACGGTGTCCCGGTGCCTTCATTCCCGTTCCGCGAGCCGTCTTCGGAAGAACTGCCCTGTGAAGGAGTTATTTCCGTCGAAATGCTTCCGGCCTGAGTCGGAGTGACAGTCACAGCCGTTATATCCGGCGTTTTTTTATTGCTCGAGCATCCCGCTGCAGCAACTGCGATCAGTGCTGTCAGCATAAGGATCGTCGGCAGCATATTCCTTTTCATCTATAAATAAAAAAACCTTTCTTGTAGTCTTGGCCGAATTAGTATACACTCTATTTGATATTAATCAAAATCGCAAATAATGTCAATATGAACAATAGTTGTGAAAGGATATCCGTATGAGTGAATCAAAGACCGCCCGTTTCGAACGGATCATCTCGGAAGTTGCCGAAGCACGGCGCGGCGCGGCAGGTATAGGCACGCAGGCCGAAAAGTCTGTTCATGCCGTCCTGAAGTCTTTTTACGCGCCCGACAGCGACGCGACCGAAGTGGCTGTAAACGGCTATATCGCAGATATCTGCGATACAAACTCAAACCGGATAGTCGAGATACAGACGCGCCAGTTCTATTCAATGAAGAACAAGCTTCGGGCCTTTCTGCCCGAGTTCGACGTAACGATCGTTTATCCGCTTCCGATGATCAAAATGATCACCAATATCGACTCCGATACCGGAACCGTGCTCAGCCGCAGAAAATCCCCCCGAAAACGCAGCATTTACGAGATATTCGAGGAAATGTACGGTATCAGGGATTTCCTGAATGACCCTCATCTTCATTTCAAAATAGTTACGCTGGAAGCGGAGGAGTTCAGATTCAAAGGCCTGACCGAACAACACGGCAGAAAAACGAGAGTCCTGAGTGATATCGTCCCTGTCAGGATGCTTGAAGAGATAGATATTTACGAAGTAAGGGATCTTATCATGTTCGTTCCCGCGGAACTCGGCAGTGAATTCACACGCTCCACTCTCGCATCGGCCGCCGGCATCAGCAAATATCTCGCCGGATATGTGGCCGGGCTGCTGTATGTGACGGGGCTCGTGACAAGAGACGGCACGAGGCTTAACCGCGAGATCGTCAACAAGCTTGAATAAACAGGTGCAGGGAGATCAAGTTTCGATCTCCCCTGCTTTTTTTAATGCCATTTTTGTGATAACGGGACCGGTAAGTTCGTAAATGACGGTACCGCACAGGATGATCGTCCTGATGCGCGGACCGTATTCGGGAACTACCGTCATTGCGGTCGTTGCAAGTCCGATGGCGACACCGGCCTGCGGAACAAGAGCAAATCCCAGATATTTCTGTGTCTTGGGAGATGCATGGCAGATCTTTCCTCCTACCCATGCGCCGCTTACTTTTCCGACAACCCTGAATATTACATATATTATTCCGACAACTCCTACTTCCGGCAGTATGGTAAGATCCAATCCCGCTCCGGAGAGGAAGAAGAACAGCATAAAGATCGGCGGCGTCATGCGGTCGGTCATTTCAAAAATAACATCGCTTTCTCTTGAGGTATTTGCAAGCATAGCCCCGAGCATCATGCAGATAAGCAATGACGACAGGCCCAGCATTTCTCCGGTTCCAACACTTAAGAATACCATTGCATAAGTTGCGGCAAGTCTGTTGCCGCGGCCGGTAAACCATTTTACAAGCCATCTGTGGACAAATCCGATCGCGGCACCGAACGCCAGTGAAGCGATTATTTCTCCGAGAGGCTTCAGGATCGTAATTACCATAGATCCGGTCTGCGGACTGTCGATCGATTTGGCAACCGCTGTCGAGATACCGAAGAACATCGGTGCCGTTGCATCGTCGATCGCCACTACGGCAAGCAGGGTGTCGGTCAGTTCGCCTTTTGCCTTATACTGCTTGACCACCATCAGCGTTGCGGCAGGCGCGGTAGCTGCGGCGATCGCTCCCAGGCACAGTGAGAAGGGCAGATCGTTCCCGCAGACCACAAGTGCGATATCCACAACGATAACCGCACCGAGCGACTCGGTTATGGCTATTACAACCGGTGTTTTACCTACTTTTTTGAGAAAACTCAGCCTGAACTGGGCACCTATCGAAAAAGCTATGAATCCCAGCGCGACCGTCGGTATGATGCCAAGCGAATCCACTGTTCCCTGCGGTATCAGCCCCAGGCAGTAAGGGCCCGCGATCAGGCCGACTATCAGGTAACCTGTCACGTTCGGAAGCTTGATGATCTTCATCAGCTTGCTCGAAAGAAGCGACAGCAGGATCGCTATCGCAAGATATAAAAGAATATGAAGATTCAGATCGGGTAACATTTTTCACGCCTTACTTTCTAAACTAATCATTATCGCTGAGTCCTGAAACATACGTAAGCGGGATCTCAAACATTATGCCGGTGTTCGGTTCTTTCAGATTGACTATTTTCTTTATCGTCTGTCTGGCCTCGACGATCTGCTCATCCTTCATTACGAACATTATGATCTTGCAGTTTGTCGTATCATCTTCGTCGGCAAACAGGCTCCGCAGGGTACCGAACATAGGCAGGTCGGACATATCCGCGATCGCTTCGCCCATGCCCTTGCCGTCGATGATGGTTCCGCCGCTCACTCCTTCTTCCGCAAGTTCTCTCAAAATACTGTTCACTTTAGTCGCATCCTTCAGTATGACTGTAAGCAGCTGCATATGTATTCCTCCTTGCTCGAAAATCTTACATCAATATATACCAAAGCTTCGAAAATGTAAAGGTGAAAGTTACTTTACGCACCGGTTCATTTATGATAAAATTCATAGGTGCCAAATACAGGTAAAGATTATGGTTTAAAGGAGTAAATGGTGTCTGAAGCGATCATTGCCGTTGATATCGGCACGACCAATATTGAAGCAATGCTGTGCGGAACGGATTACAGCATTATCGATCATAAAAGCGAACGTAATGAGCAGCGGCGTTTCGGCTCCGATGTAGCCGCAAGGATCTGTGCCGCGGTCTCGGGGCATGCCGAGGAGATGCGAGTCTGCGTACTGAGCCAGATATGCGGTCTGATCACCGGCCTTATTACCGCACATCCGTCAGAAAACGTGACCCAGGCAGCCATCGCCGGCAATACGACCATGCTGCACATCCTGATGGGATATGATTGCGAAGGGCTCGGGCTGTATCCTTTCAAGACCGTTTCCTTATCGGAAATACATACGACCACACACAAGCTTATAAGTGACTATCTGACCGACGCCGATCCTGCTTTTCCCGATATTCCCCTGACCATACTTCCCGGAATATCAGCCTATATCGGCGCAGATATCTACGCAGGTGCCGTAGCATGCGGATTTGCCGTTACGGATGAAGTCAACATGCTGATCGACCTGGGCACCAACGCCGAGATCATGCTCGGTAACAAGGACCGGATCGTTACCGCTTCAGCAGCCGCAGGTCCCGCATTTGAGAGCGGAAGGATATTCAAGGGCACGGAAGGCATAGAGATGCTTCACAGGCTTCTTACGCTGGGCGTGATCGACCCCACGGGACTTATGAAAGATGAATATTTCGAACAGCCCGCGCAGAAGAATATCCGCAAGCTTCAGCTTGCCAAAGCCGCCATCCGTGCGGCCGTAGATATTCTGATGAGTAAGTTTGAAAGTTCAAAGAGCTTTCAACCGACTGCTTCTGTGCCGCAAGAAGTTCCGGATGATGGTGATCGCAGCTTTTGTGAGATATCGAATGTTTACATCAGCGGCAATTTCGGTAACAACATTGATGAAAATGCCTGCATTGCCGTAGGCATGCTTCCCGAGAGGTTCAGGGGAAAATGCCGTCCTTTCGGAAACACGGTTTTGAGCGGAAGCATAAGATACGCTCTGGATCCCGCTTCCCGCATCCCGCCCGAAAACATCGAAGAGATCGTTTTGGCCAACGAACCGGAATTCAATGAGATCCTTATGAACTCGATCCATTTGTGAAATCTTTTTGAAATAAAGCCGATTTTACTGGACTATGCACATTTTTTTAGATATACTTTTGAAACAGGAAGTATTGATATTTTCAGGAGGTTTACAGCATTATGTCAGACGAATTGAATAATGTAGCAGAAAACGTTGAGGCTGCGGCACCCGCAGTTGAGGCCGAACCTATTCCGTCAATGGATGAATTCAAGGAAGAGATCGCGCATTCATTCAGAAAGATCAAAGCAGGCGATATCGTAAATGGCACTGTTATCGGTGTTTCGGATACGGAAGTTACGGTCGACCTCAATTCATATTCCGAAGGAGTTATCCCTATCGAGGAATTGAGCAATGATCCCCGTTTCTCGATCAAAACCGATATTCCCATAGGTACTCCTGTAAGTGCTACCGTGCTCCGCGAGACAAAAGAAGGTGTATTTGTGCTTTCGCTCAAGGCGGCGGATGACATCCTTGCATGGGATAAACTTCAGCAGGCAAAAGAGAACGGTACTATTGAAAGAGTCAAGGTTGCCGAGGCGGTTAACGCGGGAGTAACAACTTATCTTTACGGTATCCGTGCTTTTATCCCGGCTTCACAGCTTGCCCTGACTTATGTTGAAGATCCTTCCGAATTTGTCGGAAAAGAACTCGATGTTGTGGTATCGGATGTCGACCGTGAGAAAGCCAAGCTGGTCCTTTCCGCCAAGACAGTTCTGCGCGAGCGTGCCGCCCAGGACAAGAAGTCCCGTATCGGACGCCTTCAGACAGGCCTTATAACCAAAGGTACCGTCGAAAAGATCATGCCGTTCGGAGCTTTCGTAAATATCGGAGAAGATCTTTCCGGACTCGTACATATTTCTGAAATATGCGGAAGAAGATTAAAATCCGTACATGAAGTATTAAAAGAAGGCGACGAAGTGACCGTGAAGATCCTTGATGTCAAAGACGGAAAGATCTCACTCAGTATCAAGGCGGCTACGGAAAAAGATGAGGAAGAAGTCCTTGAGGATGCAGTTGATGATGCCGCGGAAGAATACAGCGACGGAGCTGCTCCCACCACATCTCTTGCTTCACTGCTTGCAGGCTTCAAGCTTCCCGACTGACAGTGATCATACGTGATAAATTTGTTAATTAATTAAATTGTGATTGAATTTCTATAAGGATTAAATATGGATTTAATTTCTGTGGGTGAGGCTTCACGTAAGCTTTCTGTCCCCGTTTCAGTTATTAATTACTATTATTCAAGAGGATTGCTGCCCTCCAATTATGAAAGAGGGCAGTTTGTTCTCAATGGTTATGCATTTAATGAACTTGCGCGTATCGTGCTGCTTCAATCTCTGGGCGTAAGCCTCTCCGATATTGAAGATCTCCGCGGTGACCGTGCGGTATTAAAAGATATTCTGAAGCGTCGTATCAATGAGATAATGTCCGATCCCGACGACATTACGCAGGCAGCCATAGTCTGCCAGAACATATGCCTCGAGGGATGCGAATACCGTTCCCTGGATGCCATGCCTCATATCGAACATATTCATGAGCTCAAGAGCCACGGTGGTTCTTTCCCCGAGATCGTCATTCCCGTCAATGAATTTACAAATATGAACGATCACGTTATCCTGGTCAACGATCCTGCAGGCGGGATCCGGAGCAGCTATGTCGATCCGTCCGATTATCGTAATGTTCCGCCCGAATATGCAAATTCTTACCGCGCATATGCCGCAACTGCGGCGATAGATCATGAGACCGTATATGTTCATCCGTTCTGTCGTTTCTTTTCGCGAATGCTTGACCTCATGGTCTGCCTTCTGGTCGTTATTACCATAATAAGGCTGTTCTTCGGACTGGATCCCGTTGCATCCATTTCCATGGGAATGCTTACGGGAGCCATCAACGATTCAAGCCGCAATCTCGCAACCCTTATGTATTTGCTGAGCCATCTGCTCATGTTTATCGCAGAACCGCTGCTCCTGCACTTTACCGGTACCACTCTCGGTAAGATCATTTTCAGTGTCAGGATCCTGGATGACTCGGGTAAGAAGCTTTCCCTTAAAGCAGCTTATTTACGCTCTTTTCAGCTTCTGCGGTATGGTTATGGTTTCCTGATCCCGTTTTACAGCTACTACAGAAATATCAGAAGCTGTATCGACTGCAGAATGGGCAGGGTCCTTCCCTGGGACGCGGGCCTCAAACACAGCCATCCCGAGCGTTTTTCCTACGGCCGTCTCGGCATCCTGATACCTGCTCTGCTGGTTGTTTCCTATACCACCACTCTTTCAGGGATGTTTTTCGAAATGCCTCCGAATAAAGGGCCTTTGACCGAAGAGGCATTTTACGAGAATTATTCCTATGTTGCGAGATATAATTCGATCAACACGGCGGATTTTCCTGAACTTGAACTGCATCTTGAAGGCAACTACGTAAAAAGTGTTTCATTTACGGTCAATATTTCGGACGCCGAAGTGATCTATTCCTACTATCAGCCGATGTATACGGCTTTCCGCGCTTTTGCGGGTGCGAGTCCGCAGGCTTCCGCCTACATAATGAACTATTCGCCTGAGATCAGTAACGCTTTCAATAACAGTCTGGCTGATTTTTCATTCGATTATGCCGGGGTCAATGTTACAAATTCGATCACCAGTACGGGTTACGCACGAAATATCCTTATGGATTATCTATACATAGATGCAACTTCCGACAAGCACGAATTTTCCCAGACGTTCACTTTGACATTTACGGAATAACATAATCTCAGGAGGTTTCCCATGGATGTATTTGACTACAAAGTTGTCACCGATCCGCGTTTCTTTGCCGACAATGTACTGCCCGCCCATTATGACGGCGAGTACTTCGATCCTTCGGAAACCGGTCCGATCATGGACCGGCTGACAGGTGATTTCCTAAGGAATGACACCTATTACGCGGAATCCCGTTTCAGACATCTTCTTGACGGTGTCTGGAAGATCATGGTCGCAAATAATTACGATTCGCTTCCCAAAGGCTTTGAATCACCCGATTTCGACTGCCGCGGATGGGATGAGATCCGTGTTCCCGCTCACATCCAAATGGAGGGTTATGGCGGAGTGCCCCATTATACCAATGTTTCTTATCCCTGGGACGGTCATGAAGATATACACCAGGGTGAGATCCCGTCCATTTATAACCCCGCTGCGGCATATGTCAAGTATTTCCAGGTTCCCGAACGTTTCCTGGGTGAGCGTGTTTTCATATCTTTTAAGGGTGTGGAATCCTGCCTCGCCTTGTTTTTGAACGGACATTATATCGGCTACAGCGAAGATACCTTCACCCCGAGCGATTTTGAACTTACCGATCATATCATCGAAGGCGAGAACAAGCTGGCCGTTCTGGTTATAAAGTGGTCTTCCGGTTCCTGGCTCGAAGATCAGGACTTCTTCCGCTTTTCGGGTATTTTCAGAAATGTATATCTGTATTCGAAACCCGAGAAACATGCCGAGGATGTTTGTGTAAAGACATTGTTATCCGATGATCTTTCTAGTGCTGTTCTAGACATTAATATATTACTGAATGCTCCCGCAAAGGTTACTGCCGAACTGGTTGATATCACATTTGACGAAGTTACGATGCTGCCGTTTGAGACCAATGAAATCCGGCGTGCTCCGCTCGTTCCCGCGGCGATCAAAACGGTCATTTCAAAGACGGTTTCATTCGCAGCCAACAAGGGCCGGATCAAGCTGAATATCAAAGATCCGGAGTTGTGGAGTGCCGAAAGTCCCAAATTGTATGGACTTATGCTTTCGATCTGCGATAAAGATGATATCTGCAGTGAAATAATCCCCATCAGAGTCGGATTCAGACGTTTTGAGCTTTCCGACGGCATCATGAAGATCAACGGAAAACGTATCGTCTTCAACGGCGTCAACCGTCATGAATTCAGCTCGCTGACAGGACGTGCGATCTCATTCGCCGAGACGCGCAGGGATCTGATCAATATGAAACGCAACAATATCAATGCGATCCGTACCTGTCATTATCCGGACAATTCCTTTGTTTACGATCTGGCAGATGCTCTCGGATTGTATATTATTGACGAGACCAATATGGAAACTCACGGCAGCTGGACATACGGCCGGATGACCAAAGAACAGTTAGCCAATGTGGTTCCGCGTGACAATCCCGCATGGAAGGATGCCGTACTCTTCCGAGCCAACAACATGTACCAGCGTGATAAGAACCATGCTTCGATCCTGATCTGGTCGTGCGGCAACGAAAGTAACGGCGGTAAGAACATCAAGAATATGCACGACCTGTTCCACAAGCTTGATGATACGCGTCTGGTTCATTACGAAGGCATATTCCATGACAGACGTTTCAATGATACCAGCGACATAGAGAGCCAGATGTATACCAAAGTTTGGGATATCGAGAAGTTTCTTGCCGACCATCCGGATAAGCCTTTCATCTGCTGTGAGTATTCTCATGCAATGGCCAATTCCTGCGGCGGAATGCACAAATATACAGATCTCGCCGCAAGAGAACCTCGCTTCCAGGGAGGGTTCATCTGGGATTATATCGATCAGTCGATCACCGTCAGGGACAGGTTCGGAACAGCCTACGAAGCATACGGGGGTGATTTCGGAGACAGACCGAGTGATTACAATTTCAGCGGTAACGGAATAGCTTACGGCGGAGAATCGAGAGAGTCCTCCCCCAAGATGGCCGAAGTTAAGTACGATTATCAAAATGTTAAAGTTGAATTTAATAAATCAACCTTCACTGTGATCAACAACAACCTGTTTATCAGCACCGGAATATATGATACCGAGATCATCCTGCTGAAGAACGGATCCGAGATCAGGAAAGTGCCTTTTACAGCCGATGTGAAGCCGTTATCGAAGAAGCGCTTTTCATTACCTGCCACGCTTACCGAATGCATCCCCGAAGATCCCGGCGCTGATGAGTACTCGTTTATTGTTAAATTCAGATTAAATAATTCCACGTTATTTGCGGGTCGTGGCTACGAGATCGCTTATGGTCAGAGCATACCGGCTTCAACTTATTATATCGATCATACGGATGATCCTCTGGTTGAGGAATCGGTTCCTTACCATATCACACACGGCAAGGGAAACCTTGGTATCAGGGGAAATGATTTTGAGATCATGTTCTGCGGTCTGGGTCTTACCTCTTATAAGAAATGCGGACGAGAGCTTATTGAAGGTATCCCTGCCCCGGCATTCTGGCGGGCACCTACCGACAATGACAAGGGCAATCGTACTCCGCTGCATTGTGCACAGTGGAAGCTTGCCGATATGTACGCATCGATCACCAAATTCGATGTTACCGAAAAAGACGGCAGGATCCAGGTTACATATGTTTACACCTTCCCTACGGTTCCCGTACAGACCTGTACGATAACCTACTATGTTGATCATGACGGGCGTATAGACGTCGAGATGTCCAGCTCGGCCGGGAAGGAGCTGGGTTCGATGCCGGTGTTCGGAGTTAAATTCAGATTTAATTCTGATTTTGAAAGAATGACCTGGTACGGTTACGGTCCGGGCGAATCTTATTGTGACCGCCTGCACGGCAATCCGCTTGGCATACATAAGGCTCTCGTTTCCGAGCAGCTTTCAAGATATCTCGTTCCCCAGGAATGTGCCAATAAGGTCGGAGTCAGGTATGCCACACTCCTCGATCCGAAAGGCCGCGGTATAATGTTTACCGCGCTTCCCGATGCACCGGGTTCAGGTAGATATATGGACAGGGACCTGACAAAACAGCTCTCGGGCTCCTTCGAATTCCAGGCTCTTCCTTACGATGCCCATGAGATCGAGAATGCCCGCCATGCGACCGAGCTGCCTCCTGCTCATTATACCAATGTCAGGATCGCATTGGCACAGCGTGGTATCGCAGGCGACGACACCTGGGGTGCTCCCACTCATCCGGAGTATTATATCGACGTCAGAAA
>JAFZNE010000124.1 GCA_017553035.1 Lachnospiraceae bacterium
CATTGTTACCTCCAGATATACCAGAAAAGTGAATACAACACCTTATTATATCAAAAATAAGAGAAACAATAAATTAAGAGAATGTTTAAGCAGATCAGCCCTGTTTCAAAGTCAGTTCGCAGGCAAAGACTTTGGTATCGATGTTTTTATAGCCGAAAACACTGATTTTATCGTCATTTTTGGTTATGAAAAGCTCTACCTTCTCCCCTGCCTTGACTTCACTGTTGTAATTGATAACGAGGTCTTCGATCAATGAAACGTCATAGCCGCACTTGAAAAGCGCGTCATAAGCCCATGCGGTATAACGTGAATTGTTAACATGCCTGTTTCTGTCCAGTTCATTATAGTCGGCATACTTGATGATCACCGGTTTTTCTGTCTCCCCTGCGACGTCATTTCGCGACGGAAAAACGATCTTAGGACATTTTTCGCCGAAAACGAGCCTCGGATCCTGTATGACCTGAGGCGGAAGTTCAGGACGTTTACCCGCGATCACGGGTCTGTGGGTATTCCAGTCAGCAAGGATCCAAGTGGATGTTGACTGCCCGATAAGCCTTCCGTCGCTGCTAAATATCTCGAAATCACGTCCGTAATAGATCTTATCGATGGTATTTGCCCATGTCCTTATGCGAAATGTCTCATGCCATGAAGGAAGCTCAGTGAAATGGAGCCTCATCTTAAGTATTATCCAGCAGATGGAATTCTCTTTAAGAAAATCCGTACCATAACCGATCGAGTGAGAACTTCTCTCGGCAGCTTCCTGAAGATCACCGATCAAAGAGGAACAGTATAACCTGTCCCCTATGCCGCACTCGGTCGCTTTGCAATATACATCTACGTCTGTATATTTACTGATCTCAGGCATCTTCGGGATCCTTTTCCTTTGCTTTCCTGGGCATGACCATGGCAATGGTGCCCCTCGGATTATAACGTCTGAAGACAGGGTACATCTCTTCCTTATACATGAAAACGATCATTACCTTGATGCCTTCTGTCGGGACCAACCAATACCAGTACTTCTCGTCGATGTCAAACTCTTTATAATCGGTCATCTTGATAACGATACCTGCATTTTCCTTATCGGATTTGTATCTGTCGGAAGTTACAGGGCCTATGTATTCGCAATCTTTAATAGAAAAACTTATGAGTTCATCACGTTTGTTGTCACCTAATATGATCGCGCAATCAACAAGGTCATTGGATATCTCGACCTCATATTCCTTATGCTGACGCTTAATCAGTATAACCACACCGGCCACGATACCGAATGAAATGATGCCTGAAATGAAGTACAGGTTTTCGCCAACGAATATCGGCATTAAAAAGCTGAAAACTATGGCGATGATAGCCGTTGTAATAAGGAATGTATTGAACAATACTTCCTTAAACCCGTTCTTTCGCTTAACGCTTGTCTCAACAAAACTGTCCTGTAGCATGCTTCACCTCAAACAGAGACTATTCTATCACAAAAACGTTAAAGTCGTTGATGTACCTTTGGTTGGTATGATTTTGCTGTATTAATGACGATCAACACCGATTAAATCACAAAAACGAAATATAATCGGTATTACCCACCGATACACCAAAAATTGGTCTTTAGTGGGTATTATTTTCTTCCCAGAAAGCGGATTATACCCACTAAAAAGTATATATCTCAGAGTTAGTGGGTATCCACCGTCAGTTTTAGTTTTCGATGTCGACTTGATGATCGATCCCATACCCACTAAAAGCATGAATTCGATATTTTAATGGGTATTTGGCACTTCAGTATTTCGAAAAACACCCACTAAAACGCAAATTAATCAACTCTAGTGGGTAAAGCCTTAACTTCAAAACAAAAGAGGCTGCCCCACCGGACAACCTCTTTATTTTTGTTTTCGATAAGTGAGCAATATAATTTTCGCGAGCTTCTGCACAAGCGAAGCGCGGAAGCCCCGCTCGCGAAAATTATTATTGCGAACGCCTTAATACATCGGCTGCTGAGGCATTGCAGGAGCTTCCTTCTCAGGAATATCCGTAACAACTGCTTCAGTTGTAAGAAGTGTTGCAGATACGGATGCAGCATTCTGGAGAGCAGAACGTGTAACCTTTGCAGGGTCAACGATTCC
>JAFZNE010000125.1 GCA_017553035.1 Lachnospiraceae bacterium
ATTATCGCCGGCACGCTTATGATCCATCGAACTGATCATGGGCTTGACCGTCTCACCATCGGTAAATGCAAGCACCGAAACCTCGGGCCCTTCGAGAAATTCCTCGATCACGACCTTGCTGCCGCTCTCTCCGAATTTCTTCTCCTGCATCATCGAGATTACCGCGTCTTTTGCTTCCTGTACGGTCTGAGCGATTATAACACCCTTTCCGAGCGCAAGTCCGTCGGCCTTGACAACGATAGGTGCGGATGCCGCATCAAGATATTTCAGTGCCTCGTTCATATCCGTGAATACTTCATACTGCGCGGTCGGAATGTTGTATTTCTTCATCAGATCTTTCGAAAATGCCTTGCTGCCCTCAATGATCGCAGCAGCTTTCGTCGGACCGAAACAGGGAATGCCCTTTTCCTGCAGGATATCGACAAGTCCCGCAGCAAGCGGATCATCCGGTGCAACTACACAATAATCCACTTTGTGTTCTTCGGTGAACTTCACGATCCCGTCAAAATCCACCGCCTTGACCGGGAAGCACTCCGCATCGCGCGCAATTCCGCCGTTACCGGGAAGCGCATATATCTTCTCAACATTCTTGTTCTCTTTCAGTTTCTTGATGATCGCATGCTCGCGGCCCCCGCCGCCGATAACCATGATATTCAAAATGCTTTCCTCCCTGAATACTTATTCAATTATCAGACCACTGGTATTTTCCAAAGTCCTTTTTATGGTACTTTCATATTTTCCCATTATTTCACAAATCATTTGAGCATGTCCGCGCAGACTTTCTCGGCTGCCTTCGGCAGCAATATCCACTCGGCCTGCTCCATAACGCGTTTCTGCAGTATCTCGGGCGTGTCGCCTTCCTCGATATCAACTGCTTTCTGCGCTATTATCCTTCCTCCGTCGGGGATCTCATTTACGAAATGAACCGTAGCGCCCGTAACCTTGACTCCGCAGGCGAGTGCGGCTTCATGGACCTTAAGCCCGTAGAAACCTTTGCCGCAGAAAGAAGGGATCAACGCGGGATGCACATTGATGATGCGCTCCGGATATCTTCTCGTAAAATTGCCCGACAGGATGCTCATGAATCCCGCGAGGATTATAAGTTCGATCCCATGTTCTTCAAGAGCTGCCAGCAGCCTGTTTTCAAAATCCGCCTGAGGACTTATCTCCTGCACGCCTCCTGTGCCTTGTGCGCCTTCATTGCTCTTTTTCTTCAATATCGTCAGCGTTTCGATCCCGGCTTTTTTCGCTCTTTCAAGCGCATAAGCCCCGTCTTTGTTGGAAATGACGAGCTCGATCTTTCCGCTGTGCAGCTCACCCCGTGCCTGCGCATCGATCAATGCCTGCAGGTTCGTGCCGCCGCCCGAGACCAGAACCGCTATTTTGACTGTTTTTCCCATCATTTAACCTCGTTTTTAATTCAGCACGATCTTGTCGGTACCCTCTGTGATCTCACCGATGATATACGCATCTTCGCCGTTTGTTTTCAAAATGCTTACTGCCGTATCCGCACTTTCCTTCGGTACGACGATGCTCATTCCGACGCCCATATTGAAAGTATTGAACATATCACGCTCGGGAATATCACCCTTTTTCTGCAGCAGGCCGAATACCGCGGGGGTCTTGATCGCAGATTTATCGATGACCGCGGTCAATCCGTCCGGAATGCTCCTCGGAATGTTCTCATAGAATCCTCCGCCGGTGATATGACTGATACCCTTGACATTAACCGTCTTCAGCAATTCCAGAACAGGCTTCACATATATCTTTGTAGGTGTAAGAAGCGCCTTGCCAAGCGTAGTTCCAAGCTCATCTGTCTGTTCGTCCAGGTCGGCATTTTCGATATCAAAAACCTTTCTTACAAGCGAAAATCCGTTGGAATGGATCCCGCTCGAAGCCAGTGCGATCACCGCATCGCCCTTCTTCATCTTTGTATTGTCGATAATGTTCTTCTTGTCCACGATCCCGACCGAAAATCCGGCAAGATCATAGTCGTCCGGCTGCATCGTTCCGGGATGTTCAGCCGTCTCTCCGCCGATCAGTGCACATCCTGCCTGTACACAGCCTTCGGCAACGCCCTCAACAAGAGATGCCACCTTGACCGGATCATTCTTGCCTATGGCAATATAGTCGAGGAAGAATATGGGTTTTGCGCCGCAGCAGATGATGTCGTTAACACACATCGCCACGCAGTCGATCCCGACGGTATTGTGTATTCCCGCAAGCTGCGCGATCCTCTGCTTCGTGCCGACACCGTCGGTTCCGGAAACCAGTACCGGGTCGGTCATCGAACTGATATCGGGTGCAAATAAACCGCCGAATCCGCCGATACCCGAAACAACACCCGGTATCACCGTGCGTTCCACATGTTTCTTCATGAGCCTTACGCCCTCATATCCGGCTTCAATGTTAACGCCTGCAGCCGCATAGCTCGCTGAATGTGAGTTTTCCATGATCTTCCTCCTGTGTTTATGTGTTTATTATGCTTGCGTGTTTGTATACTTGTGTGTTTGTATGCTTGCGTGTTTGTGTCCTTGTGTGCCTAATGATTTATATTAGCTTTGTCTGGTGTTATCCTGGGAATGATCGGTTTTACTTATTTCCATCTCTATAACGTTCCAGGGCTCTTTTTCAACGATCTCCCTGTCAACGAAGCCCACTTTTTTGTAGCATTCATGAGCAATGTCATTGTTCTCGTAAACACCTATCGTGACCACATCCGCATCCATGATCTCAAATGCGTATTTCAGACCTGTACGCAGCATCTGCGTTCCGTAGCCCTTTCCGCGGATCGAAGGATCGACGACCACCCATCCGAAACGCAGTATTCTGTTGTTCCCGTGCAGGTACCGCATTATAAAATGTCCGACAACACGGTTTTCCTCATCGATCGCCGTCCATGGATAAAAGTTGTCCTCTTCCTTGCAGTCACCGTTCTTCAGGCTGTATTTCTCATCAATGATATCTGCATTGATCGGAAATTCACCGAACAGATTTCCGCCCCATTTCAGTAAAACATCCTCATCCTTGACCAATTCTGCGATCGACTCCTCATCGCATTTCTTATAAGGCCGTAATCTTATCATTATGCATCACTCTTTCCCGTCCCAGCAC
>JAFZNE010000126.1 GCA_017553035.1 Lachnospiraceae bacterium
CACGGGAAAGAACCGTGGTAGCATCCAGGTGGGTGAACGTTGTTGCGGGAGTAGGGTCGGTCAAGTCGTCCGCAGGTACATAAACGGCCTGAATGGATGTGATCGAACCTTTACGTGTTGAAGTGATACGCTCCTGAAGAGTACCCATATCCGTTGCCAGCGTAGGCTGATAACCAACGGCTGAAGGCATACGTCCGAGCAGTGTTGAAACCTCGGAACCGGCCTGTGTGAAACGGAAAATGTTGTCGATGAACAGAAGCACGTCCTGATTCTTGACATCACGGAAGTACTCAGCCATCGTAAGTCCCGACAGACCTACACGCATACGTGCTCCGGGGGGCTCGTTCATCTGACCGTAGACCAAGGCGGTCTTGTCGATAACGCCGCTCTCCTTCATTTCATTGTACATATCGTTACCCTCACGGGTACGCTCACCAACACCGGTGAAAATGGAGTATCCGCCGTGCTCTGTGGCTACGTTATGGATAAGCTCCTGGATAAGAACCGTCTTGCCAACTCCGGCACCGCCGAACAGACCGACTTTACCACCCTTGGCATAAGGGCAGATCAGGTCAACGACCTTGATACCGGTCTCAAGGATCTCGGTAGCGGAAGCCTGTTCCTCGTATGAAGGTGCGGGTCTGTGAATAGACCAGCGTTCCTCGGTTACGGGAGCGGGCTGGTTATCTACGGGATCTCCCAACAGATTGAATACACGGCCCAGGCACTCCTCGCCTACGGGAACCTTGATAGGCTCGCCGGTATCGGTAGCCTCGAGACCGCGGACAAGTCCGTCGGTAGAGTTCATGGCGATACAGCGTACCGTGTTGTCTCCGATCTGCTGAGCAACTTCGGCAACCAGTTTCTTGCCGTCGTTTATGATTTCAATGGCGTTGAGCAGCGCAGGCAGTTCATCCGGCTTAAATCTGATGTCCAGAACGGGACCGGTAACCTGTACCACTTCGCCAACGTGTCTTTCGCTCATGCTATGTCTCCTTTACACCTCATCCGTCAGCCATCGGCTGAAGCAAAGAGGAATTTTATTTTAAAGTCCTTCAGCACCTCCGACAATCTCGGTGATCTCCTGCGTAATGCTTGCCTGACGTGCACGGTTGTAGTGAAGATTCAGAGTCTGGATCATATCTTCGGCATTGCTTGTTGCGGATTCCATCGCGGTCCTGCGGGCTGCCTGCTCGCTCGCGATCGAATCACACACCGCGCCGAAAATAACACCGGCAACGTATTCGGGAACTATCGCTTCAAATACCTCGTTACTCTCGGGCTCGTACAGGATCAGATTGTGTACGTGAGCCGTGTCCATTCCCTCTTCATCAAGGTCGGAAATGGGAAGGACCGAAAGTACATGAGGCTGCTGCGAAAGCATTGAAACAAATTCGGTATATACCAGCTTGATGCTTCCGTAATCACTGTCCTTGAACTTACGGCACAGCAGATTCGCTATTTCGAAGCAGTCGGCTATGTCTATTACGGCAACTTCGGCAAATTCTTCGGTAAGGATCTCGTATTTGCGGCGTTTACAGAAATCCACAGCTTTCTTTCCGATGGGAAGTACCGAGAATTCGCGGCCGGCCGATTCGGCTTCCATACATTTGAACAGGTTGCCGTTATATCCGCCCGCCAGGCCTCTGTCGCCGGCGATCACGATATAGCAGACCTTGCTGTTCGATGAATAAGCCGAATAGATCGATGAAAAATCAGTGTTACCGTTTGCGATATCCTTCAGAGTAGTAAACAGTTCTCTGAAATAGGGTCGGGAATTATCCGAACGTTCCTTCGCCTTACGCAGTTTGGAGGATGCCACAAGCTCCATAGCTTTGGTAATCTGCATAGTGTTCTGCACACTTTTGATACGCAGCTTTACCGCTTTCATGTTTGCAGCCATTGCTTATCCCCCTTTTGAGATTATTGTTCCGATTCCTGAAGGAACTTTTCAGTATATGTATTAAGCGCTGATTTAAGGCTGTTCTCGGCACTCTCTTCAAGCTTGCCCGTATTACGTACGGCTTCCATGAATGCCAATCCGTCGGGATCCGAATCAAGGAAGGTATAAAGACCTTCTTCGTACGCATGTACGCTCTCGACAGGGATACGCATCAGGATATTCTTGGTAACCGCGTAAATGATGGCAATCTGCTTCTCAACCGGAACAGGGGAGTTCTGGTTCTGTTTGAGAACCTCAACGATACGAGCACCCTGTTCAAGACGGGCCTTGGTATCGGCGTCGAGGTCTGAACCGAACTGGGCAAAGCTCTGCAGCTCGCGGTACTGTGAATAGAGAAGCTTCAGTGTACCGGCAACCTTCTTCATTGCCTTGATCTGTGCATTTCCACCTACACGGGAAACCGAGATACCGGGGTTAACCGCAGGCATGATGCCTGAGTGGAACAACTCGGTCTCAAGGAATATCTGTCCGTCGGTAATGGAAATAACATTGGTAGGGATATACGCGGAAACATCGCCGGCCTGGGTCTCGATAACCGGAAGAGCAGTAAGGGAACCGCCGCCGTGTTCTTTATCGAGTTTCGCGGCACGTTCAAGCAATCTGGAATGCAGATAGAAAACGTCGCCGGGATAAGCCTCACGTCCGGGCGGACGACGGATCAGCAGTGAAAGTGCACGGTAAGCAACCGCGTGTTTACTGAGGTCGTCATAGATAACAAGCACATGCCTGCCTTTGTACATAAAGTATTCGCCCATCGCACAGCCCGCATAAGGAGCGATGTACTGAAGCGGACTTGCTTCTGAAGCACTTGCGGCAACAACGATGGTATAATCCATCGCGCCGTTCTTCGAGAGATTCTCAACCAATGTGGCTACGGTTGAACGCTTCTGACCGATAGCGACATAGATACAGATAACGTCCTTGCCTTTCTGGTTGATAATCGTATCGGTTGCCAGGGTAGTCTTACCGGTCTGGCGGTCGCCGATGATAAGCTCTCTTTGTCCGCGTCCGATGGGGATCATGGAGTCGATAGCCTTAATTCCGGTCTGAAGGGGCTCGAAAACCGACTGCCTCTCGCAGATACCGGGCGCATTACTTTCAATAGCGCGGAATTCGGTGGTTGCAATGGGACCGTTGCCGTCGATAGGTTGTCCGAGCGCATTTACGACACGCCCGATCATTGCATCGCCGACAGGTACGGAAACGACCTTACCGGTACGTTTGACCGTCTGCCCCTCACCGATACTTTCATCTGAGCCGAACAAAACTATGGAAACACTGTTCTCTTCAAGGTTCTGGGCCATGCCGAAGCTGCCGTCCTCGAATTCGAGCAGCTCACCTGCCATACAGTTGATAAGACCGCTTGCTCTTGCGATACCGTCGCCGACACTGAGGACAGTGCCCGTCTCATTCTGCTGAATAGTGTTTTCGTAGTACTTTATCTGGCTGCGGATGACTCTGGAAATTTCTTCGGGTTTTAATTGCATAAGTCCAATCCATCCTTATTTTTTTATATGACTACTTCTTCTAACTTCCTTCCGATGCCTGACAGGCGGCCGCTCAAAGTACCGTCGAGCTGGACACCTTCGAGTTCAACCCTGATACCTGCCAATACTTTCGGATCGAGCTTCTGTGCGATGGTAACGGTCTTGCCGCTTCTGGCCTCGAGTTTGGCCTTCAGTGCGGACAACTGGCTGTCGTTCAATTGAACTGCGCTCGTAACGACCGCTTCGGCGATATTGTGATCCGTATTGTAGCGTTTCACAAATGTATCGCAGCAACCTTCGAACTCACCCAGCAAACCGCGTTCACAAAGGAGCTTAATAAAATTGATCAAATATTTCTCACAGGATCCGCCCAGGGACTTATCGATCAGATCGAGACGCTCGGCCTTCTTGATAGCCGGTTCCGAGAGCAAACGCAGATATTCGGGATTCTCCCTGAATATTGCTTTTAATCCGATAAGCTGATCCTTAATGGTCTCCGTGAGATTCTCTTCGGCGGCCAGATCATACAGACTGCCGCCGTAAATGCCGGCACGCTCTGTCATGATTCAACTCCTACATTATTTATGAATTCATCAATAAGCTTTGCATGGTCTTTTTCGTTGATCTCGCGGCCGATAACCTTGCCTGCGATCTCCATAGCCATACTGCCAATTTCATCCTTAACTTCATTAACAGCCTTACGGCGCTCCTGCGCGATATCCTTCTCGGCTTTGGCTTTCATTGCAACAACCTGTTCGTTGGCTTCGCGAATGATGGCCTCACTCTGGGAAGCGGCATTCTTCTGGGCATTGGCGATTATCTCGCCCGCCTCGGATTTGGCGCTCCGTATACTTGTTTCGTAGCTGTTCTTCATTGAGAGGGCTTCCTCTTTGGCCTTCTCGGCATCACCTATCGCGGCATCCGCTGCAGCTTTACGCTTCTCCAGGATTTCACGGATAGGTTTGAAAAGGAAGCGTTTGATCAGTAATAACTGGATAAAAAGGTTGCAAAGCTGTGCAATTAAAGTCCAGGGTACTATCGTAACAAGATCCTGGTTCTCGGCAACTTCCTGAGCGGCATCCTGTGCCAGAAAGCCGAGAGTACTTGTAAAAAATCCAAGTGTATTCAAGCTTTATAACCTCCTGCCTGTATTTTGTTCAAACATAAAGCGGCGAATCGTTATCAGGTTAACCACTTCATGAACTGGCCGGGTGCTACGAATATAAGCAGAAGACCGGTAACGAAACCGTAAATACCTGTGGTCTCAGCAACCGCACAACCAAGAAGCATCGTAGAAGTAACATCACCCTTACACTCGGGCTGACGTCCGATGGCTTCAAGAGCCTTCGCAACTGCGTTTCCTTCTCCGATACCGGGGCCGATACCGGCGATCAGTGCGAGTCCGGCACCTATTCCACAACCTGCAAGTGTAATACCTTTTGCGAGAGTTTCCATAAATAATTTCCTCCTGAAAATAATAAGTTCGTTTTTAGCTTTTGTTCAAAGCGGATGAGGTGAAAATCTTACTCCTCCGCGGCGTTAGCGATATACATGGTCGTCAACATACAGAAGATAAAGGCCTGCATAACGCCGGTGAACCAGTCGAAATATACCGACAGGATAGCCGGTACGCCGATCGCGAGGATCGGTACATTTGATAATAAATCTCCGACCGCTCCGGGAATAAGTCCCAGAAGTTTGTTGCTGGCAAGAGCCAGAGCTGCGTAGAGAAGTCCGTTGATTACGACACCTGAAAGGATATTGCCGAAGTGACGGCAGGCCAGGCTTATAGGCGTCGCGAGCTCGGAAAGGATATTAAAAGGAGTCAACAGAGCAATAGGCTGGGTGAAACCTTTCAGATAGCCTCCGACACCGCCGGCTTTGATCTTCTGAGCCGTGATCAGGACGAAAACAACTATCGCCCAGGCGGCTTCGGTGTTAAGATCGGCGGTTGGACTTCTTAGTCCCGTAAGACTGATCAGATTCGAAACAAGGCTCGTTGCAAACAGCGCCGCAACAAACGGAACGAAGTAGCGGAACTTCTCGCCCATGTTGCCGATGACGAATTTGTCCGCCATTTCGACAAGCATTTCGGCAAAAGCCTGACGTTTCGAGATCTTTTCGACCTTCAGGCCGTGAGTCAGCCAGATGCAGAGTAATGTGATTATCAGCATTACAAGCCAGCTTACGACCAATGTCTCGGTGATCTGGAACCGACCGAGGATCGGAATATCGACCGGTACTTCATAATATATTTTAGGTCCGACGATATTAATATCCATTTTCCAGTATCTTCACCTCCTTTTGGGGTTTTTATTTATAGAGCAGACGGGTTATTCCGCCTGCCGTGAATTTACCATGTGGTGCAAGACAAAAGCCATCGCATGGATAAATCAATTCCGTTAATTAGATTTCGGATTATGAAAGCGTGATACATAACCTGTTATGCCTTCCCCTTTGAGGGGAAGGTGGCGAGGTCAGTTGTGCTGACCGAGCCGGATGAGGTGCTGTTTAACTATCCTCTTCGCTGCCGTTATCTTCGGTCCCGACCGGTTCCTTATTATCAGCTTCTGCAGCGGGTTTCGGATCATCACCGATCCCGATCTTGGGGGCCAGTTTCGGAAATATGTGGGCGAGTACGCCGCGCATCCTGATCCCGAAACCGGGGAACATAAGCGGAATAAGACCTGCAACGATATTAAAACAGGGAGCTATGATCGCCGCGGCTACCCAGAGTATCTGGAGCCCGAAGCGGCTGTAGTAACTCTTCTGCATGATCTTTTTGGCTTCTTTTTCTTCCGTGGCGGATGCGACTTTCTGGACCGCAAGTCCCATCAGGAAGAAGTTGAGTGTAGCAACGATCCCGGCACAAATGCCGGCAAGGATAACGGTGTAATTAAACGGAACACTGTCCGGAAGAAAGATGTTCAGGACAGAAAACACCGCGAACATGATGAGCACGCCCACGAACGTGATAAATGCCACATTACGGGTTTCCCGCCTGACTGCGGGCTGAACTGAAACCATATGTATTACAAAAGCCTCCTGAAGAAAGCGTTGTTATTGGATCAATAATGCTGATTAAATGAGGGCGGATTCTTCTTCTCGTCCTTTTTGTTCTTAGCATTGACAGAGGTGTAGAACTTCCATGCCGTCATGCATGAGCTTCCTAATCCGAGTATGAACCCGGGGATGAAAATCCAGCCGCCAAAACCATATCTGGTGGTCAGCCAGTAGCACACAAAAACGCACAGCAGAAGCGGTATCACAAGCGACAGACCGAGCTGTGAAAGGTAAGTCAGATGCCGCAGGGCATCGCGCATTTGTTTTTTCTTATCATCCATAATAATTTATTATAGCGCAAAATCGGCATTTTAGCAAGAAATTTTTATGATTTCGAAAGAAAAAATAATAATTTTGCTAAAGGTGGAATTGCCTCCAAAATCGATTACCCAAAATAGCTGCCAAGATTAATTACCGACTGTTCTCGGATTAGACTCATAACTCATGGTGTTTATCGATGTAACCTCGCCATCCTCCACGGAGAATACGGTCCATAGCGTTCCTTCCAGATTGGGAACGTTGTAGATGATCGGATCGCTCCTTCCGGCAATATACAGTTTGATCTGAGCTCCCGAAAGGGATAGCGCCGTACTGTATGAAGAATGTCTGTTGCTGTAGTCGTGCACACTGAAAACATATTTACCTTCGGATCCGATATATACCGACGTGGTCTCGGGGCCGTAGCTGTCTGTATCATCCACATCGAGCTTTACATAATGCAGTCCGTTGTAATAATGATCTTTATTTTCGAAATAAACGTGGAAGCGTCCTCCCGATTCGGACGGTCCGTTCAAATGCGAATCAAGATCCAGCGGGAACTGGCCCCAGGTGAGAACTGCACGTATCTCGCCCTCTTTCAGGACAGGGGTCATGGAACAATCCTGATAATCTCTCGATTCTCCCGATATTATCAGGACAACGGCGCTCGAATCGTAGAATCCTTCTGCCTGAGTGCGGATCGTATAATTGCCCGGTTCAAGTTCGACATGGTAATACCCATAGCCGTCACTGTACAGTATCTTCACAGGTTCACCCGAAGCATTGTTGATACCTTTGTAGAAGCTGATCTTCGCATTGGTAACAGAACTTGCGTCGAAAGCATTGACGATACGTCCGGAAGCGGTTCCGGTTCCGATCTCATC
>JAFZNE010000127.1 GCA_017553035.1 Lachnospiraceae bacterium
CAAAAGATATTTTCTAAGCGGTTCCGGGATCGATTGCTCATAGACTTCCGCAATTTCTTCTGTTGTTGCGTCGATCTGTCCCATGATCCACTCGCAGGTGAGACCGACGGTGCCATGACAATACATTTTTACATACATCATTTCCTCATGTGTCAGCATCCGATCACCGTTGACAGAAAGAATGTATTTTTCCAGAGCCGAGCAATTTATCTCGGCCATATATCGCATGAATGAATCATGGCCTGACGTGTGCTGCAGCAGGTTTACAAGATAGTCCTTATTATCATAGTACAAACGGGCTCCGTCATAAAGCGTTTGCGTCCACGGGTAATTATCTGCGCTTGTCCGGTCAACGATCTCGGCAACAGATCTTGTGTGTTCCCATGCGATGAGATCATACTTATCTTTAAAATACCGGTAGAAGGTCGCCGGTGAATACCCGCAGTTGTCCACTATCTCCTGTATTGTGATCTTATCGATGCTTTTTACCGCCGCGAGCTCCTGAAAAGAAGCTGTGAGGATCTCTTTTGCTGTTTTTCGTCTCATGTTGATTACCTGAATTAGTGCACTTTATGTTATGACTAACATTGTAAATCCTGATCTGTCAGGATCGTTATTCTTTACTCTGCTTGATAAATCGGCATTTGCCGTGTCGCGCTTGCCTGCTCAAAGCTGTTTTTTCAGTTTGTACTTGCTGTACCCTTTCGGGTAATCGTCGAGAGTGCAGTACACCGTATAACCGAGTTTCTTAAAGAAGTCCACATTCCAGTCGCGAGCATCGATCATCACAATACAAGCGCCGATTTTCTTCGCTTCACGCTCGATATTCGAAAGGAGACAGGTACCTATGCCCTGATTGCGGTGCAGCTCATCCACCCACAGCATTTCAATAAACGCGATGTTCCAGAAGTTCACGCCCGCAAAGCCGGCGGCTTCCGGTTCGCCGTTCTCGCCCTGAATCTTCCTTCCGATCCATTCAAAATCATGCAAAGCCGGAACCTGTGACCAGTTGTACTCTACGAGTTTATTGTCAATGTATTCGGCATCGTCCTCATCGCCTGCCTGAATATCAAATGTGCAGGAAACGGAGGTTACGCTCCCATCGGAAATATCATCAAGCCGTTTTATCATATCATAGTGCATATGACCTTTTGTCGGACAGTCCTCGATCGTACCGCATACCTCAAATCCGTATTTCTCATAAAACGGTCTTGCCTGAAAATCAAAGGTGCCGAGCGTTATAAAATGGCAGCCCCTTTTTCTCGCTACGCGCTCTGCCTCGCGTAATAGAGCCGTGCCGATACCCTGTTTGCGGTACGTTTCTTCCACCCAGAGGATATCGAGATCCGCGACCCTCCAGCAGTTGATTATAAGATTGCATCCTGCAATGATGTTACCGTCGTTATCGGTAACCTTGAATACAACCAATTCTTCTTCAATCCCATCTTTATAATCAATCTTCGAATCGGTGATCGCATTGAGCTTCTCCGCAATTAGCTCATCGTCACCTTCAACGCATGGTATTATTTTATGTTCCATTTGTGTTTTCTCCTTTACACAATGATTTATCTCCGCAAATCCCGAGTTGTCAGGATCGATATTCTTTATTCCGATTGATAACTCAGATCATGCCATGCTGCGGCTTGAAAGCATTTTGCAGGTATACCCGCTGTAGCACAACGAGCCGTCACCGAATTTGAACCCTAACGAATACCGCTTGATACCGAATTCATTTCCTCCGAGAGGATACAGCTTAGCTTCCCACGCGCGGCTCTTTTCAATAAGCCTTGCGAAAAGCTCTCCGTCTCTCATAAAGACTTGATCAACAAAAAGATCGTCATCCGGCTTTTCATACTTACCGCAGAAGGCTTCCCAACCCGTTCTGTCGGCATCCTTTACCTCGACCTCCTCGATGGTCCGGACAGGCACCGGCTCCTTATCCGCTGCGATGGCATGCAGTCCGGGGACAAGCGCGTTGTTTGCTCTCGCGTCAAGCTGATCGCGGCAGGATAGCTTGATGATAACCTTGTCCTCGTCGATAAACCGTTCATACCACGTCGCGTATTCGGGCCAGTATCCCGAGTGACATACGATGAGGCCATGATCGGGATCGTTCATGATGTCCCATCCGAAGCCGTAGCGGGCGGGGCCGAGCAGATCGTCGTCCAACGCGTACTCCCCGTCAGGAAGCAGCGTCGGCGTATACATCTCCGCCTGCTCTTCCCTGGTAATGATAGTTCCTTCCCGCAGTACGCGGTCCCAGCGGAACAGATCGGATATGTTGGAGTGCACCAGCCCGTCGCCGTTCACTCCGTCCAGCGGAACGACGTCGTTTTGGCTCACCGAATCGTCGGGCAGAAGATAGCGGCCGTCCTCCCAGACCATGCCCAGCGCGAGGTTAGGGATCGTGATCCCGTCCTTTCTGCGGTGATAGATCTTCGTCGCGGTCATTCCCGCGGGCATGAAGATATTCTGCTCGAGGAAATCCTCAAACGGTACGCCGGAAACTTTCTCCACGATCTG
>JAFZNE010000128.1 GCA_017553035.1 Lachnospiraceae bacterium
GGCAACTGGAAGATGAACAAGACTCCCAGCGAGGCAGTTGCTCTGTGTGCTGAATTAAAGGACCTTGTAGTAAATGATGCCGTTGACGTTGTTTACTGTGTTCCCGCAATTGATATCGTTCCCGTTGCAGAAGCTGTTAAGGGTACCAACGTTCATGTAGGTGCCGAGAACTTCTACATCGAGGATAAGGGTGCTTTCACAGGCGAGATCTCAGCTCCCATGCTGAAGGAAGCAGGTGTAGAGTACATTATCATCGGACATTCCGAGAGACGTGATATCTTCGGCGAGAATGATGTTCTGATCAATGCCAAGGTTAAGAAGGCATTTGCTTCGGGTCTTAAGCCCATCCTGTGCTGCGGCGAGTCACTTGCTCTTCGTAAGGCAGGCACTTACAAAGAGTGGATCGCAAGACAGATCAAGTGGGATCTGGACGGTGTTACCGCTGATCAGGTTAAAGAGCTGGTTATCGCTTATGAGCCTATCTGGGCTATCGGAACAGGCGAGACCGCTACAGCTGACCAGGCTCAGGAAGTTTGCGGACTTATCCGCGGCCTGATCGCCGATATGTATGATGCAGCTACAGCTGAGGCTGTACGTATCCAGTATGGCGGATCGATGAACGCAGCGAATGCTGCAGAGCTTCTTTCCAAGCCCGACATCGATGGCGGACTGATCGGAGGCGCAAGCCTTAAGCCCGATTTCGGAAAGATCGTAAACGCATAAAGATATTTCAAGGGGTCGCCCACCAAAAGTGCGGCGGCCCTATATTAATATTGAGGAGGTATTTTAATGGCTATGATGGAAAGGCCCGACGTAGCGATATTGGATGACGGCGGAAAGTATTGGGAGCATGATTTTGAAAAGTTTTATCTAAAGGCGTATGTGCCGAAGACGGATATTGACGGCCAGGTGAATAATTATGGGTTCAGGGCGCCGTTACTGCTCATTTTCGAGGAGAATAGGCTGTCCAAGGATGATGCGATCAAGTTTGCGAAGGAAAGCGGATTTGCGGACATCGCTTCGGCAGTTGATTCGAGTGTTCTGTTTGTTTATCCGACATGTGAGGGCGGCTGGAAGAATGCCGATGAGAGTCTGTATGCATCGGTTATCGAAGAGACGAAGATGAATCCCAACTATGCTGATGGCATCGTTAAATTGACCGATTTCTTCCAGAGAGAGTTCAAGGGATATTTTATAAGGGGTGCGATCTTCAGAGCCGATATTTACAGCTATGGAGCTTCTGCGGACTATGTTGCGAAGCATCTTATCAAGAAGCTTGACGGTGAGTACCTGTGGGGGCCGGGCGAGATCACTCCTGCGTGTCTGTCAATGGAGAGATTGAGCGTGGTTCCGGATGTTCAGCGTAAGGATATCGGTATCCTGAGCGTGGGCAACAGCGCAGAGATCAACAAGGCATTTGACGGCTGTGAGAATCTGCTGATCAAGGATAAAGCTGATTATAAGGCTGATTTCAAGGCATTTGTACGTAAGTTCAAAATGTGGTGCGGCGTAATGGAGTACGAGCCTGATTTTGAAGCTCTTAATATGGTTGAAGAGCCCGGATGTACTGTTGTTAAGACTTCGCAGTACAACTGGGGCGAGTTCAAAGACACCAAGGAGCATAAGGTTGGTTATTTCGTATATTACAACAAGGGCATTTTCGACAAAGGCCCGGCACCGCTTCTTGTCGGCTTCCATGGAGCAGGCGATTCGTCAATGTTCCTGAGCTTTGTTTCCGGTTGGTGGCAGGTTTGTCATGATCATGATTTCCTGTATGTTTCATTTGATAATCATCATAATGTGCCTGCGGAAGAAGTTATGCAGGTTATCGATGATCTGAAGAAGAAGTATTCGATCGATGAGCACAGGATCTATGCATGCGGATTCTCGATGGGCTGCGGCAAGACCTGGGATCTGTTCCAGGAGTATCCGACATACTTTGCGGGAGTTGCGCCTGCAAGCGCGCTGTTCCCGGTAAAGAACAATCCGTTCGGTCACGATCTCGGCGACAGGCTCAACACTACGGTTCCCGTTCCGATCTTTTATTCGGGCGGAGAGAAGTCGTTCCTTTCGGAGCTTCCGTTCCAGGCTGAAGCAGGAGTTGAGCGTATTGCTTATGCTGCTGAAGTTAACAAATGCAAGAAGAAATTCGACATTAAGTATGAGGATAAGGATAAATGGGAAGATCCGATCTACGGAGTTCCCGGAGACCGCGTAGTCAAGCTTCATGACGATACTCGCGGTAGCATCCTGACGATCAATTACTATGACAGCGAAGACGGGGTATGCAGGACTGCATTTGCGAGCATAGACAATCAGGTTCACGAGTACAGACATCATACTGCCGAGGAGGCCTGGAAGTTCATTTCCCAGTTCACGAGATAAACTGCATGATGTTGTATGAAACGGTCTGTATAAAGGCTTTTGATACAGAATATTTAATGAAAAGATTATAATTATCGGAAATATTGCCCGGAGTCTTTTGAAAATGAAGACTTCGGGCTCTTTTGATTGACATGGACAAATGAAAATAGTATGATTTATATGGATAAATATGAAATTATGCTTTGAATTACGCATTTATATCATATATTGATATTTAGAAAAGTTCTGATCGGAGGATCGTTTATATATGTACTATGCAAGTATCGGTATTCTGGCTGTGCTGCACCATATCATAATCAACTATGATATTCTGAAAAACGGAAGAAAGTTCCCCAAAGAAGGATCGCATTATAAATACACGCAGTTTCTGACCATTATTTTTGTTTTTTATGTTGCAGACTTATCGTGGGGATTTTTGACCGAAACGAATATCCGCTGGCTTGCATATGCCGATACTGTATTATTTTTTGCTTCTATGGCGCTTTCGGTACTGCTGTGGACAAGATATGTTGTTGCATTTCTAAATAAGAGAGGAGTACGTTCTGCGGCATTTAAGGCTGCCGGATGGCTGATCTTCGGATTTGTTATCCTTCATCTTATTGTCAATTTATTCAATCCGATAATCTTTACATTTACGGAAGAAATGGAATATATACCGGGTTCGGCCCGTTATATGCTCCTGGGATTACAGTTCTTGCTATTTGTATTGATTTCGTTATATTCATTCTTCGTTCTGTTTAAAACACAGGGAAGGGATAAAGTCCATTACAGGGCGATTTGCTTATCGGGCGCGGTTATGGCGTTTTTCATCTGCATTCAGTCATTGTATCCGCTCATGCCTTTCTATACGATCGGCTGTTTCTTCGCCAACTGCCTGATCCATGTATTTGTCGAAGAAGATGAAAAAAGAGAACAATCAAAGGAAAAAGAGAAGGTAGAAAAAGAAAAAGAGATCTATAATCAGATTTCAAACAGCCTTGCTGAAAATTATGAAGTAATTTATTACATTGATATTGAGTCCGGGGAATACAGGGAAATATCCTCAAGCAAGATGTATGAATCAATGAATATCCCGAAATTAAATGATAATTTCTATGATGTAACACATGTAAATATTTTAAAGTATGTACATCCGGATGACAGAAAATTCGCCCTGCGTATGTTTGAGAAAGAAACCATGTTGAAAAACCTGGAGAGCAAAAAGTCATTTGGATTCAAATACAGGGTAATGATAAACGGTCAGCCGAGGTTTTACAGATTTACACTGATGTTTGCGGATGACAGAAAACATTTTGTTCTTTGTGAAAAGGACATCCAGGATACTGTTACTGCTGAAACCGAAATGCGCGAGAAGCAGAAGGTCAATGTCACATTCGGCCAGATAGCAGAAAGCCTTGCTTCGAACTATGATGTTATTTATTATATCAACATCAGGACCGGTGATTATGCAGGATACACTTCGCAGAATCTGTATGGCAAGCTGAAGGTCAACGAATCGGGAGAAGAATTCTTCAAAGTGGCTCGTGAGAACACTTTGAAGATCATACATCCTCATGACCGCGAACGTATTTTACAGGTTTTCGATAAAGACTATCTGCTTTCTTCACTTGAGTCCAAAAAACAGGTGAGCATCGAATACCGAATGATAATTGATGATAACCCGCAGCATACACGAATGAATATCAGAAAATCAAGCGACGGCAATCATTTTATCATCTGTGTCGAAAATATTGATGATGAAGTCCGCAAGGAGAAAGAACATCTTCGTGTGCTGAATACCGAGAAAGAACTCGCAAGACGTGATGAACTGACAAGTACCAGAAATAAGACGGCATTTAACGAACTGCAGCAATCCGTCCAGGAGAATATCGACAAGGGCATGAATTACCTGCCGTTTGCGATCGTTGTCTGCGACCTGAATGACCTCAAGAAAGTCAACGATACAGAAGGCCATAAAGCCGGAGACGACTATATTAAGGCATCGGCAAAATTATTATGTGACATTTTCGATCACAGCCCGGTATTCCGCATAGGCGGCGATGAATTTGCGATATTCCTGAGCGGAAGTGATTTCAGTGCAAGACATGAGCTTGTTTTCAAATTGCATAATCATTCGGTTGAAAATATAGATAAACATAACGGTCCGGTAATAGCGGTCGGTATGTCGGATTATGTGCCTGATAAGGATACAAGCTTTACGGAGGTATTCGAACGCGCGGATAAGCTGATGTACGAAGATAAGCGCGAGCTGAAACAACGTGCGGGAGAAGACGAGATAAGGTAAGGTTATGCGAAACCGGTGAATAGAAAAGAGGTTTTTATCAATGAAGAAATTCAGAGAGAACATCTGGAAAGATGATGAATACAGCTATGAGGCGGCGTACGGGTTTATACCAAATATCCATGCGTATCTTCATGATGAGGATGAAAATGACGGTTCCGGTGATAAAAACCGCGACTGTATGCTCGTGATCCCGGGTGGCGGATACTGTATGTGCTGCCAGCATGAAGGAGAGCTGCCGGCCAAGGTTTTCTATGAGCAGGGCATGAATACCTTTGTCCTGACCTATACGACAGACATCACGATGTCTGTACCGCTGAAGAAACAGCCGCTGAATGATATCTCAAGAGCGGTAAGGTTTATCCGTAAAAATGCAAAGGAATACGGAGTTGAAGGTAAAAAACTGATAATCTGCGGATTCTCGGCAGGCGGCCATGTATGCGGAAGTCTTGCGGTTCATTTTGATGATGTTAAGGATCCCGATCCCGAATACGACTGCATTTCCAACAGACCGGACGGTGCTATATTGTCATACCCGGTACTTACATCAGGTAAGTTCACGCATGAGTATTCGATCCTTGCACTGGTCGGTGCTGATGCCGGTCAGGATGAGAAAGATTACTTTTCCTGCGAGAAGCATGTAACAGTGAATACACCGCCTTGCTTCCTGTGGCAGACCGTTACGGATGGCCTCGTACCGATAGAAAATACATATCTTTTCGCGCAGGCATTGCTCGAGAAGAAGATTCCTTTTGCTCACTATGCATTTCCGAGCGGATTCCACGGATTGACCGTATGTAATGAAGAGTCACTGAACGGATGGAAAGGTGAAGATTACTGCATGGAGCAGGTTATGCTTGCCGTAAATGCAGTAAAGGACGGAAAAGGCGTAAGGGTATCGGAAAAGCGCAGGGCAGAGCTGATCGAGCAGTTCTTCCCGAAAAACCCCGCACCGGCATTTGAATGGAAGCCGGATATGAGTCTGCTTGAGGATGTCGGCTGCTGGACGAAGCTGGCGAAGGTGTGGATGGAGAGATTGTAGTAAATACATTGCAACTTCACAGTTAAAATAGCACAGAATATGTTGATTTTTGCGTATTGACTTTAGTTAGCAGCCGCTTTATAATTCACAATGGTGTTCGGATGAACACTTATTGTCTGCGGCGATTTGTATGACCGCATAGAACGGAGGAAATAAAAATGGCAAAGAAACCCACAGTATTACTGATACTTGACGGTTACGGACTGAATGAGAAGACGGAAGGCAATGCGGTTGCACAGGCTAAGACGCCTGTTATGGACAGACTGATGGAGGAATATCCTTTCAAGAAGGGCAATGCTTCGGGTCTGTTTGTGGGACTTCCTGACGGACAGATGGGTAATTCCGAGGTCGGACATCTGAACATGGGTGCCGGACGCATTGTATACCAGGATCTGACCCGTATCACAAAAGAGATCGAAGACGGTGATTTCTTTAAGAATCCCGCGCTTTTGGAAGCAGTCGAGAACTGCAAAAAGAATGATTCATCGCTTCATCTGTACGGACTTGTATCGGACGGCGGCGTTCACAGCCATATTACACATATTTACGGATTACTTGAACTTGCTAAGCGCAACGATCTGAAGAAAGTATATGTTCACTGCTTCCTTGACGGAAGAGATACACCTCCCGCATCGGGCAAGGATTATGTTGCACAGCTCGAAGCCAAAATGGCTGAGATCGGCGTAGGTGAGGTTGCAAGCGTTCAGGGACGTTACTATGTAATGGACCGTGATAAGAACTGGGACCGTGTAGAAAAGGGCTATGCAGCACTCGTATACGGCGAGGGCGAAGAGGCTGATTCGGCTACCGGCGGAATCCAGGCTTCATATGACAAGGGCGTAACAGATGAGTTCGTTGTTCCTTTCGTTGTAAAGAAGAACGGAGCTCCAATTGCAACGATCAAGCCCAATGACAGCATCATTTTCTACAATTTCAGACCCGACCGTGCAAGAGAGATCACCAGAGCTCTTTGCTGTGAAGATTTTGACGGATTTGAGAGAAGAAACGGATTCTTCCCGCTGAAATACATCTGCTTTACCGAATATGATGTGACCATTCCCAACAAGAAGATCGCATTTGAGAAGATCAAGCTGACCAATACATTCGGTGAATTCCTTGCTTCAAAGGGAATGCGCCAGGCCCGTATCGCCGAGACCGAGAAGTATGCACATGTAACCTTCTTCTTCAACGGCGGCGTAGAGGCTCCCAACGAGGGCGAGGACAGGATCCTTGTTGATTCTCCCAAATATGTTCCCACATACGACAAGAAGCCCCGTATGAGCGCTTATACCGTATGCGACAGATTGAGCGAGGCGATCACCAAGAAGGATGAGAACGGAGAAGCATATTATGATGTGATCATCTGCAACTTCGCAAATCCCGATATGGTAGGTCATACCGGAGTTCTTCCCGCAGCGATCGAAGCTATCGAAGTAATAGACAAGTGCCTTGGCGAGATCGAAGGCTTCATCAAGGAAGTTAACGGTCAGATGTTTATCTGCGCAGACCACGGAAATGCGGAAATGCTGATCGATTATGCGACAGGCGAGCCTTTCACCGCACATACGACCAATCCTGTTCCTTTCATCGTTGTAAATGCAGACGGAGTTAAGGACCTCAGGGAAGGCGGAAGACTGTGCGATATCGTTCCCACGATGCTTGATATGATGGGCATTGAGAAGCCTGTTGAAATGACAGGAGAGTCACTGCTTGTAAGGTAATAAAAAAATACTTGTCTTTTCATGATTTATATGATAGTATAGACAAGGTGCGTATCAGTTATAAACGCGAAATCTAACCGAATGGAGGTGTCAGAAGTGGAAGCATTGAAGGTTATCCTCACAGTATTATTTATACTTATCTGTGTTGCTATAGTAGTTGTTGTTCTTATGCAGGATTCGAAGGGCGAGGGTCTCTCGTCGGCTATCGCCGGTGGCGGCGGAAGCACAAGCACATACTGGAGTAAGAATAAGGGACGTTCGAGAGAAGGTATCTTAAGCAAGATCACTATCGCGCTTACAATACTGTTTATCGTTCTTTCGGTCGTACTTAATTTCAGTTCGATGCAGTAATCTGATAAAGAATGATGAGGCATTCACAGAAAGTGAATGCCTTTTTTCATTAAGTTGTGTTATAATCTATATGAGGGCAGTTGAAAGGGGTTTCGTATTTTGCCCTTGTTATATCATTAAATGATAACGGAGAAGATACTTATGGATATTCAACAGTTTGAAGAAAGAAAAGCTACGGTATACGGATTTATTTCGGATAAGGCATATACTCCGATGAAGGCTAAGGAGATCGCGCAGTTCCTGAATGTTCCGAGAGCTGAGAAGGAAGACTTTGCAAGCGTTCTCGATGCGCTTGTTGCCGATGGCAAGATCATAATCGATCAGCGCGGCAAGGTAAAGAAGGCCGATGAGAACAGCGTTGCGGGTGTTTTCTCTGGAACGAGCAAAGGTTTTGGATTTGTGACGGTAGAAGGCGAAACAGGCGATATTTTCATCGCGCCCGATAATGTAAACGGAGCTCGTGATAAAGATAAAGTCCTGATCTCCATACTTGATACTTATGCACCCAAGGGAAGAAGCCGCGAAGGCGTTGTCCTGAGCATTCTGGAACGTGGAAATTCATGTGTTATCGGTACTTTCCAGAGAACGAAGACATATGGATTCGTAGTTCCCGACAATCAGAAATTCGGCTCGGATATCTACATCCCTCATGGATTTACGAAAGGCGCCGTAACAGGTCATAAGGTTGAGGTTGAGATCACTGATTTTGGTAACAGTGATAAAAATGCAGAAGGGCATATTATCGATATTATCGGACATATCGACGATCCGAAGACCGATATCATGAGCGTTATCAGGGCTTACGGTATTCCTGTGGAATTTCCGGAAGGCGTTATCAACCAGCTGACCACGATCCCGGATTCGGTTCCGCCCGAAGATATGGAAGGAAGACTTGACCTTCGTTCTACCCGTATGGTAACTATCGACGGCGAAGATGCGAAGGACCTTGATGATGCGGTATCGCTTGAATTTGACGGTAATCTGTATCATCTGGGAGTCCATATCGCGGATGTAACCAATTATGTTAAAGAGAATTCCCCTCTCGATAAAGAGGCTTTAAAACGCGGTACGAGTAATTATCTTATCGACAGCGTTATCCCGATGCTGCCTCATGAACTTTCCAACGGAATCTGTTCACTCAATCAGGGCGTCGACAGGCTTGCGCTCTCGGTATTGATGGATATCGATAAAAAGGGCACTGTGGTAAGTCACAAGATATGCGAGACCGTGATCAATGTCAACAGGCGTATGGCATATACCAACGTAAACCGTATAGTATGCGGTGAACCGGAGGAGCCCGAAAAAAAAGAAGCTTATGAAGCCGATATGAAGGAATATGCCGATCTGGTCGATATGTTCCTGATGATGGAGGATCTGGCTGAAATACTGCGTGCACGCAGAATGAAACGCGGCTCGATAGACTTTGACTTCCCTGAGTGCAAGATCGAAGTCGATGACCGCGGAGTTCCGGTTGATATCCATCCTTATGAGAGAAACAAGGCTACGAGGATTATTGAGGATTTCATGCTGATCGCAAATGAAACTGTTGCAGAAGACTATTTCTGGCAGGAACTGCCTTTTGTATACAGAACTCATGAGAATCCTGATCCCGAGAAGATCACGAAACTGGGCATTTTCATCAATAACTTCGGTTATTCGATCAAAATGACACAGGAAGATATCCACCCGAAGGAACTGCAGAAGCTTCTTAATTCGATCGCCGGGAGTGAAGAAGAGACCCTGATAAGCAGACTTACATTGAGATCTCTGAAGCAGGCCAAGTACACCACTTCTTGTGACGGGCATTTCGGACTCGCAGCGAAGTATTACTGCCATTTTACATCGCCTATCAGACGTTATCCCGACCTGCAGATCCACAGGATCATCAAGGAAAATCTCGCGGGCAAGTTGAACGAGCACAGGATCAATCATTACACCAAGATCCTTGACGAAGTAGCGATCCAGTCAAGTAAGACCGAGCGCAGAGCCGATGAAGCCGAGCGTGAAGTCGAAAAGCTGAAGAAGATCGAATACATGTCAAAATATATCGGCGAGCTGTTCGAAGGTGTTATTTCCGGCGTTTCGACCTGGGGAATGTATGTTGAACTGCCCAATACAGTGGAAGGGCTGGTACCTATTGCTTCGCTTGATGACGATTACTATTATTTCGAAGAAGAGCATTATATGCTGGTCGGCGAGCATACAAAGAAGACCTACAAACTCGGTGAGAAGGTAAAGATCCGCGTGGAAACCGCCGATAAAATGCTTAGGACGATCGAGTTTAAACTCGCTGAGAACGATGTCGTTTACGACCCTGAGACCGGGGAGATGGTATAAAAGAAACGGAGAATAACCATGGCACAGACC
>JAFZNE010000129.1 GCA_017553035.1 Lachnospiraceae bacterium
CCATTTCCAGAATGATCTACGGTATGGCATCGGCTTATATGCTTACCGGTGAGGAAAGATTCCTCGAAGCTGCCGAGAAGGGCTGCAAGTATATGCAGGATCATCTCAAATTCTACGATACCGACGAGAACATCGTGTACTGGTATCATGGCATAGATGTTAAGGATGGCAGGGAACACAAGGTATTCGCGTCCGAATTCGGTGACGATTATGATGCGATCCCCATGTACGAGCAGATCTATGCTCTTGCGGGAATGACCCAGACATATCGTATTACCGGTAATCCTTCGATCTACCGCGATATCAAGATGACTGTCGATCTGTTCGAGCATTTCCATGATAAGGAAAGAGGAGGCTACTATTCACATATCGATCCTATCTTCCTCGATCCGCTCGCTGAAAGCCTCGGAGGCAACAAGGGCAAGAAGAACTGGAACTCGGTAGGTGATCATGCTCCCGCATATCTGATCAATCTGTGTCTTGCCACCGATGAGAAGAAGTATTGGGATTTCCTGGTTGAGACCGCCGATACCATTACCGGTCATTTCCAGGATTATGATAATTCACCGTTCGTTCAGGAAAAATTCAACGAAGACTGGTCTCATGATTATCATTGGGGCTGGCAGCAGAACAGAGGCGTTGTCGGACATAACCTCAAGATCGCATGGAACCTGATGCGTATCAACAGTTACGCGCCCACGGATGAATATGTCAAATTTGCCGAGACTATCGCCGAGAAGATGCCTCATGTAGGTATGGATATACAGCGTTTCGGCTGGTATGACGTTATGGAGCGTAAGACATTCGACGGTGAAGATTTCCACCGCTTCGCATGGCATGACAGAAAAGCATGGTGGCAGCAGGAACAGGGTATTCTTGCTTATCAGATCCTGTACGGTATCCTCGGTAAGGAAGATTATCTCAAATATGCAAGAGAGTCCGCTGCTTTCTACAATTCGTTCTTCCTCGATCATGATGACGGTGCCGTTTATTTCAATGTTTTGAACAACGGTCTGCCTTATCTGCTCGGAACAGAGCGTATGAAAGGTTCCCACTCGATGAGTGCTTATCATTCGGTTGAGCTTTGCTACCTTTCTGCGGTATATATCAATATGCTTGCCACAAAGAAGCCTCTTGATCTGTATTTCAAGCCCGAGCCCGGTGCATTCAGGGATGATATACTTCATGTTTCACCCGATATACTTCCGAAGGGTTCGGTCAAGATCGACTCCGTAACCGTTAACGGAACAGCATGGGATAAGTTCGACGCAGACGCGCTGACCGTAACCATCCCCGCTACCAATACGGCTCCGAAGATCAAAGTTACTCTGAAACCCGTATGAACTAAGAGCAGATGACAGCAACGATCCGTCTGGAGACTTTTATATGATCAGAATAGATGAATATCCTACACATGAGCTGAACGGGATCAAGTACAGATGCGGCCGTGTCCAGCCTTTCGGGGCGAGTGTTGTTTCGAATACCGGGATCAATTTCTCGATATTTTCAAAAGATGCAACCTACTGCGAACTGGTCCTGTTCCATCATGGGGCTCCGGAGCCTTTTGCAAGGATACCTTTTCCGGAGGAATTCCGTATCGGAAATGTATTTTCGATGATCGTTTACGGGCTGGATATCGAGGAAGTGGAATACGGTTACTGTATGGACGGGCCTTATGATCCGGAGCACGGTTACCGGTTCGACCGCAGCAAGATCCTTCTCGACCCTTATGCCAAGCTTGTAAGCGGAAGAAATGTCTGGGGCAGGGAACCTGACTGGAGCGATCAGTTCCAGCACAGAGGCTGCGTGATCCTTGAAGACTATGACTGGGAGGGCGATAAGCCGCTTGAGATTCCCATGAAAGATCTGGTGATCTACGAAGCCCATGTCAGAAGCTTTACCAAGGATGAATCCAGCGGTGTGCGTTATAAAGGCACATTCGCCGGCATCCTGGATAAGATCCCGTACCTGAAGGAACTGGGAGTCAACTGTATAGAGCTTCTTCCGATCTTTGAATTCGATGAGTTCGAGAACAGCAGGGTGATAGACGGAGAACGGCTGTATAACTACTGGGGCTATTCGACGGTATGCTTCTATGCACCCAAAGCAGGCTATGCGGCATCTGCGCCGCTCGGACTTGCGGCAGACGAGCTGAAGAATCTGATCAAACAGCTGCATAAGGCCGGGATCGAAGTAATGCTCGACGTTGTTTTCAACCATACGGCAGAAGGCAATGAACAGGGACCTTATATTTCATACAGGGGAATAGATAATAAAACATATTATTTGCTGACACCCGACGGTTATTATTATAATTTCAGCGGATGCGGCAATACCATGAACTGTAACAATGCGATAGTCAGAAACTGCATTCTTGACGCTCTGCGTTACTGGGTTTCCGATTATCATATAGACGGATTCCGTTTCGATCTTGCATCCATCCTGTCAAGGGATGAGAACGGCGCACCGATGACAAGCCCGCCGCTTCTTGAGACACTTGCGCATGATGCGGTGCTTGGCAAGGCTAAGCTGATCGCGGAAGCCTGGGATGCCGGCGGTCTGTATCAGGTAGGCAGTTTCCCGGCCTGGGGAAGATGGGCGGAATGGAACGGCAAGTATCGCGACTGTATCAGGAAATTCATAAAGAGTACCGCAGAATGCGGACCGGAACTGGTATGGAGGCTGAAAGGTTCTCCCGACCTGTACGGCAACCGGAATTCGGATGCTTCGATCAATTTCATTACCTGCCATGACGGATTTACGCTTCTCGATATGGTTTCATACAACGAGAAACATAACATGGCCAACGGAGAGGATAACAGGGACGGCAACAATGACAATGACAGCTGGAACTGTGGGATCGAAGGCGAAACGGACAATGAAGAAGTACTGAAACTCAGGAACAGACAGGTTAAAAATGCCGCTGGACTGCTGCTTTTGAGCCGCGGGATCCCGATGATCCTGTCGGGTGACGAATTCGGCAATACACAGTCGGGCAACAACAACGCATATTGTCAGGATAACGCTATTTCATGGCTCGACTGGAACAAACTGAAAGAACATAAGGACATTTTCGACTTCTTCAGGAAGATGATCGCTTTCCGTCTGCAGCATCCGGTAATGCGGAGAAGTGATTTTTACACCGGACAGAATATGCTCGGTTATCCGGAAATGTCATTCCATGGCACCAGACCATGGGAACTGGATGAAAATGCTCCCTTCCTGTCATTTGGCTTTATGTATGCCGAACCGGCTGCATATTACGGAACCGGCGAGGATGCATTTATATACTGTGCGGTCAATGCGTACTGGGAAGATGTGACATTCGAACTTCCCGTGATCCCGGAAGGAATGAAGTGGGAGGTAGTCGCATATACAGGCAGTGAACAGCCGGAGAAATGCAGCGTTGACAACGGAAATGTTCATCTTATGGGAAGGAGCCTTATGGTCCTTATAGGGCACTGAGGATACGCAGGGGGATCATTCCGAAATACCCTGGCGGATCCTGAAAGATCAATGTAAGCGATCAGTTTATCTGTTCGTATAAAAAGGTTAAGGAGGAGTAGAAAATGTTTGAGTTCAATGTAACCAACAACGAAGGAGAAGTTGATGTTGACCTTAAGGGAAGGCTTGATGCGACCGTAGCCCCTCAGCTTCATGAGGAGATGGCCAAGCTTCAGGGCTCCGATATCAAGAAGGTTACCTTCAATGTCAAGGATCTTGAGTATATCGCAAGTGCAGGCCTCAGGGTGATCATATTTGCGAAGCAGAAACTCGGTGCCGATACCGAGATTTTCATGAAGGATGTTAATGAGGATGTTAAGCAGGTTATCGAAATGACCGGCTGCGACAATTTCGTAACGATCCTCTGATCGGAGGCTGCCATGGCTCAGAAAATCGGTATTCTGATAGAAAACAGATTTATTGAAAAAGAGATCTTCTATTATCAGTCGTATTTTGCCAACGCGGGATACGATGTGGTGCTGCTCACAAGATTGTGGGGCCAGCCCGAGCTCACTTTCAAGGGCCTTGAGTTTCAGGCGGAGATAAGAGCAAATACAAGTTTTGAGGATCTAAGCGATGACGATCTTAAGGATTACGCGGCTATAATCGCTCCGGCAGGTTATGTTTCCGATTATCTCCTCTATGAGGAGAAACCCGGAACTCCTTCTCCTGCCTGCAGGTTTATCGAGCGCATCATGAAAGACAAGAACATCATCAAGGGATTTATCTGCCACTCGTTATGGATCGCCGGACCGATCTGCGGTATTTTCAAAGGCAGAAAGGTAACATGCCATAACAATATTTATTCACATGTCGTAAATGCGGGAATGGATTATCAGGACGCCGACATATTTGTCGATGACGATCTTATTACCGCAAGGACCGGCGGACATCATGCTCCGTTCGCGGAATGCATAGTCAAGAATATCAGAAAGCAGGGGTGAGTAACATGTATGAAAATGCGATAATCATACGCAGCAAGCTTCGCAAGAAGAAAACCGCAGAAGGCATATTGATGCAGGAACTCGGCAGAGGACAGAGAATGAACGGTCTTCACTGGAATATGGAAGACGGTGCGATAGTTGACTGGCATTCCCATGAAGCGGAACAGTTCGGCTATGTTATCAAAGGTGGTTTTAAGATTTGGCTTGACAGCGAGGAATTTGAGATCCATGAAGGCGACTGCTACTTTGTTCCTCCGAATGTTAAGCATAAATTCATTGCTTTGGGCGAGACCGAAGCGATCGACCTGTTCAATCCGATCAAGGAGGACATTCCGAAGGAGATCGAATAGAACGGTGCAGGCTAATATGTGGATGTAGAGCCGCAAACGACGGCGGCATCAAAATAAAGAAAAGGAGAAAGAAATATGGGAAAATTAAAAGTACTGGTATGCGCTACCAACTATGGTTCATGGGGTGAAGAACTTCAGGCACCCTGGGATATCCTGAAAAAAGCCGGATATGACCTTACTCTTGCTACTCCCAAGGGACTTAAGCCCCTTCCGCTGACAATCAGCGTTGACCCTGATTTTGTTGACGGAGTACAGAACATTAAGACCAATCCTCCCGAAGTATGTGACAGGATCAAGGAACTCGTTAAGGGTGATGAATGGGCTCATCCGATCAAGATCAAGGATGCCAAGATGTCCGATTATGATGCACTTGTTCTTACAGGCGGCCTCGGCGCTATGATCGATGTTGCCAATGATTACAATACCCATAAGCTTATCCGTGATGCTTTCTATGACGGCAAGATCATCGGTTCGCTCTGCTACGCTGTAGCGGCACTTGTATTCTGCCGTGATCCCAAGATGGATTACAAGAGCGTTGTATACGGCAAGAACATTACCGCTCATCCGAGAGCATGGGATTTCTACGGACCCGATATGGCAGCTGGATATGAACTGTGGGGCGCAACCGAAGATAACAAGGGTACCGACGTTATCACTCCCGGCTTCCTGTATCCTATCGAGGATCTTATCAGGGACGCAGTAGGACCCAACGGAAACTGCATCGCAAGAAACAGCGCCAGCAGAGAGGATCCCGAGGCTAATTTCTCATATCCTTTCATCACCGCTGCATCGGTTGAGTCATCTATAGCTTACGGCAAGCTCCTTGTTAAGGTACTTGATAAGGTTGCTGCAGGTGAGGATGTTTCAAAGCAGAATATTCATCTTTGATTTCATGCGGCGGATGAAACAGGCTGCCAATTGATACTTAAGTAACAGATCAATAGAGAGGGGCAAAGAAGCAAAGCGGCATATAAGGCTTACGTGCGACTTTGCCCCATTTTAATTTTGCGGCACTTGAAATTAGTTGCTGATGTTTACTACTTTACAGGAGGATTCGGTATGCCTTGCATTACTGTTCAGAGTTTGGAATTGGCTGAAAGTCAGAAAAAACGGATCGCAGAGAAATATATTGAGATTTTTTCAGAAGAAACAGGTGTGCCCAGAGACAGGGTTTATTTATTTTTTGACGGTTATACGCTCGATAATGCGGCGACCGACGGAAAACTGTTCTCGGATCGTAAAATAGGTCCCATACGCGGAAAGTTTAATGAAGAGGAGTGGAATAAGTAATGGATGTTAATCAGGCTATTGTAAAAATATTGGAAGAGACAGGCAGGGTGTCACATGTATTCGGAAGTACAGGACAGGTAAACGCTTCCATGCTTCTTGCACTCAGGGATTCTGATAAAATAAAGACCGTGGTCGTAAGGAACGAGCAGGCGGCTTCGTTCATGGCCTGCGGTTATACTATGTTCAACCCCGACAACCTGGGCGTATGCTTTGCCACAGGCGGCCCCGGGGCTTTTAATCTGTTTTCGGGCATGGCAGTAGCATATTCGGATTCACTGCCCATAATAGGCATTACAGGCTACGCGTCGGCAAATGTCCGCGGTAAGGGCTGCTTGAACGAGTCATCGGGATTGTCACGTACACCCGATTCACACAAGATGTTCTCGGCAACGACCAAGAAATCTTACATAGTAGAGGACGGATCGCAGATCTGCGATATCATGGAAGATGCGATCAATACAGCATTTGACGGACGTCCCGGACCTGTACACGTTCATGTTCCCAAGAACATTACCAGAGCAGAAGTTCCCAATTTCAGATCGATCAAACTGAATATCAAACCGGTGAAGGCTAAGGAAAAGTGCGCGGAAGAATTTGCCGCACGCATCATCAAAGGTATCGAAAAGAAAGAGAATATCCTTTTGCTGGTCGGATACGGCTGTATCAGGGCAGGCGCCAAGGAAGAACTGCTCAAACTCATCAATGATTATAAGATCCCGTTTGTGACCACGATGGACGCAAAAGGCTTCCTTCCCGAAGACCACAAGCTCTCACTCGGTATTTTCGGAACTACCGGTGATCCCGTGGCAATGGAATATTTTGATAAGGCCGATCTGGTGCTTGCAGTCGGTAATTCATTTGCCGAGAATGCGACCCTTCTGTTTAAAGAGGATCTGTATGAAAACAAGACCCTTATGCATATCAATATAGATCCGCATGAGGTAAATAAAGTATATCCTGCCGATTATTCCATGATCGCAGATGCCAGGTCGGCATTATCCGCGATCCTTGCCTCTATGGACAAGCTGAAAGGCAGTGTTACCGCATTCGATCCCGCGATCTCGACGGACAAGAAGAAATGGATCGATATGGACAATGTAGGCAATCCCGAAAAGATGCATCCCGCGGATGTTGCCAGAGCCATCTCTGCGGTAGCTCCAGAAAACGCGATCATCATGGGTGATGCCGGATCGCATATGCTGTGGCTGTCGGAGTACATGAAGCTTACAGGCAACCAGCGTTATCAGAACCCGGGTAGTTTCGGACCCATGGCGAGCCATACCAACGGCTGTATCGGCGTTAAATGCGCGAACCCGGATAAAGTCGTGATCTCCGGTTCGGGTGACGGATGCTATCTGATGGCAGGTTTCGAATTACTGACCGCGGTACAGAATGATATTCCGGTTATCTGGGTTATCTTTAATAACGGCGAATTTAATGTTATCAAGAAATTCCTCCTGAACATGTTCAACGAGCATGCATATATGTCATTCCTCAATCCGGATTATGTAAAATTTGCCGAAAGCTGCGGTGCGACCGGAATGCGCGTGACCAACAGGCAGGAGCTTGAAGATGCGTTGAAGAAAGCGATCGCGTTAAATAAACCGGTTGTGATAGATGCGGTAATAGACGGCGATGTATACGCAAACATGAATAAATCTATGTGATGATGGGAGTTGAAGCGGATGAAGCTTTTTGAAAAGATTTCAACATACAGCGAATGCCCTTTCAGCAGGCAAGGGGATGTGATATTTGACAGTAACACGGGACTATATTGGGAATATAAATCACCTGACGACAATGCCGTTAACGCCGGCAACAAGAGGTTCACGTTCGACGGGGCGGCTTCGGTCCATGTAAAAGAACTGAATGATGCCGGATTCGGAGGATATAACGACTGGCGTGTTCCCAACAAGGACGAGTTAAGATCGATCTTTGATTACGGAAGGGAAGAATCTGTTATAGATGATATTTTCGGATGCTGCCCGGTAGGTGATTATTGGACAAAGAATATTTACAAGCTTCAGCCGTATTTCTCATGGGTACTGTTCTCGGGATTCGGAAGCGGTATCGCAAAAAGAACGGATGCGCTGAATTTTGTCATTGCCGTCAGAGGCGGCAGTGACAGGAGGTTCGGAGAACCCGACGAGAGCAGGTTCACGGACAATGGCGACGGTACCGTTACCGATGCTGCGACGGGTCTGATGTGGCAGAAGGATACCAACAAGAGAATGGGTCCGAAGGATGCGGAAAGCTTCATTGCTTCAATGGATCTCGCAGGTTATACCGACTGGCGTCTTCCGAACATCAAGGAACTCAATACCATACTTAATCTCGATGAGACTAAAGATAATTGGTTCTTCAGCGTTTTCCCGATCCCCGAAAATGAGAAGATGCTGCATTACAGCGCCTGTGATCTGTTTGAAAGACATTATGCATGGGTAACGAATTTTACCTACGGCTATGACGGATACTACGGCGGACGGAGCGCTCCGTTGCTGTCAAGAGCAGTCAGATATGCCGATGCTCCGGCTGCCGAAAAGCAGTACGGCACATTTACGATCACCCATACCGGCCAGACCAGGGCGTTTGACTTAAAAGGCAGGGAAGTTGATAAAGACCGGATCTGGGGACTCGATGCACAGAGGATCTGGACTCAGCCTGACTTTGCTCTGATCGAAGGCGGAAAAGCAGTGAAAGACAATATTACCGGCCTTATCTGGGACAATGCACATGATGATCTGAAGCTGACATGGAAGGACGCGAAAGAGTACATTGCGGGCCTGAACGAAAGCGCATATCTCGGGAGAAAGGACTGGAGACTGCCCGGAAGAGAAGAGATCCGCAGCATAGTAAAATATGACGATTCACAGCCTGCAGTCGATAAGGCTCTGTTTTCGGGAACCTCAAATGCGTATTATTGGACAGCTTACACGGACAAAGCGTTCATTGAGAATGCCTGGGGTATTTATTTCGGATACGGATGTACATTCACCGCTCCGAAAGAGAAACCGGCACATATCAAGGCTGTGGCGGGAGCATCCGATGCATTTATGATGCCTTCTGAATTGCGTTTCGTAAAGAACGGCGACGGAACGATCACCGATAAGGTGACCGGACTCATGTGGATGGAGGAAGAAACTCCGCTGCTCACACAGAAGGAAGCCCTTATATATTGCCAGGAACTTGATCTTGCGGGACATAAGGATTGGGTAATGCCTACTCTCAAGGAACTTGCGACACTGATCAATCTGAACGAGGGTGAAGAGTGGTATTACAAGGAACTGTTCCCCAACACAAATACGAAACCTCAGGGCTTCTATCAGTCATCTACGGTATACGGCGGGACTTTCGGATGGGGAGTTAACTTCCAGTTCGGATTTGACGGTTATTATGCCGACCGCATGAGCGGAAAATATCCGTTCCGTCCGGTAAGAAGGGCCTGATTGGGCTGTAACGGGGCAAAATCCCGGCCGGTACCCGGTCAGCATACATACATTCATGGAGGTAAGAACAGTATGCTTGCAAATGCATATCTAAAAACAAATATTAAAGATATAACAGCCTCGGGCAGCATCAGCCTTGGTCTTTCGTGGAAAGGTTCATGGAAGAATGATATCAACTGCGACGGAGTCTACATTTTTCTGAAATATAAACAAAAAGGCAGTTTCGGATATCATTCGGTAATGCTTGAAGAAGCTTCTTTCAAAGAATTTGATTATTCCGATCTTACTCCCGGAAATGTAAAGATCGAAGGCGCTTCTTCCAAGGTCGGGGCATATGTTCCCGCAGAGAAACTCGGCTTCTTCGTTTATCCTCTTGAAAAAGCCGAAAAACACGATGTATGTGTGGACAGCATCACTCTGAAGGCAGACATTCCGGACGATACGGAAGATATACAGGTATTTGCGATAGAAATGGTATATGTTCCCGAGGACAGGCATTATGTCGGCGATCCCGGAAACGGTATCAGTAAAGGCGGAACCCTGAAGAACTGTCTTTACACCTATCCCGACAAGGGCGCATATCTGATCGACTCCGAAGACGCAATAGAATTTGCTCCCGAGGAAGGTCATCTGTATTGCGATCTTGATACTCCCAACGGGCGTGAGGCCAATGACAGATTTACGATTCCTGCCGAATTCCCGAAAGGATATAAGGCTGTCTGGTATATGAAGTATTCACTTACCGAGGGACAGTTTGTCCAGTTCCTCAACTGTCTGACCCGAAGCCAGCAGCAGGCTCATTGTATGGCGGATCTGTCAAATGAAGATATAGATCATTATTTTGCGATCACCGATACCATCGAGCCGAGGGACCGCTGCGAGGTATATTGCAGCAGATTCGGAAATAAGCTGCCCGATCCGGTACGTTTCTATACCGCGGCACCCAACCGTGCAATGAATGCGATCTCATTTGCGGATACAAGCGGATTCGCATGCTTCGCCGGATTGAGACCGTTGACCGAGCTTGAGTATGAGAAGGCCTGCCGGGGCCCGCTCGAGGCGGTCAAGGAAGAATTTGCATGGGGCAGTACCAAGATCGGAAGGGTATTTCATTTTGACGGTCTTGACGGAAGCGGCTATGAGAAGCCCGTTCCGCAGAAGCCCGGCGCTGTGACCAACTGTAATTTCGGAACGGATATCGCTCCGTTCGAAAAAGATATCAAGACCGTTCCCGACAATCCCGGCTGGATCGGGCCCGTAACGGTAGGACTTTTCGAAAATTCGGCACCTGATCCCGAACTCACCGAGAGAGAGCGTACAGGTGCATCCTATTACGGGATCATGGAACTATGCGGCAATGTCTGGGAAAATATCGTAACACTCGGACGTGAAGACGGCCGTAAGTATGTTCCGAAGCACGGCAGCGGTGAACTGACAGAAGACGGTTATCACAATATGGACTGCTGGCCGGATCCGAAGACCGCGGCAGGCGCGGGAGTAAGAGGCGGTGTATTTGTAAGCCCGTCTCCCGCATATCTCCATATGGCGCTTCGTGTCTTCGGTTCACATACCAAGAACGATAAGCGTTATCACGGTGGTATCAGAGTAGGATATTGATACGGAAGTCATTTTTGAAAATAGAATTCAGAGGTTAAGACATGAAAAATAAAAGGGTATTCAGATCATTTCTTGCGATGTTACTGGTAGTCTCGTTTATTTTCGGTACGGTCCCGGCGAGAAAGGCATATGCCGATCCCGCCCCGGCAGGTACGGGATCCGTTTTGGCTTATATTATTGATGGACGATTGTACGTTAAGCCTTCGGACGATTTTGTTGAGGATGATTTTACGCTGAAATGTATTCTGGATTCCCGAGGTGTACAAAAGAAAAACAATAATTCGTATCCCAAAAGGGATACGATCCCTGTGGCTGACCAAAGCTCAGAAGAATATATGATACATGCAACTGGAGTTGTTACCGAATTTGGTTTCAGTGAATTTGGATTGTATCACAAGGGAACGTACAAATTCGGTAACAGCACTCCGCTTTACGGCTATGACCAGATATTTATCCGTGACGGAAAGTATGTTATTACAAACGGAAGCGCAGAGTTTCCCGTTGTTTCGGTATCCGGAACAAGAAAAGACAGTGGTCAGACGGTTTCTTCCACATATAACGATGTTCATGTATCTGCCTCGAACGAGAATGTTTCGGGATCGGAAAACTTCGGATCGGTCGATGAACTGATTTCGGGATATGATGCCGAAAGTCAGGAGGGAGAGGAAGGATCGAACGAAGAATCTCAGTCGATCTCTTTCTGTGACTATGTTTATCCGATTGTTTACAATAACAGCGTGTCGGGTGGGGCGATAACATTTACCGTCAATGGGACAGATGCTTCGATGGATCCGGAAAAATGGCCCAGAATACTGTATGACGGAGTTGATGAAGGGTCAAATATGGTGGATGGAGTATCGGTAAAGAGCACTTATCCCAAACCCGGGAACACGAATGCTCCTGCATTCTATGACAGCGTAGACGCCATTCCCACGGAAACGACCGGAGCCAATTCGCTCGATCACATGGATAAACTGTCCCTGTATATTGACGGACAGCTTGCCGAGGTGCGTTACTGGGACCAGATAAGTAAGATATGGTACCATGAGAATACTGCACATGAGTATGTCAACATGATTTATGTGGAGGGCGATCATACATTTAAGCGCGGAGACTGGCGTGATGCGGCTCAGTGCCATTCCGTAAGTGATAAATATGTTAACATGAAACAGCTGTGGAAGAGTATATATGATCCTCTATCAATGTATCAGCCCGCAGATGCTGCAGAGTACGGTAATCTTCCGGAAAATATCAGGAATTATGCTGTCCTTTCGGGAGAATATATTTCTTCATTGCTTCAGGAAGCAGAAAATGAAGCAATAAAAAATATCATTGCAGGCGTTGAACCACATACGCTCGATCCCAATACATATTACAGTAAATCGCTGTTTATTGCGGATTCTTATTTACGATACAAAGACGATAATTCGATCCCGCTTCCGTCTCTGGATGATACGATGTGGACGTCAAATGATGATTCGAAAGATCGTTATAATGTCAAGGTTTCGGATTACTGGCTCGGAAAATACGAAGTTACGATGGAACAGTTCTATCGTTTTGTGGATGACTGCACGGTTGAGCAGGACATTCCCAACGGCTGGAGGACCGGGCAGAGTGTAGATCAGACCGGGGACGCACCGAAAGTGTATTATCAGGTAAACGGTCAGAAATATTACCTGAATGAAGTGGCGGCTTATGCGATCGCCGACAAACATGACAAGGCGCGTGATAACGGCTGGGGTCTCGGTTCTCGTCCTGCGATCGATGTGAACTGGTATGAGGCGGTCGAATTCTGTAATTATCTGTCAAGGAAGGAGGGCTATACCCCCTGCTATACCTTCAGGAATATTTATAACGGCACATACGGAGACGGCAAAACTACTGTTGATTTTCTGGCAAATGTCAGAGGCAGTGCCATGCAGAAGATCAAGCAGTCCAAAAAAGATATCCAGCTGGTCGAGGTTTCATGTGATTTCAGCCAAAACGGATACAGACTGCCTACCGAGAGCGAGTATGAATATGCGGCCAGAGGCGGAAAGCTGACATTTACGGATGACGAGTCGCTATATGATGATGACGATAAGCTGGCACTGTATGCAGGCATGAATTCGTTTGATACCGATAATCTGCCGAGTTATGCATGGTGGCGTAAAGATACCGATAATCCCCAGTATAACGGTGACAGCAGTGCAAGTATTCCCAACAATAATATGGGAGCAAACGGCTATTCGTCGCCGGTCGGAAGCAGGCTGCCGAACCAGCTCGGATTGCACGATATGTCAGGCAGCGTATGGGAGGCTACGTGGGATTATTATAACCGCGGCTATTATGCGGCACAGCAGCAGCTGGGAACTACAATAGTTGACGAACGGGGTCCGCAGTATACGGTTGCGCAGATATCGGATATGTCTCCTTCAGTGGTCGTTGATGAAACGATGCGGGATCAGTGGCAATACACATATAATATTCCCGCGGTTGACGGTACGAACATCTGGGATTCGAGAGAGATCCTGGTCGCGGATAACAGAAGCGGCGCAGGTAAGCTGTCACATACCTTAAGAGGCGGCTGCTTTACCAATCCGTACATCCTTGTTGCAACAGTTAACCGTTACGGGCCCGCACAGACATTTGTCCAGAACTGTATCAATTTTACGGATGCACGTGTGGGATTCAGACTTGCAAGGACCGCAACGGCACAGGACGAAGCTCTGAGGGTCAGCGATGCAGATACTGTCAAGGCTGAAAATGAGGTCCGCAGAAAAATACATGAAAATTCCACGCAGATAGACGGAAGCACTTATGAATACCAGGATATAGCGGATATCAGGCTCACAAAGGGAAATGCAGCCAATGAGATCAATGCGGTGGTAGCGGCTACATATTATGACGATAAGAATACTTCTTATCAGAAGGCGGTTACCCGGATCTATAATATGACGGTAACGATAGCCGACGATGGCAGCGTATCCTCGACCGCGCCTCAGCTTGAAAAAACAGCGCAGCCTCCGCAGACAAAAGAATTCCGTGCGTATCCGCAGATCAAAAAGGTCACATGGACTATCAAATATCTGGCCGACAGTGATACCGTAACGGAAGAAAGCGCCAGTGTTGACGAAGACATTGATTATTCGCAGAATTTTACACCGAAGAAGCTTTCGGAAATAGATGCTGCTTATACCGACGACGATTATAATGATGCCGTTATAGTTACGGAAGGGAATACTATCACCGTAACGTATACAAAGAAACAGACACAGCCGGACAATCCCGATCCTGTGAATCCCGATCCGGTCAATCCGAATCCTGTGAATCCTGATCCGGACAATTCAAAACCGATCATTTATTATGTGCCCGATCCGTCTATAGATGATAATTCGTCGAACAGTCAAAACACGGATGATCCGGGCAAAAATACCGGAGACAGCGGCTCTTCGGAGAATATTCAGGATCTGTCACGTACCGAAGTCACCACAAAAAAGACGGGAAGCAAAAAGATCACGACTACACGTGTATATGACAGGCTCGGGACCATACAGTCATATACGGTGGTCAAAGAGTATACCAAGACCGGAAAGACCGAAACCGAAACGGCAGAGTACAGTAACGGGAAGATCCGGTCATTCACGGTAATTGCCGAAGATAACGGAAAGATCACCAAGAAAAAGATATATACATCTGATAAGGGGATCAATCTGAGACTGAAGGAACTGTATGTTGACAAGAGCAAGGCGACAGTGGCCACATCTGTTTCGATCGACGGTAAGAAATATAAAGTTTCAACCATCCTGCCCGAAGCCTTTGATGAGAATATCAAGCTCAAGACGCTGGTCATCGACGGCTATATTTCCAAGATCAAACAGGATGCATTTGCCGGTCTGCCTGAAGGCACGGTGCTTAAGGCCAAGAACATGACCGACAAACAATTTAAGAAGATCAAAAAGAGTATCCGTGGATCGGGACTTGCCGATGATCACAAGATTGTAAAGTCTAAATGACCGTTACGGCATGATACGCGGAATAAAGGAGGTTTACTATGTACGAAAGATCGGCAGTACTGCTTAAGAAAAAGTTCAGGTCTTATCTGTTGCCGACAATACTAATGACAATGGCTCTGTCGCTCGGTTCCATAGTTGACAGTCTGATCGTTGCCAATCTGCTGCCTACCGAGGCATTCTCGGCGGTAGGACTTTGCCAGCCGGTCGTACTGTGCTTCAATACCGTATTCAATTTCTTCGGCGTCGGAGGAGCGATACTTGCAGCTATCCACAAAGGAAGAAAGGAGGATGACAAGGCGAACACCGTATTTACGAGCGTGATCGTGATCCTGTTATTCTTCTCCGTACTTTTTATCATTCTTGGAACACTGCTGCGTGAACCTATCGCCAATCTGTTGTGCAAAGGCAATCTGGAAGTGGCACAGTACATAAAGGATTACTCCATCTGGCTGTTCATCGGATGTCCGTTTATCATCATGGTTTCCGGACTGATCCCCTTTGTCAGGACAGACGGCAATCCGAAACTCGCATCACGTATCATCATTGTTTCAAACGTCGTAAACCTTATTTGCGATTATCTGATAGTAAAATATACCGGAAATATCAGCGGAGCTGCGATCTCCACCGTGATCGGATATGCAGTCGGCGGACTGTTTTTCATTCCGTATATGCGCTCGAAGAGCAGGGGACTCCACATTTCCAAACCTGCCCGCAATATCATATCATTCGGCGCGAAAATAGCGTCTTCGGGTGTTTCGAGCGGTCTGAATACCGGTCTGATGTTTTTGAAAAACCTCTGCATCAACCTGATCGTAATGGGAGTTCTCGGAGCAGTCGGAGCTGCCGCTTTCAGCGTATGTAATCAGACACTTACGCTTGCGGCGCTGTTCGTAGGCGGAACCGTTCAGACGATCCTCCCCATAATCGGAGTGCTGTATGGAGAAGAGGATAAGACCGGTATCAAAATGACCATGAAAACCGCTTTTATGTTCGCATTTTCAGCAGCAGTCATCCTGTGCATCATTTTGGAATGCGGAGCCGGACTGATCGTCGGATTATTTAATCTGAAAGGCGATGCGGCAGAACTGGGAACAAATGCGATCAGACTGTACAGCCTGATACTGCCTTTTTACGCATTTAACTTCATTATGATCAATTTCTACCAGACCACGCAGAAGAAGATGCTTGCAGCGTTCTTCTCGATAATGCAGGGACTGGTGCTGATCGTTCCCGCGGTATTCATACTTTCGAAGATCGGAGACGGTTCAAAACTCTGGCTCGGATTCCTTATTGCGGAAGCCCTGACATTCGGTCTTATCTTGCTGGTTTCCAAGATCTACGGTGCGAAGCATGATCTGCGCGGCCTGCTGCTTGAGAAAAAGTGCGACTGCAACAGGAGCATAGAGATGACTTTGAAGAATGATATAAACGATGCGGAACAGGTATCCGACAAGATCGACAAGTTCTGCCGTGAGAACGGAGTTGCCGGTGAACGCGCGCTGAAACTGGCTATAGCGGCCGAGGAGCTGACAACGAATATTATCCGTTACGGATACAACAAGGATAAATTGAGCTATATCGATGTTAACGTGCGTATTGCCGGGGATGAGGTTGTACTGGGAGTGCGTGACGACGGCGTATTCTTCAACCCGACGGAATATCATACCGAAGAAATGAGCTTTTCGGGTATCGAAACCGTGAAAAAGATCGCCAAGGAAGTCAAGTATTCACGTGTTCTCGGCTTTAATACTGTCACTGTAAAAGTGTGATATCAGATGGAATGCACATTTTGCCGGAGGTTTTACCTTGGCCGGTGGAACGGTGCTCACTGTGAATAAATTGACCAATGGAGGCTTAATAGTTTATGATAACATCTACGGCAAGGGATTATATAAGACCCGAGAAAAAGGACGAGTATTTTAAACTCATTTTTGAACTGATAGACCGCACGAGAGAGGAAAAGGGCAATATTTCCTATACCCTTTACGAAGATACCGAACATGCGGGAGAATTCGTTCTGATCGAAGAATGGGAAGACGGGGAAGTTCTCAAAGCTCATTTTGAAACGGAGCATTTTACGAGAATAGTACCTCAGATACAGAAGCTGCAGAGTGCACCTTCGATCGTAAATGTGTATACAAAAGTAAAGTAAAAATCTACGGAGGATAGTCATGCCCGGGTATTCTGATAGTAAAAACATCAACAGAACGATAATACAGTATTTTGAGTGGTATGTCGAAGGCAACCATGTATTGTGGAACAAGTGCAGGGCACAGGCTCCGAGGCTTGCCGAGTTCGGCATCACGGACGTGTGGCTTCCGCCCGCATATAAGGCCGGTTTTATTGAAGATAATGTCGGTTATGCGGTTTATGATCTTTATGATCTCGGCGAATTCGACCAGAAGGGACTGCTCAAGACTAAGTACGGCGGTAAGGATGAGTATCTTGCATGCATCAAGGCCTTCCATGATGCCGATATCCGTGTGCTGGCCGACGTTGTGCTCAACCACAGGGTTGGAGCGGATGAGTTCGAAGATGCACGGGCTGTAAAGGTAAACCCGAACAACCGCTATGAAACATGGTCGGATGAATACACCATTTCTTCGCCTACGGTATTTAATTTCCCCGGAAGAAACGGCAAATACTCGGATTTTAAATGGAATCATAATCATTTTACCGGTGTTGACTGGGATAATAACGAAAGAGCCACGGGCAACATCTACCGGTTTACCGGGAAGAACTGGGCCGGGGATGTCAGCAATGAAAAGGGCAATTTCGACTACCTGATGGGAGCGGATGTTGATGTATACAACCCCGAGGTTAAAGAAGAACTGATCCGCTGGGGCAAATGGTATCTGGAGACGACCGGCGTTGACGGATTCAGGATGGATGCGGTCAAACATATCGGGGCATCCTTTATGAAGGAATACATTTCTAAAATGCGTGAACACTGTCCGGATGCGGATTTCCCGGTAATTGGAGAGTACTGGCACGGAGACATCAATACTCTTCTCGGATATTTGGATCAGGTCGACAACTGCATGAGCATTTTCGACGTTCCGCTGCATTTCAATATAAGGCAGATGTCTTATGCGGACGGAAATTACAATATGGCAGAACTGTTCAACAATACGCTGCTGCAGAGAAGACCGCAGAATGCCATAACATTTATCGACAATCATGATTCTCAGCCGGGACAGTCGCTTGAATCATTTGTCAATACCTGGATGAAACAGGTGGCATATGCTTTGATCCTGTTACACAAAGACGGAATTCCGTGCATTTTCTACGGTGACCTTTACGGTATTCCCTGCACCCGCAATATTCCGATACCGCGACTGCGTACACTGGTACGTGTGCGTCATGATTTCGCGTACGGAGAGCAGCATGATTATATCGATGATTATGATGTGATCGGGTGGACAAGAGAAGGTGACGCGGACCATCCCGATTCGGGGATCGCGGTCCTTTTGTCTGACAAACGTGACGGTAAAAAACGCATGTACATCGGCAAACAGTTTGCCGGAAAGTGTTTCAGGGACTGCATGCGTAAGGTGCGCGGCACAGTGACCGTAGACGAGGAAGGTTACGGCGAGTTTACGGTTCAGGGATTTTCTTCGGCGGTTTGGGTAACCGAGCCTGCTTATGAGTATCTGGTAATAAATGAGGATTGATATCCTGTAAGGAATGCAGCTGATCTCGTTTATCATCATAAAAATCAATACTATTGAGGTTGAGAACGATGAAAAAGATAAATATAGGTTTTCTGGGTTACGGAACAAGAGCACTTGATGCTCTCATGGAAGACGAACGTTTTGAAGTTAAGGCCTTTTTTGCGCCGCTGAGCCGCCTGTGCGAAGACGTGTATGATGCAAAAAAGAAGTATCCCGGTCCGGAATTCGGGATCGTAAAGGATAATGATGATGTCCGAAAAGCGTTTGAACGGTATAAGGGGAAGGTTGAATGCTTCCTTATGAATGCCTGCCCTATAATACTGAATCAGCAGGTTCTTGATGTCATGCCGGTCTATAATATCCATCCCGGAAATCTTACGGACAACAGGGGACATCAGCCTCATCTGTGGACGGTGCTGCTTGCCGAAAAGGAAAGTGAGATCGTATTGCATGAGGTGAATCCGGGGATCGATGAAGGTAAGATCATCGCGAAAAAAGTAATGAGCATCGATGATTCTATGGATTCCCTGCAGGTACTCAATCTCCTTGAGGATGAGATCCCTTATCTGCTTGACGGGCTGTATGATCATATCGTTAACGGGATACCTCCCGTGGAAGCCGTATTTGGTGGTGAATACAGAAGAGTTATGGTTTATCAGGATTATGAGTTCTCACCCGAAAACATGGATTCACCGGGATTCCTTGAGGACGTCCTGCGCAAGATCCGTGCGAGGGCGATGCATCATGGAGCGTATTTCATCTATCGGGATGAAAGGATATATGTTGACAGACTGCTCGATGACGAGAGACTTACTGAAACCGGCGGTTTAAACGGTGAGGTTGAAATAGAATTTCACGGGACCGTTGTAATGCTGCGTAAAAATGACAGGCTGCTTGTCTTCAGGCTGAACAAACGGGAACAGATACGATGAGGTTATAAGTGGTGAAAAGAGTTTTTTCGATAGTGATCATACTTCTGTTTATTCTGCCGGCGTTTGTAATATTCGCTCCGGAGAATAAAGAAGATCCGGCTCTTAAGGCCAGGATCTCGGATTTTTTCGATACCGGGACTGTCCGAAATGAGCCACATACAAGGAGTGACGGTAAGCCGTTTCATATCTGCTATGTGGATATAGATCCGTATCCCGCTTCGGGTGAAATGCTGTATTATCTGCTTGAAGAACTGAATGACCTGGGATGGATGAATATCCCGTCATTTGCGGAACTGCCGTTTGATCCACAGGATACCGACGCGGGAAGGCTGATAGATTATCTGGCCGAGAGAGGGACCGGAGAGTATATCTCATTTTCGAAGGATCAGAATTACTATATTGCCCTTGACGACAGGGAGGATGTCAAGGCAGGGATAACGGACGGGATCGCGGCCGGAGAGGTCGATCTGATCCTGTGTCTGGGCACTTCACCGGGAGAACTCGTGATAAATGAGATGGGAATAAAAGATGTGCCTGTCGTAGTTTATTTTTCGGTCGATCCCGTGGGAGCCGGACTTTCCGAAACACAGGAATATTCGGGCAAAGATAATGTATGGTGCCATACAAGCTCAGATGTGTATATCAACCAGCTGAGGTTTTATTTTGACACCATGCCTTTTTCATGTCTTGGAATGGCATATTACAGCGAATCGGTCGCCGCTGCGGAGATCTACAGGAATGCTGCTTCAAGCCTCGGAGCATCGGTAGTAGAAGAAAAGATCGAAACGATCAGGCCCGGTGAGACTAAAGAGGAGTATTATTCCAGACTGAAAGCGGTATATGAGAAACTGGTGAATGAAGACGGTATTGACGCATTTTTGCTGAATACGGACATGATAAAAGATTCATATGCCGTAGAGCCGCTGCTTTCGGTCTTCTATGATTCGCAGATACCGGTGTTTGTCCAAAACGGACAATTCTTCGTTGCGGAAGGCGCGTTTATGCTCATGTCAGCAAGCGATGCAAAAGCTCAGGCACCTTTCGCCGTAAATGCTGTTACATCGATCCTGAGCGGAAAGAAGCCGGGTGAGATCTATCAAAAATATATTCCGTCGCCTTATGTGTCGGTCAACCTTGATGCAGCCGCAAAAATCGGTTATGATATCCCTGAGGATATCTTGCGTTCGGCGGAAAGAATATACGGGGGCGGGATGAAGTAATGCAGAATTCAGTTAAAAACGCGGATCTGCGCAGCAATAACAAAAACCTGCTCAGTCTGCTGATATACGGATGCGCGATGCTCGCGGGGATGATCTTTGTTTTCTGGATATCGGAAATGGCGTTTTGGAATTCATCGATCGATCTGAACGAACAGTACCTTTCGATCAGGTCGGATGAAATTGCCGAGAATATCCGTACTTCCTTAAAATACGGCAAAGACCTCTCGAATTTCTACGGCATCGAAAATGAGCTGTCCAAAATAACCGATATCAACAAGTCCGGTATAGGTGTATGCGTAACGGACAACAGCGGAAATGTTGTGTCGGGGATATTTCCGGATGATGAAATTACCGCACGAAAGATGCTTGGAGCGGTATATACAGGTCTGGAAAAGGATCCGGGGGAGGGCAGCATTTCGCTGGGTAAATATGACGGTTTTCTTTATGAAATGTCCGGTCCGGCAGGAGAACATGCCGGTGCGCTGGTCGTGATCTATGCAAGGAACATGATATCCAGATATGAACTGAATAAGGACAAGATCATTCCGTTTACGATCATTTTCCTGACAGCCATGATCGCCCTGACATTTTTTGTTTTCAGAAAAAGGGACGGAAAGGTACAACAGTCCCGGAAACTGATCAGAAGCATTCCGATCGTGATCACTATGATCGCGATGTTTGCGTTTGTACTGTATCTGTATATCGGATTCCGCTCGGATTATACGGAGCTGATCGAAGATAATGCGGTAAAGACACGTGCATTCGTTCAGGGTACGGTGGACGATCTGCTTGCGAAAGGACTTCCCAAGGAGGAACTGAGCGGATTTGAGATCTATTTTGAAACGATCGCCGACAGGACTGAGGGTATTTCTTCAATTGAGTTAACTGAAGGAACAAAGATAAATGTAGTCACTTCACGCGACTATCTGAAGGACAAGCTGGTATTCCTTGCAGCTACCTTCGGAGCAATATTTATCGTCTGCCTGATGATAATGTATGAGCTGACCGGGTTTATCGCTTCGCTGCAGGAAGGCGGGGATGAAGATACCGCAGACGCTGCTGACAATGACCACAAACCTGAAAACGGCGCATCTGAAGTCCGACAGGGTGTGAAACTCAAGAGCGTGATCAGAGTGCTGTCGTTTATCGTATACACGGCTATATACGTAAGCATGCCGTATGCCGCTGTTATAATGCGGCAGGGAGGAATGACCGTATTCGGGCTGTCGCCGTCGCTGTCGGCATCGCTTCCGCTGACGGTCGAGCTTATCGTCATTTTGATCACCACGCTGCTCATACAACGCCTGTACGCGGATGAAAAACCGCTCGTACTGTTCTTCATGGCAGTGATGATACTTATAGTCGGGAACGCTGCGTGTCTTCGCGTGGATTCGCCATATATGCTGATCGTTCTGCGCGCGTTCTGCGGAATGGGATTCGCTTTCCTCAAATATTTCTTCAATTCGCTTGTTACGTCGGGCAGCAGGGATGTCGGCGAGATCGAGCAGAATTTCGCAAATATGAATGCGGGACTGCTCGGAGGCATTACGATAGGATCTTCCCTGGGTTCGATACTTGCAGGTACATTCGGATACCAGAGCAATTATCTGTTTACCGCAGCTGTTCTTGCGGCTGCCATATTGCCGGGATGGCTGCTGCTCCGCCGGAGATATTCAAAAGGACCGGATCGGACAGGCAGGATCGATACAGCATCAAAAAGATCGGTGTCCGTTCTGTCGGTGCTGAAAAACGGCAAACTCCGCAGAGCGATAATATTGACCGATATTCCGCTGAATGTCGGCCTGATGTATGTAGTAGCATTCCTGCCGGTATACATGGGCGTGATCGGAAAGCCCGCTATCGCGACCGGATATGCATATCTGGTGAACGGATTGTGCGGAATATATATCGGAGTCTTTATTCTCGGATTGCTGAAGAAGATACCGAGAGAGAAGGCCGTTATCCTGTCGATAATCATCGGGGCGGCGGGAATACTGTGTCTTCTGCTTGGAACGAGTGTTGCCGTGGTGATCGCATCCGCAGCTATAATGGGTATATTTGACGGATACGGAACTCCTTCGATGACCGGATATTTTACCGGGATCGCACAGGAGGCCGCGGATGACAGCAAAGGGATAATAACTGTTTACGGAAGCATAGGAAGCGCGGTACAGATAATATGCCCTGTTCTGTACGGGATCCTGGCACAGCCTGACGGCAATCTTATCCCGATAACGATATTCGGGCTAGTATTTCTGATGTTTGGAATCATATTCGGTGCGGAGGTGCGTCGTGGAAAATAGAAGAAGTCTGACGAGAAGATTCATAATAGTATTTCTGGCCGTGGGATTCGGCTTATGTCTGCTGAGCGGCTTCATGGGACTGAAAGGTTTTGTGGACAGCATCCGCCAGCAGTACCATGATGTCGCCGACCAGGTTGCGGAGGCGGCAGCGGCGGAGATCCTGAACGAGATATCTACCGACGAACTGCGCAGATATGCCGATACGGCCGTAAGCGGATCGGAAGAAGAAATACTCAGTATTCGCGAGGATGAGAAATACAGGAGAATTAGGGAAAACCTTGGAAGACTCAGAAGCAGCTTCAGACTGACAGACATCTATGTCGTCACATATACCGCGGAAGAGCTCAGATCTTATAAAGAAGGAGACAGCTCCTGGAAGCCGCTGGTATATATATTCGATACATTTGTCGAAACGGACAAGATCTATGAACTTGGCCAGAGAAGTTCGATGAACCATAAGAATATCGAACTGTTCGCCGAAGTTACCGAGACGCTGCGTTCACAGGATAAACATATCATTTCATCAGGTGATTTCGGATACAACATGTCAACGCTCAAACCGGTCCTGGCCTCCGACGGAAGGATCGCGGCGATCATAGGAGTCGAAGTACCCATGATCAGGATACAGGCTGTTGCGAGAGATTATCTGATCAGGACTATTGCCATAACAATGCTCCTGATGCTGATAATCATCATATTGTTCATCTATTATCTGTCAAAACGTGTTATTAAGCCGGTGGATGTAATTTCCGAAGAAGTTTGCCGTTTCGGCAGGAACAATGATATAACGGAAGAATCGGCTGCGAAACTGGGTTCGATCCAGACCGGAAACGGATTACAGTCGCTTGCCGAATATATCGGCAAGATGGAAAAGGATATTATCGACAATGTCGAAAATATCAAAAAGATCACTGCGGAAAAAGAGAGGATCAGTGCGGAACTGAATGTCGCGACGCAGATCCAGGCAGATATGCTGCCTTGTATTTTCCCGGCATTCCCGGAAAGAAAGGAATTTGATGTTTACGCATCAATGACCCCCGCCAAGGAGGTCGGAGGTGATTTCTACGATTTCTTCCTGCTCGATGACGATCATCTGGCACTTGTCATGGCGGATGTATCGGGTAAAGGAGTTCCGGCTGCGCTGTTCATGGTTATTTCGAAGACACTCATAAAAGACCAGGCACAGATGTGTAACAGCCCGAAAACGATACTTGAAGAGGTCAACAATAAACTTTACGACAGCAACGCGGAAGGAATGTTTGTTACCGTATGGCTTGGGATCTATGAGATCAGCACAGGCAGGATAGTCGCCGCCAACGCGGGACACGAGTATCCTGCGATCCGCAAGGCGGACGGGCAGTTCGAGCTGCTGAAAGACAAGCATGGCATGATGGTAGGTGCTATGCAGGGCATCAAATACAAAGAATATGAAATGGAGATAGAAAAGGGAGGATGTCTGTTCCTGTACACCGACGGTGTTCCCGAGGCCACCGATTCCGGTAACGAGCTGTTCGGTACCGACAGGATGATCAATGCGCTGAACATCGAACCTATGGCTGACCCCGTTAAACTGCTGAAGAATGTGAAAGAGTCGGTAGACGAATTCGTCGGAGAGGCTCCGCAGTTCGATGATCTGACGATGCTCGCGATCGTAAGAAACTAGAGTGATGATTAAGAGGTTTTTATGGAATTTATCACCAGAAGTCAGAAAAGAAAGATAATAATCACGACATTTATCTACCTTTTCCTTATCCTTATCGCGGCACAGCTGCTGTATATCAGAAAAGTCGCAAATATGACCCCGATATATGTTGTTAATGTTTCGGTCGACATTTTCGGGATGATAATGGGATATGTGCTTTTTATCTGTTGTCTGATCGATGTCCAGAAAACCGGTGCGAATTATTTTTATTTCTTCCTGCTGCTGAACGCTACATATTTCGGACTCTTTACGGATGCATGTGCATGGCTTATGGATGGCATTCCGAAATACAGATGGCTGAATGTAGCCGATAATACGCTTTATTACATGTGCGCCCCGATCGCGGCCTACTTCTTCTGGCGGTTTGTGAAGTCGCGCATTAAGTCGGCAAGACCGCTGATGAGGATATTTGAGATCATCATACGTGTGGGACTGGCTGTTTCGCTTGCTCTCATTGTCGCAAATCTGTTTCTGCATTTTTATTTCAATGTCGATGAGGCGGGAATTTATCACAGGACCGCATTTTACAGTATTACGCTGATCTGTCCGATGTTTACCATGCTTGCGACGCTCGGGCTTGTCGTACTCGAGAGAAAACAGCTCAGCAGATATCAGCAGGTTGCGGTACTTGTCTATGTTGCGGCGCCGCTTGTGAGTTCGATAATGACGATGAATGTCTATGGGCTTTCGATCTCATTTGCCATGAATATGATGGTCATGCTGCTGATGTACTGTGTCCTGAATGTAACACAGGGCAGGGAAAAGGCGATCGCGGACAGGGATCTTACGGTTGCGGCGGCAATTCAGGAAAACATGCTCCCGAACAGATTTCCCGCATTTCCGGACAGAAAAGAGTTTGATCTGTATGCAACGATGACGCCGGCTAAAGAGGTCGGAGGGGATTTCTACGATTTCTTTATGGTGGATGATGATCATCTGGCACTCGTTATGGCGGATGTATCGGGAAAAGGCGTTCCGGCTGCGCTGTTTATGATGGTATCGAAAATGCTCATCAAAAACCGTGTGCAGACCGGGGAGAGTCCCGGTAAGGCCCTGGTCAACGTGAATAACCAGCTTATTGAAGGAAACAGGGCAGAGATGTTTGTCACAGTATGGCTCGCGGTACTTGAAATTTCGACAGGCAAGGGAGTTGCGGCCAATGCCGGTCACGAACATCCGGTACTGAAGCGGGCGGACGGACAGTATGAACTCATAAAATACCGTCATTCTCCTGCGGTCGCAACGATAGAAGAAATACCGTTCAGGGAGCATGAATTTGAACTCCATGCGGGGGATACGCTGTTTGTCTATACGGACGGCGTTCCCGAGGCGTCTGATGCGCAGGAGGAGCTGTTCGGTACCGACAGGATGCTTGAAGCACTTAACAGTGAACCTGACGCGGGCCCGGAGAAAGTCCTGGAAAATGTCATGAACGGTATTACGGAATTTGTTGCCGGTGCAAAACAGTTCGATGATATAACAATGCTGTGTTTCAGATATAACGGAATACCTGTTGCCTGATGCTCATTTTCATTCGCGTTACGGAGATTATGATGAAAGAATTGACAATAGAAGCAAAAACGGATAATCTTGATAGTGTGATCGATTTCATAAATGCACAGCTCGAGGAGCTGGAATGCAGCATGAAGATCCGGATGCAGATAGATATCGCGGTTGAAGAACTGTTCGTAAATATCGCCAGCTATGCTTATCAGGATGATGACCGGCCGGGAACGGCGACTGTAATTTTTGATACGGAAAAGGATGAGAATGTTACGGCAATGATCACTTTTATTGACTGCGGCATTCCTTTTAACCCGCTGGAGCGGGAAGATCCGGATACTTCGCTTTCGGCGGATAAAAGACCGATCGGAGGACTCGGGATATTTATTTCAAAGAAGAACATGGATAGTATGCGGTATGAGTACAAAGAAGGCAAAAACATACTTACAATCTATAAGCAACTTTTTTAAGCAAAAGGAGGGTAAAAAATGTTAAACATTACTAAGGATCTTAACGGCACCGAATTGTCTTTCGCTCTGGAAGGCAGGCTTGATACTGTTACGGCACCTCAGCTTGAGAGCGAGGTAAAATCGTCGGTTGACGGAGTGGATAAAATGGTAGTTGACTGCGCAAAACTCGAGTATATTTCCAGCGCGGGCCTGCGTGTACTGCTTCTCGCACAGAAGATCATGAATGAAAAGGGTTCTCTGGTTGTCCGCAATGTTTCGGAAGAAGTTATGGAAATATTCGAAGTTACCGGCTTTGTGGATATTTTGACTATCGAATGATTTCGGAGGTTATTTATGCAGACAGATAAGATCAAAGTTACTTCCAGCGGCTCGGGCTCAACACAGGCGATCGAAGAGGCAGCGAAATTTGCGGATTATGTCGGACTTGACCGCAAATCATCACTTCGTCTGAGACTTCTGGCAGAAGAAATGCTGGGCATGGTTACCGCCATTACCGAGGATTTCTCGGCGCAGTTCTGGATCGAAAGCGTTGAAGACGGAAACTGCAAGCTCCACCTGACAGCCCGGACGATCATGGATTATGCGAAGAAAAGAGAACTCATAGATGCTTCAAGCGATAAAAAGAATGCCGCTGCAAAGGGTATCATGGGCAAGATCAGGCAGATCATAGAGAACAGCCTTTACAGTATCGATGAGGCGGGAAGCCTTTCGGCAGAATACGGCGGAACACCGCTTATGTACGGGGAGATGGGAATGGGCGATCCCGGTGCATCTCTCGAGGCATCAACATATTACTGGTCTCTTCAGAAATACAGAAGCCGTGTAGCCGAGTACGGCACGGAAAATGATGCCGGAAAAGAGGCCTGGGATGAGCTTGAAAAATCAATCGTTGCCAATATTGCCGATGACGTCAGCGTTGCGGTAAAAGGTGACATAGTTGAATTAGTCATAACCAAGAAATTTTAAGGAAGCCTGGTAGGAGGGAAATCCCCTCCTACTCGGTTTATCAGCAGTTGAATCCCATTTCGGAATAATACTTACAGACATGGAGATTAAAGCATGGATTTTACGGAAACGATCAAGTCATTTCATCAGAGAGCGTGCATTCTCGCAGTCGAGAGCACGGGAGAAGGCGAACGTGATAAGATCACGGTTGTTGCGGCGAATGAGGAATATCTGATCTCTGTCAACAAACAAAATGAGCCCTTTGTTCCGGGACGTCCGTACACATACTATATCGAGCCAGACAGGAATTTCGAAATAATGTGCGGCAGATGCTCAAGCAAGCAGAAAGCCCAGCATCAGTACGTCAATGCGGAACTGTATAAAGCCTGGCTGGACTTGTATATGATACCGCTTGAATCAGACGATGATAATGTGAAGTATTGTCTGTTCTCATACGATATGACTCCGCAGCCCGAATCGGCAAAGCTGCTTGATATTTCGGAGAGTACTGCGATGCAGGTGCTTAAAACCTGTATCAGGCTTCGTAAAACGGATGATTTTCAGGCTGCGATGGATTCGATCATCAAGGATATCAGGAAGATGTGCGATTCAAGTGCCTGCAGCATCCTTCTGACCGATTTTGATGAGCGCAAATGCAAGATACTCTGCGTTGACCATGATGATTCATTTTCTATGGATCGCGATGACATCGTATTCATGGATGAATTTATCTATGTGGCGGAGACCTGGCGTGATCTGATGGCTGGAAGCAACTGCTACATAATTGCCGATGAAAATGATATGAAGATCGTCGAGGAGAAGGATCCCGAATGGGCCAAAACCCTGAGGATTTCCGGAATTTACAATGTTGTTCTGTATCCCTTAAGGATCAAAAATAAGATCCTCGGCTACATCTGGGCTACCAATTTCAACGCCGACAAGATACAGAATATCAAGGAAGTCATGGAACTTAACGCATTCCTGCTGGCGGCCGAGATCGCGAACCATCAGATGTTTGAAAAGATGAATTTCATGAGCCGGTACGATATTTTGACCGGAGTAATGAACCGTAACGCGATGAATACTCGTGTTGAGGAGAGCAAGTCGGGCAAGAATCCGCTCACAGAAGACTTCGGTGTAGTATTCGTCGATCTGAACGGGCTGAAACGTATCAATGACTGTAAAGGCCATACCGCAGGCGATGAAATGATCAAATCGGTTGCATCAAAGCTCAGGGATATATTTGACGGATACGAGATCTATCGTGCGGGCGGTGATGAATTCATGATCCTTGCGGAAGGCTGCCCGAAGAACAAGTTTGATTACATGGTAGGAAAACTGAAAGAGCAGGATCTTGATACCGAAGCGGCGAGATTTGCGGTAGGAAGCTATTATGACGACGGGGATCATGATATCAAGGCCGCATTAAGAGCTGCTGATACCGATATGTACAATGATAAATCCAGCTTCTATCATAAGCATCCCGAGATGAGCAGAAGAAGCGGGTAAACCGGAGAGAGATATGTCAATTGTTGGAGCTTTTATGGTACCACATCCGCCGATGATCGTACCGGAGATAGGCGGAGGCAGGGAAAAAGACATTCAGAAAACGATAGATGCCTACATGCAGGTTGCGGAGCGGATCGCGGAATTGAAGCCTGAAACGATCATTATTTCGAGTCCGCATTCGATCCTTTATGCCGACTATTTTCATATTTCGCCCGGAAAGAGTGCGCACGGGTCTTTTTCGGAATTCGGAGCACCTTCGGTGAAATTTGATGTGGAATACGATACCGAATTTGTTAACTGCATCGTTGAAAAAGCCGCCGAACTCAGGTTTCCGGCAGGAACCCTCGGCGAGAAGAAGCCTGCGCTCGATCACGGCACCATGGTACCGCTGTGGTTTATCACCCGGAAATATAAGGATTTTAAGCTGGTCAGGACGGGAATGTCCGGACTTGACCTTACAAAGCACTATGAATACGGGATGATGATAAAGGAAGCCGCAGAGAAACTAGGCAGGCGCACCGTATTCGTTGCAAGCGGGGACCTGTCGCACAAGCTTCAGGAGTATGGGCCGTACGGATATGCTCCCGAAGGACCCAGGTACGATAAGCGGATCATGGATGTGTGCGGTAATGCGCGGTTTGGGGAATTGTTCGATTTCGAGGAGAGTTTCTGCGAAAAGGCCGCGGAATGCGGACACCGTTCATTTGTGATCATGGCCGGAGCACTCGACGGTGTTGATGTTGAGGCCAGACAGCTGGTACATGAGGATATTACCGGCGTAGGATACGGGATATGCACGTTTTTGCCGAAGAATAACGGCCGGCCGGTCGAAGAACGCAGATTTCTTGAAGCAAGGCTTGCCGCGGAAGAGCAAAAACTCCTCGAGAAGAGGGAAAGATCAGATGCATATGTGAAACTTGCCCGTGATACTATTGAATATTATGTCCGAAATCACAAAGTGATCAAGATACCCGAGGATCTGCCCGAAGAGATGCTGCATGAGAAATCCGGGACATTTGTATCCGTACATGAACATGACAGGCTCAGGGGCTGTATCGGGACTTTCCTTCCTACCTGGGATTGCATAGCAAAAGAGATCATTCAGAATGCGATCAGTGCGGTATCGACGGATCCGAGATTCGATCCGGTGGAAGAGGATGAACTGAAGTGGCTCGATATCAATGTTGATGTTTTGAGCACACCCGAGCAGATCGAATCGAAAGATGATCTTGATGTTAAGAAATACGGAGTGATCGTCCAATGCGGCAATAAGCGCGGCCTGCTGCTTCCCGATCTTGACGGAGTCGATACGGTCGAGCAGCAGCTTTCAATAGCTATGCGCAAGGGAAACATTGCTCCCGGAAGCAAGGTGGATCTGTACAGATTTGAAGTGGTAAGGCATGTCTGAGGAAGCGCCGGCAAGATCAACGTTTCCACGGGGATTTTTATAATCGGATAAGGTTTTGGAGATCGATATGACCGAATGTGATGTTTGTTTCAGAAAATGCAGGCTGGACGAAGGCAGGACCGGACTCTGCAACGGCAGGGTGTGTAAGAACGGGAAGGTAGTCGCTTCGAATTACGGAAAGGTAACGTCGGTGGGGCTCGATCCGATCGAGAAAAAGCCTCTGATGCGATACAAACCGGGAAGCTGGATACTGTCTGTTGGTTCGTACGGCTGCAACCTGATGTGTCCCTTCTGCCAGAACAGCGATATTTCATGGTCAGAAGAAGCAAGAGATGCGGCAGAGGATGCCGATATGATCGATCCCCGGGACATTGCGAGAAAAGCATCGGAACTTGTTTCACACGGCAATATCGGTGTTGCGTATACTTACAACGAGCCTCTGATAGGCTACGAATTTGTACGCGATACCGCTAAACTCGTGAAAGAAGCGGGACTTGACAATGTGATCGTCACCAACGGTACCGCGAACACTTGGGTGTTGGACGAGCTCAGTCCTTATATCGATGCCATGAATATAGACCTGAAAGCATTTTCGGACAGATTCTACCGTAAGCTTGTCAAAGGCGATCTCGATATGGTAAAGAACTTCATTTCCGAGGCGGTAAAGGTCTGCCATGTAGAGCTTACCACACTGATAATCCCCGGAGAGAATGACAGCGAGGATGAGATCAGGAACTTAAGCGGGTGGGTTGCCGGCCTTGAGGGCAAGGTTCCCGGCAATGAGATACCCCTGCATATTACACGTTTCTTCCCGCGCTATAAGATGACCGACAGAGAGGCTACATCGGTGGAGACCGTATACAGGCTGGCTGAGGTGGCGAGGGAAAACCTGAAATATGTTTATGAGGGGAATGTGTGAAATAATAATTGACAAATCGACCGTCAAAACATAAGATATAAAGAAATATTTTCAAAATAAGGAGTGCGGAACAATGAGTGACATGATTGAAAGCTATTCAAAGGCTTCGGGAAAGGAGCTTGCGAAGACCTATGATCCCAAGCAGATAGAGGATCGTCTTTATAAAAAATGGCAGGATAAGAAGTATTTTCATGCCGAGGTCGACAGGACAAGAAAGCCTTTCACCATCGTGATCCCGCCTCCCAATATTACCGGACAGCTTCATATGGGCCATGCGCTTGACAATACGATGCAGGATATCCTGATCCGTTTCAAGAGGATGCAGGGATACAATGCGCTCTGGCAGCCCGGTACAGATCATGCTTCGATCGCCACCGAGGCAAAGATCGTTGAGACATTGAAAAAGGAAGGCACTTCCAAGGAAGAGCTCGGACGTGAGAAATTCCTTGAAAGAGCATGGCAGTGGAGAAAAGAATACGGCGGAAGGATCGTAGAACAGCTCAAGAAACTCGGATCATCCTGTGACTGGGACAGAGAACGCTTTACGATGGACGAAGGCTGCAACAAGGCCGTAACGGAAGTATTTACGAAGCTCTATGATAAGGGCTGGATATACAAAGGCTCGAGGATCGTTAACTGGTGTCCGAAATGCAACACCTCTATTTCCGATGCCGAGGTTGAATACGAGGAGCAGGCCGGACATTTCTGGCATATCAAGTATCCCTTTATCGAGGCTGACGGAAGCATTTCGCAGACCAGATTCCTTGAATTTGCGACCACCCGTCCCGAGACAATGCTCGGAGATACCGCTATCGCGGTCAATCCCGAGGATGAGCGTTACAAAGACATGGTTGGCGGACAGGTTTGGCTGCCTTTCGTTGACAGAAAGATCCCGATAATTGCCGACTCCTACGTAGAAAAAGACTTCGGAACAGGTGTTGTTAAGATCACGCCCGCACATGACCCTAACGATTTTGAAGTAGGCAAGCGCCACAATCTGCCCGAGATCAACATTATGAACGATAATGCAACGATCAATGAGAACGGCGCAAAGTTCAACGGAATGGATCGTTATGAGGCAAGAAAACAGATAGTTGAAGAACTCGACAAAATGGGCCTTCTGGTTCGCATCGAGGATTACAGCCACAATGTAGGAACATGTTACCGCTGCCATTCAACAGTTGAGCCGCTGATCAAGAAGCAGTGGTTCGTAAAGATGGATGAGATGATCAAACCTGCCGTAGAAGCGGTTAAGACAGGTGATATCAAACTCATTCCCGAAAGAATGGAGAAAACCTATTTCAACTGGACCGACAATATCCGCGACTGGTGTATCTCACGTCAGCTGTGGTGGGGTCACAGGATCCCGGCATGGTACTGCGATGACTGCGGCGAGATCGTAGTTGCAAAGGAAGCTCCCGGCAAGTGCCCGAAATGCGGCGGTGTTCATCTTACTCAGGATCCCGATACCCTTGACACATGGTTTTCATCGGCACTTTGGCCTTTCTCGACACTCGGATGGCCCGAGAAGACCGAAGAACTTGATTATTTCTATCCGACCGATGTACTTGTGACCGGATATGATATCATCTTCTTCTGGGTTATCAGAATGATATTCTCGGGATACGAGCAGATGGGCAAGCGTCCGTTCCATACCGTTCTTTTCCACGGACTGGTTCGCGACTCGCTGGGACGCAAGATGAGCAAATCGCTCGGCAACGGTATCGACCCGCTCGAGATCATTGAGAATTACGGTGCCGACGCCCTCAGGTTTACGCTGATCACCGGCAACGCGCCCGGCAATGATATGCGTTTCTACAACGAGAGAGTAGAAGCATCACGTAACTTCGCAAATAAAGTATGGAACGCATCACGTTTCATAATGATGAACATGCAGCAGATGAAGGATGCCGGGATCGACGTTGATTTCAATGCCGATATTGAAAGCATCCGCGGCAGCCTGACCGATGCGGATAAATGGATCCTTTCCAAGATCAACGATACGATCCGCGATGTTACCGATTCGATGGAGAAATTCGAACTCGGTATCGCAGCGCAGAAGATCTATGATTTCATTTACGACGATCTGTGCGACTGGTACATTGAGATGGTTAAGCCCCGTTTGTACGGCGAGGATGCCGAAACGAAGAAGACAGCCATCTGGACGCTGAATACGGTACTTATCGATGCTTTGAAGCTTCTGCATCCTTATATGCCGTTTGTTACCGAAGAGATATACTGCACGCTGATTGCCGAGCAGGGTGTAAACGAGGCCGGTTCTGCGGCGCTCAAGACCAAGGCTGAATCGATCATGATCTCATCATGGCCGGTCTACAGTGAGGCAAAGGCCTATGCAAATGAAGAAAAGGCTGTTGAGCTGATCAAGGAAGCAGTTAAGGGTATCAGAACGCTGCGTCTCGATATGAACGTTCCGGCAAGCAGAAAAGCAGCTGTATTTGTTGTTTCTGATTCTGAAGAAGTCTGCGGTATCTTCGAAAACAGCCGAGTATTCTTCGCAAGCCTCGGCGGAGCTTCATCTGTAACTATCCAGCCCGACAAGACCGGTATCGCAGATGACGCGGTATCAACCGTTATTCATGGTGCAACGATCTATATCCCGCTTGCGGAACTCGTTGACATCGCCAAGGAAAAAGAACGTCTCGAAAAAGAAAAAGCCCGTCTTGAAGGCGAACTTAAACGCGTTAACGGCATGCTGAGCAACCCAAACTTCGTAAATAAAGCTCCGGCCGCCAAGATCGAGGAAGAAAAGGCAAAACTTACCAAGTATACCGATATGTACGAGCAGGTATGCGAGCGCCTGAAAAGCATGAGCTGATCTTTTTTCTCTGACTATGATCATAACGATAAATTGATGCAAACTAACTGAAACAGGGACCGACGTACAGAAAAATCATGTACGCCGGTCTCTTTCTTAATATCATTCTTATACAAAACAGGCAATTACTGTCATTTCAGGTTTGCATCGATCTTCGTGATCATGTCCTTCTCTTCGAAAGGCTTCGGGATGTGGGCGTTCATGCCTGCATCGAGCGCATTCTGGATATCGGACGCGAATGCGTTGGCGGTCATTGCGATGATCGGGATGCCTGCAAGATCGGGATCGTTCAGAGCCCTGATACGCCTTGTGGCTTCGAGACCGTCCATAACCGGCATCTGGACATCCATGAGGATCAGATCGATGTCGCCGGGCTTGGAATTCTTGACCGTTTCGATGGCATCGATTCCGCTCTTGGATTCCATAATGGTGAATCCGAATTTCTTCAGTACATATTCGGCCAGTCTCAGGTTGAGCTCCGTATCGTCAACAACGAGGAGCGTCCTGCCGTCATAACGCTTGCTGAGCGCTTTGCCGGCATCCTCATCGGCGGTCCGGGAGGAAGCATTATCTGCAACAGGCTCCAGGGGCAGGACGATAATGAATTCACTTCCCTTGCCAAGCTCTGTTTTCAGATCGACCGTGCCCTGCATCATGTTAACGATATTGCGGACTATTGCCATGCCGAGGCCGGTGCCCTGTGTTTCGTTTACGGTATTGTTTTTCTCACGCGAATAAGCTTCCCAGATATGATCGCTGAATTCTTTGGACATACCGATGCCGGAATCCTTTACACGGATCTCGTAATTCAGCTTGTCACCGCGTTCGAGAAGTTTGGCCGAAAGTGATATATTACCGCCTTCCGGAGTGAATTTTTGGGCATTGGACAGCAGATTGAGCAGTATCTGACGGAATCTGAGCTTGTCGCAGCTGACGGTATCGTCGCCGAGGCCGGAAATATTGACGGTAAACTGCTGGTTCTTTTCTTCGGTCTTGCCACGGATCATATCCGCACATTCCGTAACCAGATCCTTAAGACGTACGGGTACGGGTGAAAGCTCCATCTTGCCGCTTTCTATTCGGCTCATATCGAGAATATCGTTGATCAGGTTCAAAAGATGATTACCTGCGGCAATGATCTTATCAAGATAATCCTGAAGATGCTCCTTATTGTCGATATCGTCCTTGGCAAGCTTTGAAAATCCCGTTATGGCGCTCATGGGAGTACGGATATCATGTGACATATTTGAGAAGAAGACGGTTTTGGCATCGTTGGCCTTGTTAGCTTCATCGATGGCGCTTAACAGCATCTTCTGACGGTCTTCGAGTTCGGCTTTCTGTGCGGCGATGAGCCTGTCATCGTCCATTTTCTGAGCGCTGAGATCGTCGAGAACAGAGGCGGTGATCAGCATACGGTCTACCTGACCGGGGCTTCGGTCGATCACGTGATAATCGATACGTATCCAGTGACCTGTTTTCTCATCCTTGAAGGAGAGTTCGCGTTTATCACAGTCGGTGAACAGCTCGGTGCGGAGTTTGTCTATATCTCCGAAAAGACCGGCCTGTTCGATCTTTGTATCGGTAAGTTTGGAAACGATCTGCAGTGCGAGTTCACGGCATCCCGCATTATTTTCTATGGGGAAAATGCTGCTTTCCTTGACGGTTTTTACCGTATTGCCGATGAAATCGACAAGATAGATGCTCTGGTATTCCTCGGCAAGGCTCGCGATGATCTGATTGTCAAGCCGGATATGACCGAGCTCGGTTTCCGAGATCAGTGTTGCAGAACCGAACGCTTTGACGGGGTTCCCGTCTGCGTCGAATTCGGTTGTATATTTTACACGGAAAGGGATGCGTCCCACCGTGAGCGGAATGTCTGCTTCGAGTTCTTTGGCTCCGTTATCGATCTTGCGCATCATCTCACGGTACATGTCCGC
>JAFZNE010000130.1 GCA_017553035.1 Lachnospiraceae bacterium
AATACCGGGGATCCCTTGATCAGGATCACCGAGAAGATCGCGGCGCAGATCGTAAAAATGCTCAAGAGCCGCGGATTTACACGCCGTTCGGATCCTTATCTGGAACGATATGTGGATGAAGTACTGTATGTATGATGTTGCGTTTTGTAAATAAAATGTAGAATACGTTGATTTTATACTGGCGGTAGGCGGCGGAAGTACTATAGATTCCGCCAAGGCTATTGCTGCAGGAACAATATATGATGGCTCTATCTCGGGATTTGTGACACTTACTGAAGACGACTGTACAAAGATATATAAAATAATGCTGTGATCGTTATTATCGTATTGATAATGCGGGAATAAACACACATAAGGCACCGGTGAGACTTTTTGTTTCACCGGTTTCTTTTTGCCTCGTTAAAGGTAACTATTCAGCATATTTACGTATCTTGCGTAAAATCGATAAAGTTGTTATAATCAAGGTAAATAAAGCGGAATAAAGCAACATAAAGCAGAAATAAGACATACCGGATCAATTTTTGAAAGAAACTTGTGGAGTGTTGATATATGCGGAAGATCCTTATAACAAATGATGACGGAATTAACGCACCCGGGATAATAAGGCTTGCCAAAGCCGCTGCAAAACTGGGAGAAGTCTGGGTCATCGCACCGGAGAATCAGCGAAGTGCGGCATCTCACAGCATTATCCTTCGTGAGATCGTGAAAATAAAAGAACATGATTTTCCGGTGAAAGACGTAAAGGCATATGCCTGCAGCGGAACACCTGCGGATTGTGTGCGTGTGGGCGGATTGAGCGTAATGCCGTACAGACCGGATGTCGTGCTGTCGGGAATTAATTATGGTTACAATGTTGCGGGAGATATTCAGTATTCCGCAACGGCGGGAGCTGCATTTGAGGCCGCGTATCAGGGCTTCGGAGCAATAGCCCTTTCGGAAGATTCCGGTAAGTGCCATGAGGTTACCGATGCGTATCTGCAGGAACTCTTGGAAGAATATATAGATGTGAAATACGGAAGGGATAAGATCATAAATATCAATTTCCCCGGATGCCCGCTGTCTGAATGCAACGGTGTTCGAAGAGACTGCTACGCCTCGATCGATTCATTTTATCATGCCAGATATAAGCTTGTTGAGACCAAGGAGGACGGTACAAGGTTCTATGCCGTGGATGATATTTACAACGAAGATGCCGAAGAAGGTACTGATTTCCGGGCAATCGTGGACAAATACGTGTCTGTGGGTATAGTAAGGAATATATCATAAATCGGATACATGAATGAAACAAAAGGAGAAACAGATGAAAAAAGAAGCGATCCTACATATCCCGTTATCGCAATATGCTTATGCTACCGATGAGAGGAGCATTACGGTCAGGATCCGTACGGCCAGGAATGATATCGAAGAATGCATGCTCTATTACGGTAACCGCGTGGATGAGGTTGAACCGATAAGGATCACCGAATTGAAAATGGATAAATGCGCTTCGGATGATCTTTATGATTATTTTGAAGTACAGATAAGCAGTGATTACAACAGGGTGTGCTATTATTTCAGACTTTCGGACGGCAGCGGGGAACAGTTCCTTTATTCAAGGGGCTTCTGCGACGTCATGGAAGCCAACCGCACGGAGTATTTTCAATACCCGTATATCAGACGCGAAGAACTGCTGAACAAGCCCGAATGGACGAAGAATGCCGTGATGTACCACATCTTCCCGGACAGCTTCGCAAATGAGAAACGAGGCATCGAGGTTACCGGCAGATGTTTTGATCTGGACGGGAATGCGGTTGAAACCGGTGAACCGGCCGTCAAACAAAACAGCGGGACAGCTGAGATCAAGCCTGTGAAAAAGGAAAAACGCGGATTTTCCAGAAGCCTTCGCGGAGGCACATTGAAAGGTATTACCGAAAATGTCGATTACCTGAAAACACTCGGTGTGACTCTGGTATACCTCAACCCCATCTTCAAGGCCAATTCCTATCACAAGTATGATACGATAGACTATTTTGAGATCGATCCGTGCTTTGGAACAAAAGCCGATTTCAGGGAACTTGTCGATACCCTGCATGAAAACGGGATCCGGATAGTGCTCGACGGAGTATTCAATCACTGCGGCCCGGATTTCTTCGCGTTTAAGGATGTGCTCGAAAAAGGCGAGAATTCGGCTTATCGGGACTGGTTCTACAAGCTGAACTTTCCGATCGAATACAAATATCCGCCCAATTATGAGTGCTTTGCTTATGTGAAGGACATGCCGAAGCTGAATACCGGCAATCCCAAGGTCCGCGACTATATATGCAGGGTCGGAAAATACTGGATCAGCGAATTTGATATCGACGGATGGCGGCTGGATGTGGCCAATGAAGTCGATCACGATACATGGCGTGCCTTCAGACGTGTGGTACTTGAGGAAAAACCCGATGCGTTTCTTATAGCGGAGATATGGGAAGACGCGGATGTCTGGCTCAAAGGTGACCAGTTCGATTCGGCAATGAATTATATGTTCACGTACCTTTGCCGCGATTTCTTCGCTTCCGGAAGGATAGGCGCGGAGGAATTCGACGAGCAGATGAACAAGGCGCTTATGCGTTATCCCGCACCTGTTGCAAATGTGCAGATGAATATGCTCGATTCACATGATGTACCGCGATTCCTGCATTACTGCGATGGGAATACCGACAGACTGAAGCTGGCATTTTTCTACATGATGACAGCTCCCGGTATCCCTTCGATATTTTACGGTGATGAGTGCTGTATGACCGGAGAAAAAGATACGGAGTACAGGGCACCGTTCCCCTGGAATCTGGCCGGAGGCGGATTTACGAAGGAACTGGCCGAATGGATATCACTCCGTAAGGCACATCCCGCCCTTACCTGCGGATCGTACAGGAAGGCGTATGCGGATGAGAACGGAGTCTATGTATTTGAACGTAAATGCCCGGAGGAAGATCTGCTCGTTGCTGTAAACAATTCATCAACAGAAATAAAGCTGAAATACAAAGAGCTTTTCGGAACCGGAGCTGAAGCTGTCTATGCTCCGGACAAAGAGGCAACACCCGGCGAGCTGATCCTGAGCCCCTACGGGAAAGCGGTAATGAAGAGGTAAACGATAAATACCCGATAAGAAAACAGCGTTACAGGACATAATATGATTATCTGAGGGAGAGTGCATATGCGCAGGCTCTTAAACAGGGAAGAACGTATCGGTCTTCTGAAAAACAACATCGGACTGAGGATAGTGGTGATCGCATTTGCGTCATTTATGATGGCGACAAATATCAATACTTTCGTACATACGGCCGGATTGTTCCCGGGAGGGGCGACCGGTCTGACCCTGCTGATACAGGAGGTTTTCAGTAAGTATTTTTCGATAACGGTTCCGTATACCGCGATCAACGTGCTCATTAACTCGATCCCCATCTACATCGGATTCAAGTATATCGGCAAGAAGTTTACGCTGCTCTCGTGCGGTTTTATCGTTCTTACAAGTATACTTACGGATTTTATCCCCGCGTACATCATTACGCAGGACATACTGCTGATCAGTATTTTCGGCGGAATGCTGAACGGAGTGGCGATCAGTATCTGTCTGCTGATGGATGCAACGAGCGGAGGAACCGATTTTGTTGCGATCTATCTGTCTGAAAAACGCGGGATCGATTCGTTCAATGTAATACTGTTCATCAATGCGTGTATCCTTGCTGCCGCAGGTGTATTGTTCGGCTGGGACAAAGCACTCTACTCCATCATTTTCCAATTTGCATCTACAGCGACCATACATGTGCTGTATCGCAAATACCAGCAGGTTACATTCTTTATCGTAACAACGAAACCCGATGAGATCTGCAGGGCCATCTATGCGGTAACGAATCACGGAGCCACCATACTTGAGGGGGAAGGCTCATATTCCCATTGTGAACGCAATGTGGTCTATTCGGTCGTTTCAAGCGCGGAATCCGGCCGTGTCGCAAATGTCGTCAAGGAAACCGATCCTGAGGCATTTCTGAATATGTTCAAGACCGACAGGGTAATCGGGCAGTTCTATCACCGGCCGACGGATTGAGAGAGCGGATCGAAATAGTTAGAGTACAATTACACGAACAAACATTCGCAAAAATCATGCTTAGAAGTACATATTTTGGGACTTGATAAATTTGGACTTGTTCTTAAAGACGTTGCTAAACAACTTGGTAAAAAATTAGCTTGTAGTTGTACAGTTACCAAAGAAGATAATGGAGATGATTCTTTAACTTTAACTGGAGAATTTGCTGATGATGTTATAGATTTTCTAACTGCTACCTATCCAAATATAGATAGCAAGAATTATACAATAAAAAGAGATAAAAAATAAACATATAAAATATTAAATATAAAAACACCAACAAAAGAATTCAACAAAAAAATAAATTTTCAATTCAAT
>JAFZNE010000131.1 GCA_017553035.1 Lachnospiraceae bacterium
ATGCTTACCATCATGCAACAGGGCTTCTGTTATCGCAGTATGAATCAGCTCTCAAAAGCAAAAGAGCGTTTCGGTTTTGTGATGCAGCGCGCCATGTCAATCGGTGATACATTTAATTACCTAGATGCGACAACCAATTATACCAACTGTTTTAGCCAGACATATCAGGAAGACCTGGCTCTTGTTGAAATATGCGAGAAAACCTGGAGAAAGCTCGGAAATGTTACAGGTGTAATATCATCGATCGTCGCCAAGGGTACCATCCTCCGTGAGCTGCGTGCACTTGAAGATTCGTCTGCAGAATTGAAAAGAGCTTATACAGTCTTCAATGATCATCGTGAAGAATTCCGATCACGTCTGGATTTAGAGATCACGATCCTAATACATCTCGGAAATCTGAATCTGGAAATGGGTAATCTTCGGGAAGCTGAGCAGTATTATCTTAAAGCCCACAGTGCCGGGATCAATACTCCGGTGGAAACGATGTTGGGGATTGTATTTCAAAACCTGCTTCTTATTTACAAGAAAAACGATAATATCACCAAAAGCGCATATTGTCACGAATTATTCGCAGATCTGCTGTATAAGTACAACGATAAAGAAAATGCCCTTCGTGAAGTTAACCTAGCTTATTCCGACTATCTGGAAGCAGGTCTTAAAGGGGAATATACCAGATTGTCAGCCAAGTGGGAAGAACTCAGGTCCAAAGATTATGAATTGGATTTTATTCTGGATGATATGTCCGAAGACGAAATGATCGATGATATCTCCGATTCGCCGAATATCGACGATCCATATATCCCGGAGAATGTATCCGACGAATGGAAGAAGCAACTTCTTTTGGCAAGAAGCAGCGGCGATGATTATGAACTCATAGATGTATTGATCCGTGGTGTCTCCCTTTATAAAGATATTCAGCCGCAAAAAGCGAGAGATATGCTCCAGGAAGCAATGGATCTTCTTGATGAGTATGGTGAAGATGAAAAAGTCGCACGTTATAAATTGGAATATGCTGATCTCTACCTTGATCTTCCCGAAACCAACATTGACTACAAAGCATTTTTCTATGATTATTCAGATGAGGATCGGGAGTTTTTCGACATTTGGAAAAAAATGCGACTCTGCAACAGCAACGATCCCATGTATGAACAGCTGCTACGTGAACTGGTGCAGAGCGAAGAAGCAGAAGACATCCGCTTTCATTGTATTCTCGATCAGGCTGATACAATACTTCATTCCTATAACAACTATGTGCCCGGGGTCATGAAGATGATAAAAGGATCTTCAATAGAATGGGCTTTTATCGAAAAGACCGTATCATTATATAAAGAACGCCTTAAAGCATTAATTGAAAAAATGAAGAATGCTCCAATGGATCCCACGGTTCAGCAACATTTGGAATATTTCATGTATGCTGTTGAGGCATTAATTGAAGTAGGTAATGAGATCCCTTCCACAACGATTCTCAGAGGAGAGATAGCGGGTAATATTGGTCTTGTCTTACGTAAGAGGGGAGAATACGATCTCGCATTAAAATACCACAACATTGCCATCGATGCGTATTCGCGCGAAGTTATGATCGAAGACTCTTACATAGAGCAGCTTAATATAGCTTTAGTCTACAGTAGTATGAAAGACTGGTCCAGAGCTAAGCAAATATTGTCGGATGCTCTCAAGGATTATACCGATCATCATGATAATGAATATCCTCGTATCAAAGCTGCTCTCTGCGGAAATCTGGCTTCCGTTGCTATCGAATCGCTTGAAGATGATGTTCCCGACGATGAGACTGACCAGCTTATTCTTGAATGCTTTAAGACTGAGGAAGCTTACTATCGCGAAGCTTGCGAACCGTATGATCTGACTGTTTCACTTGTCAATCAACTGATTTACCTACGCAGGAACGCTCGCATGCACATGGAAGAGATCCAATCGATATATCAGGAAGCAGCAAAACTAGCTCGGGACTATTCAATGAGCCAGTTCATCGAATTCCTGCAGGAATACGCAAAGTCGTTTTCCTGAATTTTCTCCTTCCAGACATAGCTTGCAGTATATACCTATAAGAATCCAATCGTGGCAGTTCTCTGAAAGCAAGCTTTCGAAACTGCCCGCTCGCTTATCGCACAAAAAATGAAACCGATCACATTAATGATCGGTTCCTGTTTTTTCGTATATTATATGGATCAAATGAAAATGATCTCATGTCAGCTCAATCCTTAACAGTCTTCACGTTCTCAGCATTTACATAAACGTCATCCTCGGTGATATACCAGGTATTGCCCTCGGAATCTTTAACGGAATAACGAACGTTTAATATATCGCCCTTGGTAAGCTTGTCCGCACGTTTGGACTTGGATGCTCCCGCCTGAGTGTAAGAATAAGCCTTCTTCTCGGTAACCTTAACGGTGAGGTTCACCGGCTGTGCCTCAGGATGAGCAAAATGGTCATCATTTACGATCAGTTCACCGGTTACATACCAGATAGATGTTATATTGGAGAAATACTTTCCGACCGATCCGCCTTCCTTGGAGATCATCCAGGTATCTTCAAGTTTGCATCTTCCGTTGCCGTTGGCGGGGTCATATGCGTAGAACTGGATCGATCCGTCTTTTTTACGGGTATAATCGCTGATCAGGATACCGTGTCTTCCGCTGCTGCCGTAATTCGCGTAAACTACGACACCTTCGGGATGAACATCGAGCAGATCGGCAATGTATTCACGGTTCTTGGCATGTGTGTCCTGGTAGTCTCTGGTCAGATAATAAACATCAGAATCTTCATTATCGAAATCCTTGAAAGGAGTTGATGATGAGAAATAGGAGCTGCAGCTCTCATATTTGCCGTTCTTGTCGGGTGTGGGATTGCCTCCCATCGCCTGGCGGACGTCACCGAATATGATCGTTACTTCCTTGCCTTCGGCTGCCTGACGGCGTCTTAAGAGGGATGTTGTAGCGCTTGAAGTGCAAAGACCGCTCGACTTGGAGAATTCCTGCTTCCAGCCTGTAACCCAGAGGAGGTTCTCGGGAGAGATACCGTATGCAACATCCTCTTCCTTGACCTTAGATGACTTGGATACCTTCTCTTCTTCGCCTACATATTTGCAGAATTCAAGCGAGATCCATCCATGAATGTCTCCGTAAATGATCTTGCCCCAGCCATTATCACTTACCAGTAAAACATTGACCTTGGTTCCCTTGGCTATCTCTCCGACTTTCATATAGTCGGTTCCGAAACATGTCCTTACATTCAGCGGAGAAGATTCGGTATTGATCTTATAAATACCGGTCTTATAATCTGCCGCCTGCGCATCCACGGAGGCGGGAAGAATGAATAGAATAGTCAGTAAAACAACAGCTGCACCCGTTAATAGTTTCGTGATCTTCATGTAACAAATACCCTTCTTAAAAAATTCGTAACATTATTGTAATATCTTTTTTCGTTTTTTGCAAGTAAAAAATAAATAAAAGGTGGTTAACTTTTTAGGTTAACCACCTTAATTGTCAGTCTATTTCCCGCAAACAGCGAAATAATACAGCTGTCGTAATGATCACAAAACATGAATTATCCGATGTATCCCTTAGCTTTCAGGAGTTCTGCGGTAAGCACTGCTCCGCCGGCAGCACCGCGCAGGGTATTATGTGAGAGACCTACAAATTTGTAATCATAAACCGTATCTTCTCTCAGCCTGCCCATGCATACGCCCATACCGTTCTCATAATCACGGTCAAGCTTGGTCTGGGGACGGTTGTCCTCTTCGAAATATTTGATGAACTGCTTCGGTGCGCTCGGAAGCCCGAGTTCCTGAGGCTCGCCCCTAAACGCTGCCCATTTCTCAAGTATCTGCTCTTTAGTAGGCTTCTTCTTAAATGAGACAACTACCGCTGCCATATGTCCGTTGGTAACGTGAACACGGATACACTGTGTAGTGATTACAGGGCCTTCTGCCTTGACGATCTTGCCATCCTCGATATGACCCCAGATCCTTAACGGCTCCTGCTCGGACTTTTCTTCTTCGCCGCCGATATAAGGGATCACGTTGTCGATCATCTCCGGCCAGTCGTTGAAATTCTTGCCTGCGCCCGAAATAGCCTGATAAGTCGTTGCTACAACAACTTCGGGCTCAAACTCGCGAAGTGCATGAAGTGCGGGAGTGTAGCTCTGGATCGAGCAATTGGGCTTAACTGCGATGAATCCTTTCTTGGTGCCGAGACGCTCTTTCTGGAACTTGATGACTTCAAGATGCTCGGGATTGAGTTCCGGAACTACCATAGGTACGTCGGGAGTCCAGCGGTGTGCGCTGTTGTTCGATACTACGGGTACCTCTGCCTTGGCATAGGCTTCCTCGATCGCCCTGATCTCATCCTTGGTCATATCGACCGCGCTGAAGCAGAAATCAACTTTTGAAGCTACTTCAGCCACTTCGTTGACGTTCATTACGATCATGTTCTTAACTGCTTCGGGCATGGGAGTATCCATCTTCCAGCGGCCGCCCACTGCTTCTTCATATGTCTTGCCGGCGCTTCTGGGGCTGGCTGCCACCGCTGCCACCTCGAACCACGGATGATTCTCCAGAAGCTGGATGAATCTCTGTCCAACCATACCCGTTGCGCCTAAAATGCCTGCTTTTAACTTAGCCATGATAATCTCCTCCTGTGTCTGAGTATCTGACGGGAAATGTGATCAGATCTTTGTCACTCTGCCGGAAAAACTATCCGGTACAATGTCTTTGTCTCGCGTACATTTGTCCGTCTCTCAAATTCTTTCATAAATACTACTATATTCTTTTCCAAAATGCAAGCACTTTTTTAATTTATTTTTCTTATAATCTTGAAGCGAAGTCATCGAGTTTTTCCAGCATCTCATCCATGCTCACACACAGATTGACTTCATTGCGCAGTCTTGCCGAATACGGGAATCCTTCGGTATACCAGGCTACGTGTTTTCGCAGTTCTCTGACTGCCGTCCATTCGCCTTTTTCCGCGATCAGCATATCGGCATGTCTGCGGATCTCGCTCAAAACCGTTTGAAAATCAGGTTTTTCTATCGTTACATTTTTTTCGATCCCGGCCTTTATCTGTGCAAATATCCACGGATTGCCCTGTGCGGCACGTGCGATCATAATACCGTCGCAGCCTGTCTCATCGAGCATCCGTCTCGCAGATCCGGGTGAATCAACGTCTCCGTTTCCGATCACCGGGATCGTAACCGCTTCCTTAACTTCGTGTATCGAATTCCAATCGGCGCTGCCGCTGTAATATTGTTCCCTTGTCCTTCCGTGTACGGCAATACACGAAGCTCCTCCGTCTTCAAGGTATTTTGCAAATTCTCCGGGACGTATCGTACATCCATCGATCCCGATACGCATTTTTACCGTGACCGGTTTGCCTTGCGAATGCTCTGCCACGGCTTTTACGATACTTCTCGCAAGATCCGGATCCTTAAGCAGGGCCGATCCTTCACCGTTATTTACGACCTTGGGTACGGGGCAGCCCATATTTATATCAATAAAATCGAAATCTTTAAGCAGCGGGTTTTCGGCCGCTTCGGCCATAATATCCGGTTCCGAACCAAAAAGCTGCACTCCTATCGGCTTTTCTTCAGGAGTTATCTTCAACAGATCCGCCGTATTCCTGCTGCGGTAATGAAGTCCTTTGGCGCTGACCATCTCGGTGTACAGCAGGTCTGCTCCCTGCTCCCTGCACAATACCCTGAAAGCGTGATCCGTCACCCCGGCCATCGGTCCCAAAGACAGCAGGCCGGCTTCCATATTTCCTATCTTCAAAATAAACTCTCCGTTTCACAAATCATTTCCGTATTTCTGATTATATCAGAACCGGTAAAAAATAGCGAACGAATTTATTTAGTTTAATATAATACACTTCTGTTGAAAATCAGATTAATTTTGTAATTGTTTTTTTCATCATTTCGCGATAAAATATAGAATGGAAAGTAATGAGGAAAAGTAAAGCTGACCATCACCAAGCGGAAGGATAAGAATATGATAAACGGTAAGAAGCTCATTGTACTGTGTACTTCCAGAGTGTTTGATCCCCAGATACACAGTTTCATCGAACTTTTGAATGAGAAATTCAAAGCAAACGAATGCTGTCTTTGGATTTATACGCTCAATGCGGATCTGTATTGGGATGATGAGGCCGATAGCTCGGAGACTTCGGTATTCAACTGGATCATGTGGGATAAAACCGATGCAGTCATCGTTATGGATGAGAAGATCAAGAGCCGGGTCGTTTCCCAGAGTATAATAGATAACGCAAAATCACATTCTGTACCCGTAGTTGTTGTTGACGGCAATTATGAAGATACGATCAGCATTGGATTTGATTATAAAAAGGGCTTTGAAGCGATCGTACGCCATGTCATCGAGGATCATAAAGTCCGCAAACCGCATTTCATGGCAGGTTTCAAGGACAATGTATTTTCGGAAGAAAGACTTCAAATATTCAAAAATGTAATAGAAGAAAACGGTATCCCCTTCAGCGAGGATATGGTAAGTTACGGCGATTTCTGGGCCAGACCCGCAAGGGAAGCCACAGAAGAACTGATCAAAAACGGTAATATCCCCGATGCCATGATATGTGCCAATGATATTATGGCGATCAATGTCAGTGACGTATTTACAAATGCGGGATACAAGGTTCCCGACGATGTCATCGTCACCGGATTTGACGGATATAACGAGGCATTTCTTTCGAAGCCCGCAATTACGACCGCAAGCTGTATGGCGAACGAATTTGCCGGAGTGACCGGCGATGTTGTCCTGAAATGCCTCAAAGGCGAAGCGGCAACCAGCTATTCGGTACTTCCCCGTATGATCCGTAATGAATCCTGCGGCTGTCCTTTCTGTGAAGAAAGCAGCGATACTGCAATGAAGAGCTTCAACACCGGCTTCTACCGCTATCAGGATGATATACGCCTGCAGCATTCAGTCGGTGCGAAGATGCAGACCAGTATTTCACGAGAAGATATGGTACAGAAAATGAGGCTGTACTACATGCCACATGCCCGCTGTATCGTTGATAAAGACTGCTTCTGCTCATCCGGGAACTTCTTCATGGATGAGAAACACAGCGAGGAATACTATGTATTTTTCGATTCCGAGTGGTGGATCGACGACTTAAGACCTGTTGACCGGACTCAGATGGAACTTAGCCTTGTCACGCAGGAAGATAACAAAGGTTTCCCCCTGATCTTCAATACACTGGATTACATGAACAAGACCATGGGTATCGTCTGCTACTCCTTCCCGTCATACGACCTTACCGATTATTCCAAGACTACCGGTATTTCCAACATGATCAGCGTTGGCCTGGGCGGTTATATCAATATGCAGTATGAGCAGTTCCTTCTGTCCAAAGTCGAGGAAATGTACCAGATAGATTCTCTGACAAGACTGTACAACCGTCTTGCGTTCAATGCACTGTTCGAGAAAAAGAAAAACGATCCCGATAATAACGGAACCGTTCTGACTGTCATAATGGCCGATCTCGACCATTTGAAGAAGATCAATGATACATTCGGCCATGAAGCCGGTGATAAAGCCATAGCATCTGTTGCTTATGCGCTGAAAGCCGCCTGTCCCGAAGATTCGCTGTGTGTACGTTTCGGTGGTGACGAAATGCTGGCCTTCATTTTCGGAGAATGCGATCCCGAGGGTATTTCAGCAAAAGTCGTGGAGATCCTTGCAGAAAAGAGCATGGAAAGCGGCTATCGCATTTCGGCAAGCTGCGGCACATATACAACCACCCTGACGCCCGATGTCAATGTCGAAGATGTTGTAAAGCGCGCCGATGAGCAGATGTATATGGTAAAATGCGAACATCACAGGCAGTAAGCTACACTTCAGACATTCTTGTAATATACGATCCGCAGACCTTTCATGGTAAGTTTGCGGTCGTACAGATCGATCGAATCGGTGGCATCGGCTATCGTTTTACCGAGGCCTCCGGTCGCAACAACTTTCATACTATCAAGTCCGGCTTCTTCCCGGACTTGTTTTATTATATATTCGGTCTGGCCGATGCAGCCGTACATAAGGCCCGCCTGCATGCTGGATATCGTATCGTTGGCTAAAATGCTGTCAGGAAGCTTGATCTCGATCTCGGGGAGCTTCGCTGTTCCGTTCCACAATGCATCGGCACTGAGCCTGATACCGGGGCAGGTAAGACCATATCTGAAAGTCCCGTCCGCCTCGATCAGATCATAAGTCGTGGCAGTTCCATAATCGATAACCATTACCGGTCCGCCGTAGAGCTCATATGCCGCAACCAGGTCCACGATACGGTCTGCGCCGACTTCTTTGGGATTGGCAAGCTTGATCTTCACTCCGGTCTTGAGCCCGGGTCCGATCACCATAGGTGTGATGCCCGTGAGCTTGATGATACCGTTAACAAGGGAATGCATGATCCCGGGCACTACGCTGGCGATTATGCAACCGTCGATATCCTCGCTCGATATCCCGTTCCTTGACAGGAGATTCGCGATCCATACGCAGAATTCATCGGAAGTACGGGCGATCTTGGTAGTGATCGCAAAGAAAGCGTTCTCCTGCTCATTTTCATAAACCGCAAAATTGATATTGGTATTACCTACATCCACCGTAAGAAGCATGCTTTTTCCTCCATTATTCAATCATAGTGATCGGATATCTCGCGGACATAGTTCGCTCGATAATAAAAATCTGACGCAGTAGAGATCTCCTGCGTCATGATCAAATGTTCCATTTTTCAGATGCCATCAATGGCTTCGCCGTTGATAAACACCTTATAGTATAACTCCAGTGCTTCAAAGAATTCCTGTCTTTCGTTGCGCAGCTTTTTGACCAGCAATCCCGCACCTATCTCGTCATACAGCAGATCCCCTTCATCGCATCCGGTCAGGATCTCCAGTTCTCCGTCCTCATCATATTCAAATGTGATCGTGCCTCCTACCTCTTCGGTAAAGAGGACGCACATGATCTTGAGCTCTTCCTTGACCTTGGTCGGGAGTTTCTCGAATTGTTTATCAAGATAATATTTCTGATTGTATGAATTACTTCCGCATAAAACCATGAACTATCCTCGCATCAAGAGCGTAACCGCAGTGTATTTGTCCGGCCGGAACGTGCTCAGCCGATAACATCCTTCATAGAATACATTCCCGCGGGCTTGTCGGCAAGGAACAGGGCAGCACCCACCGCACCTTTGGCAAATACCGCCTTGGAGTAAGCCGAATGCTTGAGTTCTATTACTTCATCGAGACCTGCAAAGATCACATCATGGTCGCCGACTATCGTTCCGCCTCTTACCGCAGAGATACCGATCTCTTTCTTCGGACGCTTCATACGTCTTTCGGAACGGTCATATACGTATTCGTATTTCGGATCGAGAACACTGTTGATCGCATCGGCCAGGATCAGAGCGGTACCGGAAGGTGCATCCGCTTTCAGGTTGTGATGACGTTCAACTATTTCGATATCGTATCCCTTGTCTGCAAGAACCTGAGCCGCTTCCGTAACCAGTTTCGCAAGAATGTTGATACCGAGGGACATATTGGCGGAGCGCAGGATCGCTACTCTCCTCGATGCTTCTTCTATGTCATCGAGCTGATCCTGCGAATAGCCTGTCGCACAAAGGACTGCGGGAATATTGTTCTCAACAGCCAGTCTTAATATACCATCAAGAGCCGCGGGTGCCGAGAAATCGATAATGACATCGGCGTCGACATTGCAGGCTCCGGCATCTGTAAATACGGGAAATTTAGCGTCTCCTTCGCTGATATCGATCCCGGCGATCACTTCGGCATCGGGATTCTCATCTACAATACTGCGGACGGTGTGACCCATCTTACCGTTGCAGCCTCCAAGGATTATTCGAGTCATGTTAAACCTCTTATCATCATATATTTAGAATGTTCAAACTCATCAGCCGGGCTCACTTCGGGATTCCTTGTTTCTTCATCCCGGCTTACTACAGAATTCCCTGTTTCTTCATCCCGGCTTACTTCAGAATTCCCAGCTTCGTCATCTCGGCTTTAAGTTTCTCTGCGTGCTCGGGCTCCATCTCGGTCAGAGGCAGACGCACGGGACCTGCGTTAAAGCCCATGAAATTGCAGGCAGTCTTGACTGGGATCGGATTAACTTCGCAGAACAGGTCGCTGATCAAAGGCAGATATTTGAGCTGAAGCTCAAGGCTTCCCTTGGTATCGCCTTCGAGGAATCTGCTTACGATCAGATGCGTGTCGCGGGGCGCAAGATGTGCAAGTACGCTGATAACGCCCTTGCCGCCGAGCGAAAGCACTGGACAGATCATATTGTCGTCACCCGAGTAGATATCGATGCTGTCACCGCACAGCTGGGCAAGCTGGGCAGTCTGGCCTATATTGCCTGTAGCGTCCTTGATAGCTACTATGTTGTCATAATGATCAACAAGATATTTAACGGTCTCGGGAGCCATATTCACGCCCGTACGGCCCGGGATATTGTACAGGATGACCGGAACATTGATTGCTGCGGCGGTATCTCCGAAATGTCTGATAAGACCCTTCTGCGTAGCCTTGTTGTAATATGGTGTAACAAGAAGTACTGCATCCACTCCGGCTGCTTCTGCCTGCTGTGAAAGCCAGATCGCGGTCTCGGTACAGTTCGATCCGGTGCCTGCGATAACCGGAACACGTTTATTTACATACTTTGTAACGTATTTTATACACTCAACATGCTCTTCGTGGCTTAACGTGGAAGCTTCACCCGTAGTTCCGCATACCACGATCGCATCGGTTCCGTTCTCGATCTGATAATCGATCAGTTTGTCAAATGCCTGAAAATTAACGGATCCGTCAGCATTCATCGGCGTGATGATCGCAACCGCCGATCCTGTAAAAATGGTTTTCCTGCTCATTGTAAATATCCCTCCGTGCATAAAAATTAATTTATGCTAACATACTTATAATCTTATGTCAACCCTCCCAAGGGTCTCTCACTTCAACTTCATGGTCCTTGATCTGTTTCTTATAGCCGTCACTGATATGCCTCAGATAAAAGCTCAATGCAATGCAGACCGCCGCAATGATCAGGCATGTGTACAATATCGGACGCATGAACGTCGCATAACTGTGAACATCTTCTTCCCCGTCCAAATACGGCTGGAACGATTTAACGATCCAGAAGACAGTTACGCCTGCTGCTATCGTCCACAGAACCGCCCGACATGCAAACAGTATTCTCACTTTCTTTTTCAATTCATCGTACATCTTTACTCAGCCCTTTCTCTTTCGGTCAATCCGGGTTTACTCAATCCTTTTTTCCTGTATCCTGATTTTGCGGGCCTCTTCTATCTCACGATGCATCTTCTGTTTCTCTTCGTACATGGATTCATCCGCACGCTTGATAAAATCGGCGATCGAAGCATCGTCATCGGGTTTGATAAATGTGTATCCCGCACTGGCAGATAATGTAAAATTCAGCTTCAATCGTTCAACAACCTTCTTCATCGATTCAACGAAATCCGCCTTGAGCGATTCCGCCATCTCGCTGTTCTCGCATCTTCCGACCGCGATGAATTCATCTCCGCCGTAACGTCCGAACAGCCAGCCTTCAGGCATCGCACGCCTCAGGGCCTCGGATGTCGCCTTTATCGCAAGGTCACCGCTCAGGTGCCCGTAGTCATCATTGATAAACTTCATGCAGTTGATGTCTGCAAATACCAGCAGTGTGTTATGTTCCTTCTCACGCTCATCATTGATAAAGGTATACAGCACATTTTCACAACCGGTCCTGTTATACATATTGGTCAGGAAATCCGTCATATAGATCTCCTTAAGTTTACGGTTGGTCTTCTGGGCAAATATATACTGTCTGATCGTGATCAGCAGTGTGTTCGTATCAGCAACCCATTTTCTGAGACGCAGATCATACAGCGCCGAAGGATCGTTCCTGATGACAACATAACCTATCACAAAATCCATATTGTTCAACGGAGCTACGATATACAGGTTGGAATGTCCTTTCTCGTACCGGTATCCGGGATAAATGTCGCGGGAATTGAACATTTTCTGCCTCATGGATTTGCCGTTGCTCTTCCCGTAAAGCAGATCTATCTTTTCACTGTAACCGCGTATTCTCTTGGGATAATTATCATCATCAAGTTCGAAGAACAGCGGCTCGGTACAGATGCAGTAATCCTGTCCTATGTAGTCATAGGTTCCCATCGTTCTTTCCGCAACTTCATAGAACTGTTCCTTGCTCTCGACCTTCGACATCGGAATACGCATTTCCTGATAATAAATGTCAAGCATCTCTATCTTGTTTGATTCAGCATATCCGTTCCGCAGACTGTCAAGGCGGAATTCCACGTCTGCCGCGGGCGGTTCGCATCCGCAGCTCTCCGAAGGAACAAATTCGGAATCATAAGTTTTTGAATAGCCGGGATCGGGATTGATGATCTGGTCACGAAGCGTGATAAACGCCTGCTCTCCAAGAGTATCCCAATGTCTGGTTACGGTAGCGATCATCGGATAGAACGACCTTGCTTCCCTGATATCGTCAAAACCTGTCACGATCACCTTTCCGGGAACATCTATGCCATGAAGATGCAGGGAATTCGCTGCTCCTATGGCCATAAGATCGTTAGCGCATACAAAAGCATCGGGAAGTTCTTTTCCCTGCGCGATCCAGTCATCAACTTCCGTTGCGGCTTTATAAAAGCCGAAATTACCCACCAGATTGTCTACAAGTTCCAGCCCATGCTCGTGTAACACATCTTCGACCGCTCTGCGGCGGATGGCGCACTCTTCATTGCCTTCAATACCGCTGATATACACAATTCTCCTGACCTCATGCTCATTTACGAGATGTTCGGTCAGTTCGCGCATTCCCTGGTAATTATCCGTACCGAGGAACGGCATATTGTCAATGGCAACCTCTGTTGAGACCATGGGAATCCCCGCGCGCTGGAATAAAGCACATACCCGCTCTTTTTCGGCAGGAATATTGAAAGTATTGGCAAGCATGATCGCCCCGTCAAATTCTTTCGGATCAGGCAGATGAAATACATTCAGCTGACACATGCTCTGCGGTCCGGGCTCGCCCCAGAATATATAAGATGTGAATACAAAGATATCGACATTTTCCTTGGCAGCTTCCCTTCTGATGCCTTCAAGGATCTGTTCAAGAAACTCGGCGCTCCATCCGTTAACCAGGACGGCGATCTTATGTTTTTTGAATACTTCTTCCATAAATGTCCAACCCCTCTGATAAAACTGCCGAAATCCCCATCAGACCGGCAGAACTTTCATTCAAAAAATTTCCCTGTATAAGATAATAACTCATTTGAGGATAAATATCTACAATAAAAATTTACTAAATTTCTTAAATTTTGCTATATCCGAAAATAAGTGTTGAACTTAACCATCTTATATGGTAACATCTATCTGTTCATAAGGTATTTGATACTATAACGAATGGTAATTAATATTCAGGGAGGTAAAGGATTTTCATGGCTTCTTACTGCATCAGCTGCTGTTCTACCGCAGACCTTTCTCTTGAGCATTTCGCCGCAAGAGATATAAAAGTAATCTATTTTCATTTTGAACTCGGAGGAGTCAATTACCTTGACGACTGCGGCATTTCCGTTCCGCCGGAGAAATTGTTCAAAGACATGCTTGCCGGAGCATCGACTAAAACATCGATGATCTCCGTAGGAGAATATACCGAATTTTTTGAAAAAATGCTTGCCGAAGGCAAAGACATCCTTCATGTCACCCTTTCTTCAGGTATTTCGGGCACCTACAGCTCCGCGATCATTGCGCGCGATGAACTGGCTGCCAAATATCCCGACAGAAAGATCTACGTTGTCGATTCCCTCGCTGCCTCAAGCGGCTACGGACTTATCATGGAAACCCTCGCAGACCTGCGCGATGAAGGCTACACGATCGATCAGCTGCATGACTGGATCAATGAGCACAGACTCAACATGAATCACTGGTTCTTCTCGACCGACCTGACATTCTTCATCCGCGGAGGCCGGGTATCCAAAACAGCAGGAATGTTCGGAAAGCTCCTGAATATCTGTCCTCTTTTGAATGTGGATTATGTAGGCAAACTGATCGCACGTGAGAAGATCCGCACCAAGCATAAGGTCATCAGACGTTCATTTGAGAAAATGACAGAACTTGCCGAAAACAGAACAGACTATAACGGAAAATGCTATATAAGTCATTCGATGTGCTATGAAGATGCCCGTGAGCTTGCGGACCTGATCGAAGAAAGCTTCCCGAATCTCAAGGAAAAGGTGCAGATATACCCTATAGGCGCCACCATCGGAAGCCATACCGGTCCCGGAACCGTAGCGCTCTTCTTCTGGGGCGATAAACGTGTAGATTAAAAAAACAAGCAGATAATACGCACAAACCGTTAATAAAACAATAAATGCTATCCGTAAGCGGAATCTCAACAATCCGCCGGCGGATAGCATATATTTTTTCCGGTTGTAGATCAATAAGATACAGTAGCGGATACGTGTTCTCAGAACAGTATCCCGTAATCTTTCAGATACGGAGCGATCTTGTCCTTTTCGGCAAGGATCGGTTCTTCACCATCCTTAAATCCCCAGTCGACGCCGATCTCGGGATCGTCAAATCTGATCGAAGCTTCGTGTTCAGGCGCATAGAAATTGTCTACACGGTAGAGGAATTCCACGTCGTCCGTCAATGTAACGAATCCGTGCGCGAATCCTCTCGGTACGAGCAGTTCCCTGTGATTCTCGGCTGAAAGCTCAACACCGGTCCATTTTTTATATGTGGGTGATTCGTGGCGCAGGTCTACCGCAACATCCAGTATCCTTCCCCGAACGCAGCGCACGAGTTTTGCCTGCGAATACTCACCTTTTTGAAAATGCAGTCCGCGTAGTGTGCCTTTTTTTGATGAAAAGCTGTGATTATCCTGGACAAAATCATAGAACAGGCCGAGTTCTTCAAAACTCCTTTTGCTCCAGGTTTCTTCGAACCATCCGCGATGATCGCCGAAAACTCTGGGTTCGATAATATAAACATCTTTAAGTATGGTTTCTGTTTTAGTCATGGTATGATACCTCATGCGCCGGTACCGTCCATGCCGGTCCGAACGCCTTTTCCTCCGTATTTACATTGAATATGCAACATGTCTTATAAGTCTTGTGATGTCGTCAAATCCCGCTCCGGTCAGCTGTCTGAAGAACAATATTACTGTCTTCGATGCGGGTTCAACCACAAAATAAGTCCCCATCCAGCCGTCCCAGCCGAACTCTCCTGCAGGAGCTATCGAATGGAATGCTGCGGGATCCTCCAGCATCCTTACCAGATTACCGTATCCGTGGCCTTTCAGGCTGTCCCAGTTGAGAGTGGTCTTCTGTCTGGACGTAAGCTGGTTCGAACGCATGAAGCGTACGGAATTGGCAGAAAGGATCCTGACTCCGTTATATTCTCCCTCGTTGGCAAGCATCATCGCGAACTTCGAATAATCGTCTATTGTCGAAAGGAGTCCTGCTCCGCCCGACTCAAACAGCGGCCTGTCAGGATAATCTCCAAGTCCCAGATTCAGGTCTTTGAAAGGTTTGAGTACGCCGGGATGCTCACTGTTGGCTTCATAAGCCTCGGTAAACCTGTTCTTCGCATCCGGGAATAATGTAAATCCCGTATTCATCATTCCGAGCGGTGAAAAGATCTCGTCGCGCAGGAAACTGCCGAACGACCTGCCGCTTGCCACCTCAACTACAGCTCCCAGGATATCGGCCGAGAAGCCGTACATCCAGTGATCACCGGGCTGGAAAGCCAGCGGACATCTGCCCAGGGCATTTGCGAAATCGACCGTACCCGGTCTGTCATAGCTGCGCAGATTGTTGATCCAGAAATCCAGACACTGTCCGACTTCGATATGCGCCGGACTCTCGATCCCGGGATAAGCGACACCCGAAGTCATATTCATCAGATCCGCGATCGTAACGCTTCTTTTGGCCGGTTCGATATGATACCTGCAGGGTCTCGCATCACCGCCTACGGGCTTTTCATCAAGTACCGCGACTCTCGGTTTGGCGAATCCGTGCAGATAATTCTCCACCGGATCGGTCAGATCGATGATCCCGCGTTCCACAAGCTTCAGGACCGCAACCGCCGTTACAGGCTTGGACATGGAAAACAATCTGAAGACGAAGTCGCGTCCCATAGGGGTCTTATTTTCGATATTGGCGTAGCCATACGCTCCGAAATGCAGCTCCTCACCGTCTCTCAGCACCAGTATATTGGCTCCCGAAAACCGTCCTGCCGCAATACTTCTGTTCATTATATTTTCAAAACTTCCGGCAAAATTCTCCATGTACTGTTCTCCTTCCCCGATCCGGTCTGATCGTGTGTACGATCTCTGTCATTTTCATTATAACCCTGTATCGGTAAAACCTCAACCTTGACTTTTTTCATATCTATATTAAAATGATGCTAAGGTCAAACAGACAAAATCCGATATCCACATGAAGATCATGTCCGTATTGACTGTGTATCATGTTAATAATGCTATGTAAATGAGGTTAAAATGGCTGCATCAAAGAATAAAACAAACAACAATTCCTCGCACGCGAGGCATAACAAGCATCAGAAGACCGCCTTCGGAAAAAGTTCCATCGGCGCCAGGATCGGAACCCTTGCTCCTCTGATCGGGGTACTTGCGATCCTGCCTCTTCTGGTAAGATTATACACTTATGACTCAGGTCTTCAGTATTATGATTTCTACGGCAATACGGCCAAGCCCGATATTGACGTTTTCTTACACTGCAAGATGGTCTTCTTCCTGTTCCTTTCGATCGTCATGGCATGCATTCTGATCGCCAGACTTGTGATCGAAAAGAAAGAGATCCGTTTTTCAAAAATTTTCATTCCGCTCGGGGCTTATGCGTTGCTTGCGCTGTTATCGAGCATTTTCTCGAAATACCAGCCCTATCCCTGGACAGGTGTGTACGAACAGTTTGAGCCTGTATTTGTACTTCTCGGATATGTGATCACGGCTTATTACGCATTCTTGTTCGTGGAAGATTCTACAGATATCACCATTCTGACCGTAGCGCTCATGGCAGGAACGTTCATAATAGTTGTCATAGGGATCACTCAGGTATTCTTTACCGACTTCTTCCAGACCAGTCTCGGTTATCAGTTGATCGTTCCGAAAAGCTTACAGGCCGCATATCCCAGAGAAAACATGACATTCGAATTTGCTGCGGAAGGAAGGGCATACCTGACCCTGTACAATCCGAACTATGTAGGTTCGTATGTGGCGCTTCTGTCCCCGTTGTTCCTTATGATGATCTTTGCTTATAAAAATCTCATTTTTAAGGTTTTCGGCGGACTGTTCTATGTGTTCCTTCTCTTCGCCCTGTTCGGTTCGGGTTCGAGAGCCGGTTTTATCGGAATCGCTTTCTCGCTCCTTATGCTGTGTATCCTCTTTGCCCGAAAGAACTGGAAATTCTGGATCCCGGTTTTGTCGATCTTCGGATTAACCTGCATCATACTGATCGGGTACATAATGTTTTCATCCGGTCCCAAGGTTATTGAACGACTGCAGGAAGCATTTTCTACCGGTCAACGTGATCCGTACGCACTTACCAAGATCGAGACCAATGACAGTGATGTAGTCCTTACGTGGAAAGGCAACGATCTTCATATAATCACGGACGCCGATGCCACCACCTTTAACTGTATAGACAGCAGCGGTTCTCTGCTCCCCCTGAAGCTGAGCGACGACGGTAATTCAATTATTATCGGAGATGAGCGTTTCGCGGATGTCACGATCAGTGCCCTGCAGATCACGGATCCCGAAAGGATCCCCGCATTCTCCGTAACTGCGGGAGGCACCTGGCGGTTCGCTTATGTAAACAACTCGTATTATTACATTACGATATTCGGCAAACTGATCAAATATGAAAATGCCGAATATACCGAATTCCTTGACAAACATGCCGCATTGGCGAGCAAACGAGGCTTTATCTGGTCCAGAACGATCCCTCTGCTGAAGAAGAACATAATCCTCGGAAGCGGCGCGGATACTTTCATCTTCGAATTCCCCAACAAGGATGTGCTGGGCATGAATAATGCAGGATTCAATCAGTGGGGCAAGATCGAAATAATGACCAAACCTCACAATATGTACCTGCAGGTAGGCGTGCAGACCGGCGTGATCTCGCTGATCGCTATGCTGGCATTCTACATCATGTACCTTGTAACCTGTATCAAAACCTCGTTCAAGATGAAAACGCATAATTTCTACTCGTATATCTCGGGCGGAATAGCAGCCGGAACCTTTGGTTACATGATAACACAGCTGATAAACGACTCCTCGATCACCGTAGCACCGCTGTACTGGGCACTCATCGGTATCGGATTCTCGACCTGCCTTGTCGCACGTAAAGAGAATGCGGAAGTCCTGCAGCAGAATTTATAAAGTTCAAAGGACGCATATAAAATCATAAAAATAACACCTGTGCAAAGTTTCATAACCTTGCACAGGTGTATTGTTTTTGATCTGAATGATCAGCTTGCTGTTGAGCCGGTATTGCTGCTCGAAGCGAATGCCTCGTTACGGCGCCGGTGTCGTGGATCCCGTAGGACCCGCTGTCGTTGAAGGTCCGGGTGCTTCCGTTACGCTCGGTGTAGGGGTCGTGCTGCCTGTAGGAGCGGGTGTTCCTGAAGCTGCTGTCTTGGGCAATGTCAGAACAAGGTATTTCGATGCGAGAACGGCCTGCGCTTTGGAAGAAGGAGCAACACCCTTTCTCCTGATCAGGACGACCGCATCCGCATCCGTAACATTAACGGTACGCCTTGATTTATCTACTGCCGAGTAAGTACTCTTGGCGGTGTTCTTAATACCTGTTCCGTTTCTTACCGATCCCCATTTCAACGTTGAAATATCAAGTTTATTGTCGGTAACGTCGCCCTGCTTGACGATCGTATATTCAAATGACTGCGGAGCACTCGTATCGGCAGCCGTAATACCCGAGATCGTCCACTGCTTGCCGTCATATGTAATATCGGCCTTCGGTGCCTCGCCCTGAACGGGTATGGTCACAACCGCCGTACGCGACGGTGCTTTTTTGACCGTTGCTGCGATCCTCGTTTCGAGGACTATCGGCTGATCGGCAGCCGGTGCGGTAGACCCGAGGATCGCCTTTACATCATCGATAGCCATATAGCTTATCTTAACCTGTGTGTTCTCCTTATACGGGTCAAATGTTGTTTTGTCCGATGTGGAGCGTACCGCTGAATCGGTCTTGGTCGAGCTTGCGTTATAAGGAAGTACCGTGATCCAGTCCTTGGCACCAGATACCCTGAACTGCATACCGTTCTTCAGGGAAAGTGTCATCTTGCTGACATCAAGTTTGACAGCGGTTGCTTTGGTAACGCTTATCTTGATCTTATTCTCTTTACTGTAGCGGTATCCGGTTTCGATCTTCTCAGAACCCGAAAGCGGTGTAACCTGTCCGGAATCCTTGGCATCAAGCCTGAAGTAAATAACCGCGCCTGCAGTTTTCATACTGTCCCATCTGATGCTGGTCAGCTCGGAAATAGGACGCCATGCTCCGTTTGTGCCTTTTCTCCACTGTATCGAAATATCACCGATAGGTTTCTGACCGGCCTCAGTAGGTGTACCCTGAACATATTCCACCGTAGTTGAATCGGCGTTGGTAACGATAACATTGCTGATTATCCTCTTGTCCTTCGCCTCATCGCCTTCCACGCTCCAGTCAATGTTGAATACGATCTTTCTCTGGGCGGGTGCTATCGAAACATTGGTCATCGGAACCAATCCGTCGGTACCGGGTGTATTGGAAGTAGCAAGTCCTATGAATATCTCCTTGGAAGAAGATATTGTCGAAAAATCGATCAGATAAGTATCACCGTTGCCTCCGTTGGGGGCAGGGATCAGATCAGCCTGTCTGGCTCCCTTATCCGATTCTTTTTTAAGTATCGCATAATACAGTTTCTTGGAGGAGGTAACCTCGATCTCTTCCGTCGAATACTTGATCTGTACGCCGTTGATGCCTTCTACGGCCGAATTCCAGGAGACCTTCGGTCCGTTGGTCGTGGTGGTCGTAGTCGGTGCGGGTGTAGTCGACGCTCCGGGCGTTGTTGATGCACCCGGTGTGGTTGACGCTCCGGGTGTGGTCGATGCACCGGGAGTGGTTGATGCACCCGGCGTGTCATCCGATGATGCATTATATGACTCTCCGGTCATGACAAAAATAACAATAAACAGCATAAACAATGCCGCTACAATAGTCATTCTTTGTAATAAGTGTTTCATAGGCTGACCTCCAGATCACATATTTGCATTATCCAAAAAAATCTGTTACTATAATTGTAAATACTCTGTTTAAAGGAGATTATACAAAAATATTATGAAAAGATCAAATAATATCCGTTATTTAAGCATTCTGACATCTGTTTTGCTGTTAATATCACTGATCGTGCTCGGCGGCTGTAAGTCAAAAGAACCTGCTGCCGAAAAGCCCACCGATACCGTTACCCCTCCGGCGGTCACATCAGAAGTTACTCCCGATGCTGCCACACCGGAACCGACCGGCGATGAAGACGAGCCGGCTGACGAGGTTACCGAAGGCTATGTCGGAACCGTCGATTACAACAACGGCGAGTATCCGCTCTATCTGTCGGGAGGAATGTCATTCTGTCTTACCGACGATGAAGCTGTTCTGATCAACACATTTTTATCCGACGATTCACTCGAATACTACACCATTCCCGAAAAGATCACTTATGAAGGGAAAGATTATCCCGTCACCAAGATCGATAATGACGCATTCAGTAGTTATATGGAGCTCACAAGCGTGATCGTCCCTTCATCGGTCAAATACATTGGTAATTCGGCATTTGACGGATGCGAAGCACTCGAGAGCGTCTTTCTTTCGGAGGGTGTCGAAGTACTCGGAGAAGCCGTATTCAACGGCTGTATCTCCCTCAAGACCATGACTTTCCCTACTTCGGTACGCGAGATCGGAAACAGTGTATTCTTCGACTGCTCTTCACTTGAAAGCGTAACGCTTTCCGAAAATATGTCAGTCATCCCCGAGGATACCTTTACCAACTGCGAAAGCCTTGTCGATCTGATAATACCTTCCTCGATCGAGATCATCGGTGATGAAGCGTTCTGGTCCTGTTCGGCCCTGACCGCTCTGCCGCTTCCCGAAGGCCTGAAATCGATCGGCAACCGTGCTTTCTATGATTGCGGCGGGATCGTTGAGCTTACATTCCCTTCTTCGCTCGCATCCGTAGGCGAGGATCTGTTCGAATACTGTGATTCCCTTACCACACTGCGTGTTCCTTCCGGAACCAAAAACAAGTACGCCGACATGTTCGAGGACAGCGAGTTCGAGATAGTCGAATATTGATCACCACAGCGTGACATTGCCTTTCTCATCGACATCGGCAATATCCAGCAATACGATCTCTTTTGTTAATACATCGGTAAATGCGGCGGTTATAAGCGCCGGAACACCTGCATTCTTCGAGGCGGTCAGGGTGACCGTCATGGTCTTTCTGTCGAATTTGGCACGGACTGTGGCTCCCCTGTCCGCTTCTACTCTGTCATGGTCATTGAACGACACATCGCTCTGTCCGACATAGATCTTGATCTTGTCGGTAGTGGGAACTCCCTCTCCGAGCATGGTGGTCAGTTTCAGTTTAAGCTTGATCGTATCGTTCTTGCGAAGCAGCTTAGGTTCGCTGCCTTCAGAAAGTCCAACTGCCTCCGAAGATAACTCATACACCGGATTGGCCACAACAACGGTAAGATTTGATTTCTTTCCGGTCTGATCGCAGATAACCTCAACCTTCACCGATACTGTCTTTTCCTTGATCCGGTCAATATCAAGCGCATTTACGATAAAATACGAATTGCCTTCTTCATCCTCTGCCGGTGCGACTACACTGACATATTTCGCCTGTTCGGGTTTGGCAACCTTTACAGTGTAAGTGCATTCGGAATCAACAGCTCCGTCCTTGATAAACGGAGTGATATATATCTTGGCCGATCTGCCGGCATATATTCCGATCTTCTTGTAAACCAGATCCTTGTTGGTCGTATTCGGCCTGCTTGTCAGGAACAATTTGGTAGGGCCGGCTGCGATATCGATGACATGCTCCTCAAAAGTCATCTTCCCGGTATCACAAACATAAACGAATACCGTTCCCGCGGTTTTGGCGGTAACAACACCCTTATTATTGATCGAAGCATGCTTGGATTTCGGTACTAAAAACGAAACCGTATGCTTATTTTTATCAAATACAGGATCGGTCGGTTTATCCGAAACATACCAAACCAGCTTGCCCTGCTTGGACTGTCCTTTTGAATTGGTCCAGGTGGTAGCTGAAAGTTTGGTATTTACAGTCACCGTCTTCTTCTCTTTGGTACCGTTCTGCCAGATCACTGCCTCCGCGATCGATTTTCCGGTTCCAACCGTTACGATACAGCTTGCACTGATGGGTTCATCATTTGCGAGGCTGCTGTATACGGTAGCGGTAAGCTTCACCGTGCCGTTTCTGCGCCCGGTTATCAAAACATCCGTCCCACGTGCCGACAGCTTAAGATACCTGTCTGCGTCTGTTTCGTCATTTTCATCCGCGGGCGAAACCGACCATACCACTCTGTCATCGCTTCCGCCGGGAAGTATGGCTTTTACGGTCATCGACTGCGCAACCGCGACACTGATCTCTTCCGCATCTATCGTAATCCCGTCAGCGGGATTGTTGATCACTGGAGCTTCATATTTAACGATCTTGCCATAGGTTGTAGTTATAGTCGTTGCGCCTTTTGCAGGATCAAATCCCGTCAGGTAAGGAACAACATAGCTTATGAAGGAATCTTCCGCATCCGTGGGCATCAGGATGAATACAAAATCATTGTCCTCGTACCTGCTGTCCAAAACCGTTTCGGCGAAGCTTCTGCCGTTCATTTCCGAAAACTCTTCATCCGATGAACATCCAAACACCGTAAAGAAAGACTCTTCAAATGTATCCTCAAATTCGGGAAGTTCGTAAATGTAGTATTTATCCGTTCCGTACGGTTTGTGTTTCTTGGCGAATTCCGATTCGGGAATACAGAAATATGTATAATTCGAATCTTTGAGCCCTTCTGTCGTAGAACTGTTGGGATCGTCCCAGGTGATATCGCACAGATACCATTTGCCGCCGATCTCAACCGCATTCCAGACATGATCTTCGCTCGCACCGGTCCCTGCTATATATATGCAGGGAATCCCCGCACGATCCAGGATATATTCGAAACTTTTTGCGTAACCTTCGCATACCGCACCCTGCCCGGTGAAAACACCTGCGATAGAATGCGCCCACATTGCGCTCTCCGGCTTTCCTGCCGAATCATAAGCATAGTCGACCGCACGGATTATAAGGTCGTGGCATTTCAGGGCGCCATAATAATCGCCGTACATGGCGGCATTACGTACCTGTTCGACCCAATCCAGTGCCAGTGTTTCGATCGCACGATCGGTGGACTGTCTCAGGGAATAGCTGTAATAATAAGGATCCACGGTCAGGACCGCCTCGGCCCTTCCGTTTGCCAGAGCATACGAATATTCCAATCCGATCCAATAATACTGGGGATTGGAGTATACAAACCTGGTTATGACTTTGGCAATGTCTTCTTTTGTAAGATCATCCTGCCCGTCAAGCTCATAAATGACCTCGAGCGAAGCGCTGTCCTTGTCCAGATCCTGCCCGTAAATATCACTTGCGATAAAATTTTCAATATATTCTCCGATAGCGTCAAAAAGGCGTTTTTCGGAATCGCTAAGCGAATTATATCCGTACTCGTTGCCACCGAGTTCGGTAAGAATATATCCTTGAGTACCATTTCCGGCAGATGCCGGAACCTCGCCAAATGGCACAGTGATCCCTATGATCAGACATATGGCAAACATAAGCATAATAAATGCTGTGCGTGTTATCTTTTTCATAGGCTTCAAAGCTCCCTCGGGGTATCATCAGCCGGTTGAGATCGAGCCTCTTCCGGTCCGAAAATATATCTTATTTATTAATATATCGGCTGAAAATAAAAGAAAGTTAACCTTGTCCGATCTGAGGGAATGGTTATCTCGTATATTGGTCAGAAACGAAAGACTCAGTGAATTAAAAACGGGCGGATGGGAAATCCCATCTGCCCGATCTTATAAGCGGAAGCTTAAATTTATATACTTCTGAATTGTCAAAAAAATAATATATCCGAATCAGATTGCGTCACACCCCGACGTCCATAACCCTGCCTTTGATACCGGCAGCCTCATCGAAGGACTTGACATGTGCGTTGTAACGGTTATCCCCGTAATATTTTATAGAAGTGGAAGTAGTGCCGCCCGAAACATAGCTTCTGCCGCATTCGGGGCAGATCGCCATATGAATTGAAACGGATGCGCGCATGACCTTGCCGTTGTTCATAAATGCCTTTTTATATGCGTTGGAAACATGCTCTCCCTCATGGCTGCGAACTGCAGCTCCTGCGGCTGTGGGAGAAACGTGAGCGGCGGACTTGAAAGATACGTTCTCATCGGAACCATCCTGATACATACGGCCTGCGCAGGTAGCGCATTCGATCTGGCCGGCTTTCTTCAGGCCCCGGATCTGACCTTCGCTCATGCCCGCTTCGCGGGCTTCCTGCTCGTTGGTCACGGCATAAGGAGAAATCTCATGCCCGGTCTGAAGCGGTACTGCAGCTCCCCTGCCTGTAGGCGTTACCGGAGGCGTACCTGTATGTATCGGAGTTACCGGCGCCGTACCTGTCGTCGGATCTGCATATGCAGGCTCAGAAACAGGCATAGCAGCAGAATTCCGGCTATATGCATCATATCCGGCATATCTTCCGTAATCGCTGTAACCGATCCCGTTCAGCATAGGCATCCTCCTTTCCGGCTAATCCTCCACTATGTATTGTACCACAGATCCGCCCAAAAAACAAGTAAAAACAGACCCCGAGAGGATGTACAAAAAAATGCGGGCACGAAGTGCTCGCATTTTTTGCGCAGGAAAATATAATAAGTATTTGCAAAATATGATCGATCAATCCATAAACTATGGATCAATCCATGAACTGCGGCTCGATCCACGCGTGAGCATCGGAACTGCCGTTCTTCTTAGTGATCTCGGAATCGGTCAGCATAAACCATTCATTGGCATAACTGCCGTCCGATCTCTTCTGATCGTTCCAGGTTGCATCGATATGGTACCAGGTTCCGTTAACCTTAACCCTATTCCAGATATGGTTGTCGCGTTTATTTTTGACCGTATGATTCTCAAATCCGAGAATATTCAGCACAAGCTGCATTGCAGCGGTATAGCCCTCGCACACCGCATCGTGATTTATGAACACTCCGATCACGTCTCTTGCGGGTGCATCCTTCTCTGCAGGTACAGGCTTCGAATAAGTTGTCAGGTCGCAAATACGGTCATTGACATATTGCAGGATTGCCTTCTCATCTCCGGAATGAGCCTTGATGGCATCTTCTGCGATCTCATGTGCCATTTTGAGCGATTTCATCGTAATATCATCGATACTGATATAATCCCTCAGATCCTCATCCATCCCGGGCCGGATAAATTTATAATAGGTGAGTGCCTTCCAGCTGAACTTGTAGATCGGAGAGATCGCCATCACACCGGTATCCTCACTGTCGGCGTAGAAAACATTTGTCGAATTGCACATCTCACTTCTGTTGATGTAGTCCATATACAATGACTTCCAGTAACTGAAATTCTGGTTGTCATATCGCACTCCGATCCCGCGTGTACACGTCTGCACGCCGTTGATCATAGCTTTCAGAAGATCATCGGCGGTACTGATATCATAATAGGTTTTCGGGATATAGTCGGTCTTCTTTTGGGGATAAAGAAGCCCGTAAGTATCGGAATTAAGCTCATCATCCAGTGTGGGCACCGATACGGTTTCCTGCTTCTTATCGTCGTTCTGTGATTTGTTATCCTTGCCTGAATTGTCACCCGTGTTATCGTTATTCTTCCCGTTGTCCGATTTATCATCCTTGCCGGAATTATCATCCTTGCCCGGATCTTTGCCGGAATTATCATTGTCCTTCGACTGTGCCTTTACGGTAACCTTGCATTTGAACACCTTAGTGCCGTTTGTTGCCGTGATCGTGGCTTTTCCGGGCTTCATCCCGCCTATCTGGGCGCTCTGACCGGCTCCCACCAGCACCATCGCAACTTCGGAATTCGAACTCTTCCAAACATAATCCTTCTTGGAATTCTTGATCTTCAGTTTGAAAGTCTGGCCGACACGGATCGTTTTTTTCTTCTTGCTGATCTTGGCAGATGCGGCTTCGGAGCGGATCGCGGCCTCATTGTTCATAAATGACAATCCCGCTCCGGAAAAAGCGATCAAAAATGCAAGCACCAACCCCAATGCCCTGACTATACCGTTCGTTAATTTTCTGCTTTTATTCATGACCACCCTCCGTTTCAGCTTAGCCGGTTTAAAGTTACTTTGATTATCTCACAGATCATGCATTTTTACAATAATTTGTGATCCGCTGCCATATTATACGTTATTTTTATATTATGATAACGCTTGCCATAATCATGTAAATGTGCGATAATTCGCTTGTTGGAGATGATAGGATCAATAATGATTTTATCATCATTGTAAGAGATAAATGCGATCTTCGGACCGCATTACAATAACAATCGGAGGTGTATTATGGCTAACAAGTATTCGGGAACTCAAACGGAAAAGAACCTTCTGGCAGCATTCGCAGGCGAATCACAGGCAAGAAACAAGTACACGTATTTCGCATCAAAGGCTAAAAAAGAAGGCTACGAGCAGATTGCGGCTCTGTTCTTAAAGACCGCCGAAAATGAAAAAGAACATGCGAAGCTCTGGTTCAAGGAACTCGAAGGCATCGGCAATACCGCAGAAAACCTTGCTGCAGCCGCTGATGGCGAAAACTATGAATGGACCGACATGTACGAAGGCTTCGCCAAGACCGCCGAAGCTGAAGGTTTCACCGAACTGGCAGAAAAATTCAGAGGAGTAGCCGCCATCGAGAAACATCATGAGGAACGCTATCGCGCCCTGCTTCACAATGTTGAAGCTCAGGAAGTATTTGCGAAGTCAGAAGTAAAAGTCTGGGAATGCCGCAACTGCGGGCATATCGTAGTAGGTACCAATGCTCCGGACGTTTGCCCCGTATGCGCACATCCGCAGAGCTATTTCGAGATCAGCGAAGCAAACTATTGATAATAACAAATTTTTTCTGATCCGAAACGCTGAAAAAGGCCTTCTCCGGTTGAGCGGAGAAGGCTTTTAATGTAACAATTATTGGTTCATAAACAAATATGCATATTTTCTCTTCTGTTCGGCCAACAGTAACCTGACTCTGTCCCTGATCTCAATACTATATAAATTCGCATCCTGCAAAAATGCATCAACATCATTCATCTGCCATGTGAATTTGATGTTTTGTCCATATAAAGTTTCTGCAATATCCAATTGTTCATCTAAAGATTCACAGAATGTCTTTCCCTTTATATGTTTTGCTTCCCGGTATATATCACATCCAATGGGATAATCAAGTGTAGTATCAGACAAAAGTCCGGCACCATTATCATATATCGGACATAATTTGAAACGACTGTCACCATCCCACAGTACGGAAATATTATGTGAATGACGATCTTCGTTAAGGAACAAGGCATCAATCGTCAACAATCTGCTCATATAGATACCAAAATCTTTTATTCCTGTAGCTCGTTCTACCTGATCGACTATAAATTTCAACCTCTCGGCATGATCGGATATTGAGTATATTTCTTTTCCTAAGCTTATTCCATAAAGAGTTTTAAATAATCTTTCAAGCGTGATGGTTTGGTAATCATCTGAAAAATCCCTGCTGCAGCACCCGTTGAACACCTGGGTTTTATACCGGATGGCCTCTGTTTCATAATCAACATATTCATTGTTATTCAACGAAGATTTTCTTAAGAGTTTCGAAATAATGTACTCTGAAAGTCCTTCATATCCCAGATAATCTGCTTTGTACCACAATTGATCATGCTTCCATTTTAGCTGATTGCCCTTGGATGAGCGTCTTCCGTCATCGTTTAGATCCTGCTCAAATAATTCAACCACCTATGGCTCCTCCATTTCATGATTTATCGATTTTGATCCAAAATTTATCATCGGCCATACGTCCTTCTGTTTTCTCTATTATAAGATAGGGGTCATAAAACGGAATTGCAAGCCGTTCCAATTCAAGTTTGATCTTATCACGAGATCGTGGAAAACATCGCGACTCTAAGAATTCTTCGAATTCATCATACGATGGCTCGGTATTCTTGCCAAAAGCCCTCATCATAACATTATTCGTATAATTCTTTATATGTACTGTTCTGGTTGGCTCATCAACATCAATAACAGTACAGATGTAATCATCATACATATACAATAACCTTATTTTAAGTCTATTTTCCGGTAATTCCAATCGCTCGGGAAGGCTAAGGTCAGACATGATAACAGTCATAAGTGTAACGATCGGTCCCGTAATCTTGTTTTGGCTTGCTTCCCAACGTTCGATAGTCGGAATTGATACACCTGCCAATTTAGCAAATTCTTTTTGCGTAATTTTCAACCGTTGCCTTAATTCTTTTATTGCAGAACCAGTCGTAAACCGGGGTATAATATATTTTTTCACTATCAAACCTCCAAATGAGCCTTAATGCATAGATTTCATAACTATCATATCTTATTTTGCAGAACTCTGATATAAATCTCCGATTGGAATTATATATGTTAATGAAAATGAAGTCAAGAGACGAACCATTATTTTAATGGTTTTTTATATTAGTTTTGCCATTATATTAATGGTTTCTGTCTTCCAAATATCTTGTCTGATAAATGACAAGAAACCCATTCGTTTATTATAGTTTCTCCTTCTTCTTTCCCACTGTTCCATAATCTATCCGCAACATCACACATGTTTTTACCTTACCTTTCCAGGTGCTTTAAATGTTCTTAATTGCTGCTTTGAAAGCAGCCGCACTCATACCGGATCTTTTAGCAGCATCAGTGATTGAAAGTGTACCGTCATCAACAAGTTCTCGCAAAATTTTTATTATACCACGCTTTTCACCTTCCTTGATCCCTTCTTCTCTTCCACTGTTCCATAATCTATCA
>JAFZNE010000017.1 GCA_017553035.1 Lachnospiraceae bacterium
CCCGGGGATTAATCAGTCGTAATACTTTGCAAAAAATCAAGGGCGGGCGCATCAGATGATCCATCATCTGATGCGCCCGCCCGAAAGTGTCCATATCATGTTTTGAAGCGCCGGCATCACTCAAGCGCTTTAAGGAATGCTTCAAGCCGGTCCATGCCCTTTGTTATGTTTTCCATGCTCGTTGCGTAGCTGAGACGGATATGGGTCGGGAAGCCGAAGTCGCTGCACGGAACAACGGCGCAGCTGAAGTCGTTGAGGAGACGGTCTGCAAATGCAAAAACATCATCGATCGTCTTTCCCTTGTATTTCTTACCGAAAGCAGCACTTACATCAACAAATGCGTAAAATGCTCCGGAAGGTTTGATCATGTCAACATACGGCATCGCTTTGATGCGGCTGTACATATAGTCGTTACGCTTGGAGAACTCGGCACGCATCTTGGCGACGGTATCCTGAGGACCGACAAGTGCTTCAAGTGCCGCTCTCTGAGCGATCGAATTCGGATTGGAAGTCTGATGAGACTGGATGCTGCCCATTGCTTTCGCGATATCGGGTGCGGAACCTGTGTAGCCGATACGCCATCCGGTCATGGAATAGGATTTGGCCATACCCGAGCAGGTGATCGTCCTGTCATAAATTTCTTTTCCGAGAGATGCGATGCTGACGGGCTTTTCGTCGGTATATACGAGATTCTCGTACATTTCATCGGATACGCAGTAGATATCTTTTTCGACGATTACCTTGGCCAGTTCTTCAAGTTCCTTTCTGGTATAGAGCATACCTGTAGGATTATTGGGAGTATTGAGAACGAATGCCTTGGTATTATGATTGCAGGCATCCGCAAGTTCTTTGGCGGTTATTTTGTAATCATTTTCTTTTGAGCAGATAACGAATTTCGGAACTCCGCCGGCAAGTCTTACCATCTCGGGATAGCTGAGCCAGTAAGGTGCCGGGATTATAACCTCTTCACCGGGATTGATGATCGCAGTGAAAATATTGGTAAGGGAATGCTTTCCTCCGTTGCTGATGACTATCTGGCGGGGCTCGTACTCGAGACCGTTAAATTCCTTGAATTTCATGCAGACAGCATCTTTTAATTCGATGATTCCGGAAGCTGCGGTATATTTGGTAAATCCTTCATCGATGGCTTTTTTTGCCGCATCGCAAATATTCTTCGGTGTGGGGAAATCCGGTTCACCCGCTCCGAAGCTCACGACATCGATTCCCGAAGCCTTCATTTGTTTCGCTTTATCAGTAATTGCGAGTGTTGATGACGGCTTTACGCGTTTAGCTCTTTCAGAAATACCTAAAGACATAGCAACCTCCTAATATATGACAGTACCAAATACCCGGAACATTCGGATCAACGGAACATTTTTATCAGCTTCATGTCCGTCAGGGGCGAACAAATGCTTCCCGGGAACAATCACATTATCTGATTATAATGATATCGTTTTGTATTGTCAATAAAAAATATAAAAATAATACGGCAGACGTAAAATACAGTCTGCCGTACGATTTCTTTCTCATTTTGCGTAATCGGTCACTCTTGATTCGCGGATCACATTTACCTTGATCATTCCGGGATATTCCAATTCCGTCTCGATCTTCTTTGAAATGTCTCTTGCGAGAAGAACCATTTCATCATCAGTGATCTGCTCAGGGACAACCATAACGCGAACCTCTCTACCCGCCTGGATAGCAAAGGTTTTATCGACCCCTTTGAAGCTTCCGGAAATATCCTCTAACTGTTTTAACCTGTTCGTATAGGTCTCAAGGGTCTCCCTGCGTGCACCGGGACGTGCCGCCGAAATAGCATCGGCAGCCTGAACAATACATGCGATCAAAGTCTGGGGCTCTACATCACCGTGGTGAGCCTCGACAGCATTAATAACGACATTCGACTCTTTGTATTTCTTACAAAGATCTACGCCGATCTGAACGTGTGTACCCTCCATTTCCTGATCGACAGATTTACCGATATCGTGGAGCAGACCTGCGCGCTTCGCGATGCGCACATCGAGTCCGAGCTCACCGGCTAACTGTCCTGCAAGCAACGATACTTCCACAGAATGTTTAAGAACATTCTGACCGTAACTAGTTCTGAACTTCATCTTACCAAGCAGTCTGACAAGTTCGGGATGTACGTTGTGAACACCGGTCTCGAGGCAGGCAGCCTCACCGGCATCGCGTATGGACTGTTCGACCTCTTTCTGGGCTTTCTCGACCATCTCTTCGATCCTTGCCGGGTGTATGCGTCCGTCGACAATGAGTCGTTCGAGTGCGATCCTTGCCACCTCACGCCTTACGGGATCAAATCCCGAAAGAACAACTGCTTCCGGAGTGTCGTCGATAATAAGATCGACACCGGTCATTGTTTCAAGCGTGCGGATATTGCGGCCTTCACGTCCGATAATCCTTCCCTTCATCTCATCACTGGGCAGCTGTACAACAGTAATGGCAACTTCTGCCACATGGTCTGCCGCCGTCTTCTGGATAGCACCGACCACAATCTCTTTAGCCTTTTTCTCGGCTTCTTCTCTGGCCTTGCCTTCCATATTCTTGATGAGAACCGCTGTTTCATGTTTTACTTCATCTTCAACAGTCTTAATAAGATATTCCTTGGCTTGTTCGGAGGTCAATCCCGAGATCTTCTCAAGCTGCTGAACCTGTTCATCAAGTGCCGTCTGCATTTCGGTCTTGATCCTGTCAAGTTCAAGCTCCTTGGCTGCGATCTTCTGCTCTTTTTTCTCGAAGGATTCGATCTTGCGATCAAGGGTCTCTTCCTTTTTCAGAACTCGCTGTTCGTACTGGGAAACCTCGTTCTTACGTTCGCGGGTCTCACGATCCAGCTCCTTCTTTGCACGGATGGACTCTTCCTTGATCTCAACCGAAGCTTCGCGCTTTTTGGCTTCTGCGGTCTTCTCGGCTTCGTCAATGATCTCTTTAGCTCTGGTATTGGCAGAACCGATAGTCATTTCGTCCTCCTGAAGCTTCTTGGCTAAAGTATTTTTCGACGAAATGATCCAGCATATGACGCCGCCCACAACAAGCCCGCATGCAGCGCCTATAATCGCTTCAAGCATGTGTAGGAGCACCTCCAACAAATATTTAATTGTTATTGCAGTTTTAATGGAAATTAAAACTACAACTAATTATTCTATATAAATAATAAACAGGTGTCAAGTCTTAATTTAAACATACATCATTTTTAATAATTTTTTTAGGTTCAGAACCCCAGCTTCGCCTTCATGACGAGTTTCTCGCTGAATTCCTTCTCTCCGCTCGCGGCAATAAAATCTTCGCGGGTAAGGATGATATTTGTGGTTCCGGAAAGTGAAGCTTTCAGAGCCGCCTTGGACCAGGTCCGCTCATACAGGTTACGCACAAATCTTGCATTTGCGAACTCTTTTGATCCGAGATATTCGTCGGAAAGGTTATCAAAATAATCTTTCACCTCACTCTCAAGCTCGGGTGCATAATTAAAATGCTTCCTTACCATCAGCATGAAGATCTCGAACAGCTGCTGTCTCGAATAATTCGGAAAATGGATCACATACGGCATACGGCTCCTGAGTCCCGGATTGGCCTTCATTAGCGTATCCATCTCATCGGTATATCCTGCCATAACGACAAGCATATCATCCCTGTGGTTCTCCATTTCGGAAATAAGCGTTGTTACGGCTTCTTTACCGTAATCATTGGACTTCTGGTCATATTCGTATAAAGCATAAGCTTCATCAATAAACAGGACGGATCCGTATGAATCACGGCATATCGTAGCTGTTTTGACGGCTGTCTGTCCTACATACTCTGCGATCAGCTCTCTTGCGCTGTATTCGAAAAATGCACCTTTCCGCAGAATGCCTTCTTCACGCATTATCTGCCCGACGATCCTTGCCACCGTAGTCTTGCCTGTACCCGGAGCACCCGTAAAGCGCATATGTATGCAGGGACGGTCAAGTTTCTCGTTTTTCATCGCTACCTTAACCTGGGCAATGACTTCACGGATACGTGCGGCTATCTCTTCCATGCCTATAAGCTCTTCAAGGGCTTTGTATCCGGTGGCCTGTGATTTCTCGCGATCGATAAGGTACTCCAGATCCATTGCGGTTATTGTGTTCCGGTCAGGCTCGATCCCTCTGGACATAAGCATCGTATCATGGGCGATCTTCTTCAGGATCACCTCATTTCCGATCTTTTCGGCCGATTTAAAACCGTAGAAACGTCCGTCCATCTTTTCCTGATGGATCTTTTCAAAAATGATCCCGAATGTTGAAACATCGAGCGTATATCCGCTTTTATCCGCAATATTCCATATATGTTCAAGCAACACGCTGTCATGGAGCGGAGGTATCTTGACCGGACGTATCAGCAAAACGTCCGACATCAGGTTCAGGATCTCGTCATGTGCTCTTTTCTCAAGGAACGGGATCCTGAATACAAATATGTATTTGTCCTGATATGGATCGAGTCTTGAAAGGAAATTCCTCAGCTCAAGATATTTTCTTCCTTCAAGATAATAGGAAATATCAAGGCCTACAATATTAAATGATCTCGATTCGCTGTCGGCTATCAGATAATCGATTACCGAATCGGGACTTGCAAATCCGTTCTCGGTTTCCTTGCCCAGCTTCATTTCGGTATACAGGCGCCTGTTGTCGTATTCTTCTTCCGGATAGACATGCATTTTATGAAGATAGTCTCCGAGCGAGCTGATTATCGTCGTAAATCCGCTGCCCGGATCCGAAGAAATCAGATAATTCCGGGAAAGCAGGATGTTCATCGCATCTTTATCTCTCAGGACAGGGATCGTCTCATTCAGGTCCATGATAAGGTGCTGATAATCGCTTGCACCGTATACATCCTTGAATACGGAACGGATAAGTTTTGATGCTTCAAGCCTGAGCGCTTCTTCCGAAATATCATATTCGCCGCTTTCATTTTTATTTTCATTATTTGCTTCATCATCTTCATTTTGCGACGGTTCTTCATCCGAGGTATCCCTGTTTTCCGCAGCCGGATCATATTTTGAAACCAGGAACTCATACACTCCGTTTATATTGCCGAAAGTCTTCTCCCACGCGTCGCAGACAGCACTTAAGCAATCGATCGCGTTTTCGGAATCCAGGACGTAACATCCGAAGGTAAACCGGTACATCGTCATTCTTGCGTTCGATCCTTCCGGGAATTTATCGAGAATTCCGGCGAAAAAAGACCCGAGTTCGGTTATCCTGTCCAATGCAAAATCATAATTTAACGATACTCTTACTATAAATGTTTCAGACATATTTTCCCCCGATATTGTTTAATCATCCGTGATCTTATAGACACCGTCACATTTTGCTATTGTCCCTATGGAGCCGTCATCGTTGTACTTAAATTCGGCCGCGCAGACGCTCCTGTGGAACAGATTGCCTCCGGGCAGTTCCCCTGTATGGTAGAACAGATAAGAATGGCCTCTGAAATCGGCGATACCGGGATGATTTGTAAATGTTCCGCCCTCCTCGGTCATCAGCACGCCGCCGTAAACCCAGGGTCCGAGCGGCGAATCCGATGTGGAATATGCCAGATGCTCATTATGCTGGATCCCGTCACCCTTCTCACCCGAGAATGCGGCATAGACCATATAATACAGGCCGTTCCGTTTGTAGAACCAGGGACCTTCGGCATATGAAGTTCCGGTCATATGGCTGCCTTTCGAAAATGCTTCTTCGGTCATCGGGATCCTGCCGATCCCAACCTTCTCATCATAAGAGATCATATCTTCGTTCAATAACACATAGCGAAGTTCGGGATTTCCGAAATACAGATATGCCTGCCCGTCATCGTCGATAAATACGGTCGGATCGATATCATTCCAGTCGCCTTCATCAACAAGCGGATGCCCCAGATCTTTGTACGGTCCTTCGGTCTTGTCGGAAATGCCTACGGCAATAGCCATTCCGCCGTTTTCCTTATGGACGGGACAATACAGATAGAACTTTCCGTTACGTTCTATACACTGCGGTGCCCATGCTCTTCCGTCCGCCCATGATATATCATCGAGTGAGAATATAACCCCGTGATCTGTCCATGTGGCCATATCTTTTGTCGAGAAACAATACCAGTTATTCATGGTATAAAAATGATTTTCAAGGCGGTCCTCATCATGTGTCGTATACAGATAAAGAGTGTCACCGAAAACCATCGGTGCGGGATCGGCCGTATAAGTCGTTTTTATTATGGGATTGCTGCAAAATCCGGGCTTTTCCGAATCCACATTTTGACGATCATATAAATATTTCTGATCGGCAGATTCCGTTTTACAATATACGGAACCGTCAGAATATGTTTCCAGCTTCGCGATCAGGTCTTCAAGTATATACCTTGAATCGATGTCGGTATATATCCTGATCTCGGGATTGCCCTCACAGATCTCGGACGAGGTATCATCCGCAACCCTCGGTGCCTTTACGGTTTTAAAATGTCCGCAGTCAGGGTTCAGCGCAAGCGCGATCGCAGGTGAATCACCGAGCGACCAGCTCTCTCCCTTGGTCCAGCCGGCATATTTCGACATATTATAAGTAACAAGCTGTGTAAAAAGATGCTCACCGATCCTCCCGCACGGTCTGATGCGGCGCTCTATCTCGGCAATACCTATTGTCACGGTCGTATAAACCTGCGACGGAACAAGCCACAGATCGGTCCCGCTTGACAGGATCAGGTTGGCAGCCGCTATGTCATTTCCGGCGTTGAACTCCCTGAAAGGAGCTTTACAAGGCGCTTCCCCGTGAGTTCCTATCCAGATGACCGTCATACGTTTCTTAATCTCGGGCTGTTCCGATATCGCTGCCGCCACATTGGTGATCGCCCCCTGGCACAGTACGAACAGCGGCTTGTCATCATCCTTCATGGCTTCGTTGATTATGAATTCAACGGCCTCGTTTTTCTGATCTTTATTTTCATCCAGTGCTTCCTCCAACCCCATAAGGATAGGTACTCTCATACCCATCTCATTCAGTATCGTCCTGATCTCCGAATAACTGCGCTCGGAAGAGCCTTTCTCGTTGAAATGCTCCGCGATGATCCCCTTCACTATCAGCTTTGGACTGAGCAGTGCATGCACGATCGCAAACGGATCGTCAGCCTCACACGCAGCATCGGTATCGATAATGACTCTTAGCTTCTTGTAATCCGGAACATCAAAATGTAAACCCATACAAAACCTCCATATTTTCTGCTTTTATATTGATTATACAGTATTTCATATATATATGCCAATAAAAAAAGAAAACAATTCATGACTCCGCTTGCACACGAAAAAATAAATAAAAAAACTCTTCATGAACCTGTCATGAAGAGTTAAATCTGACGAATAAGGGAATCGAACCCTTGTTTCCGCCGTGAGAGGGCGGCGTCTTAGCCGCTTGACCAATTCGCCATAAAGCATTACGTTTCCGTAACAAAGATATGTTACACTATTTCGTTCTAAAAATCAAGTATTATTTTGAAAAAAATGTTATTATTCGTTACTGTTCACAGTTATACCAGCGAAAAGCTCATGAAAGCCTGCTTTTAGTGAGCTTTCCGTTTGGTATGTGCGTCTGTTTCTAAGGGAAGCTGCTACACTTTCATCCAGTCAAACAGCGAAAGCTGATCGGACTCGGGCAGATCGCCGAATATATGATATTTCTCCATCAGCGCGACAAGCGAATCTCCGATCTTGCAGCGCTTCTTCAGGTCTGCCTTCGAACTGAACTTGCCGAGGCTTGCGGCATACTCGATCTGCTCGGCTGCTTTTTCGCCGAGTCCCGCAATGGATGTCAGCGACGGCATGATCTTCCCGTCTATGATCTGGAAATGCCTTGCTTTTGCCCTGTAAATATCGATCGGCATGAAATCATAGCCTCTTGCATACATTTCCTGAACGATCTTCATATCTTCAAGTTCTTCGATGTCTTTATTGCCTGCGACCTTTGATGAGTCGCCGGAATCACCTGCATCCGCAGTCTCAGTTTCATCGACCGGCGCTTTTCCCTGATCGTCGCCTCCATGGATCAGCTTTTTGGTTTCCTTCATGTTCTTCAGCAGAACTTCCTTGCCCTGAGCCATCTTCTCATAATCAAACGCCTTAGCCCTGATGCTGAAATATGCGGCATAATAAGCAAGCGGATAATTGATCTTGAAATACCCGATCCTGATAGCCATCATGATATATGCGCAGGCATGAGCCTTCGGGAACATATACTTGATCTTCTTGCAGGACTCAAGATACCATTCCGGAACATCATGTTCACGCATTACTGCTTCAAACTCATCCGTCAGACCCTTACCCTTACGTACCGCTTCCATGATCTTAAATGACTTGCCGGGTTCAATGCCCATCCTTATCAGATAAGTCATGATCTCATCACGTGTACATATCGCGGTCGTCAGCGTACAATCACCGTTCTGGATGTAATACTGCGCATTACCGAGCCATACATCGGTTCCGTGCGAAAGGCCCGATATTTTCATCATATCCGAGAAGTTCTTCGGTTTTGTATCGCGAAGCATCTGCATTACGAACTTTGTACCAAGCTCGGGAAGTCCCAGGCTGCCAAGGTCTGTTCCGTCGATATCTTCGGGCTTGATCCCGAGTTTTTCGGTCGATGAAAACAGTGAAATAACATCTGGGTTATCCATGCGGATCGACTTGGCATCCACTCCGGTCAGATCTTCTAGCATCCTTATCATTGTCGGATCATCGTGCCCGAGAATATCAAGCTTGAGCAGGTTATGGTCGATCGAATGATAATCAAAATGCGTTGTAACGATCGGAACATCCTTGTTGGCCGGGTGCTGGACCGGAGTAAAGGTATTGATATCCTCACCTATCGGAAGGACAACGATACCGCCGGGATGCTGACCTGTAGTCCTCTTGACATCGATACAGCCGGAAGCCATCCTGAAAAGTTCGGGATCATTGACCGTCATCGCATGCTCATCGCAATATTTCCTGGCATATGCTACCGCCGTTTTATCCGCGACAGTACCAACAGTCCCTGCTTTAAAAGTCTGACCGGCTCCGAAAATAACTTCGGTATAATCATGAGCCTTGGACTGATATTCACCCGAAAAATTCAGGTCGATATCCGGCTCTTTATCGCCGTTAAACCCGAGGAATGTCTCAAAAGGTATATTCTGCCCCTGTTTGATCAGAGGTTCACCGCATACCGGACATTTCATATCGGGAAGATCGAATCCCGAGAATTGTCCGAATTCCTTTATCGTATCCGAATCAAAATCTATATAATGGCATTTCTTGCAGTAATAATGCGCCGGGAGCGGATTAACCTCGGTAATACCGGCCATCGTGGCAACAAACGACGATCCTACGGAACCACGCGAACCTACCAGATAGCCGTCTTCATTGGATTTCCACACCAGCTTCTGCGCGATGATATACATTACCGCAAACCCGTTTTTTATGATGGAATTCAGCTCTCTGTCAAGCCTTTCGCGGATCACGGGATGGAGGTTCTCCCCATACGTCTCGGTAACCTTGCGTTCACATATCTCACGCAGCGTCTTGTCCGAATCCTCGATCACGGGCGGACACTTATCGGGTCTTACAGGCTTGATCCGGTCGCACATGTCGAATACCTTGTTTGGGTTGGTCACAACGACTTCATATGCCTTTTCATCCCCGAGGTATCTGCATTCTTCTATCATTTCCGCAGTTGTATGCAAGAATAGTGGAGCCTGTCGGTCGGCATCTTCAAATCCTTTTGAGTACATCAGTACTCTTCTGAATACCTCATCCTCCGGATTGATGAAATGCACATCACAGGTCGCTATACAAAGCTTTCCGTCAGCTTCGGCAAGTTCGACGATCTTCCTGTTGACGGTCCTTAGATCTTCATCCGAATTGACTTCCGGAAAATGATCATCTTCGATCATGTATCTGTTATTTCCGATCTGCTGGATCTCATAATAGTCGTAAAATTTTGCTATCCTTGCGATCTCTTCGGCGGGTTTGTTATGAACCACGGCTCTGAACAATTCTCCTGCTTCACACGCCGAACCTACGATTATCCCTTCCCTGTATTTTGCAAGAAGCGATTTCGGTATTCTCGGACGTCTCGAATAATAATTCAGATGGGATTCCGATACCAGCCTGTACAGATTGATCCTGCCCAGATCATTTTTAGCCAGCAGGATGATATGATACATCGGCATTTTCAACAGGTCTTCCCTGCTGTATGTACCATCTTCCTGCTTTGTGCATGTGACCGTATTCCCGTGCGATGTCGTAAAAGTCACGCTGTCAGGCTCGTCATCCACGATATATCCTTCGCACCCGTAGATGACCTTAAACTCTTCGGCCTGCTTCTTCTTATCTCCCTCGCTCTTTTTGATCAGATCATCAACTGTATGCAGCGCATCGGTAAAGCCCTGAACCACGCCGTGATCAGTAAGCGCAATTCCTTTGTGCCCCCATTTTAACGCAGTCTTGATCAGATCTTTGACAGAAGCCACTCCGTCCATGTCGCTCATCTTCGAATGGCAATGCAGCTCGATGCGCTTAACATCGGCATTGTCCATTCTTTTTACACGAAAATCATCCTCCGGCTTGATACCTTCTATATGCTGGAAAATAACATCCTTCGCATAAGAATCGTATTCAGGCACACCTTTTACGCGTAAGAATGACCCGGGTTTAAAGTTACCCTTGATCTGCTCATATTCATCGGCTGCAAGGAATATCTTGCAGCGTATCGAATAAGTAAAATCGGTGATATCAAAACTCAGGATTATCTTGCCGTTGCGGGTTTCCTTGGTTTCCGGATCGCGAAGCACCATGCCGCGGATCACACATACGCCGATCCCTTCGTAAATATCGGAAATCGGTGAAATATCTCCTTCGGTATTTCTTGCGTAAATAACGTCCGGATCATCCTTCGGCACCTGCTTGCGGGTAAATTTGGAGCTGTTGTATCTGCCCTTTCCTTTTTCAAATTCTCCGGTTTTACCGTATTTATCTGATTTTTGATTGTCGGCTTTTTTGGTATTATCTGCCTTTTTGTCATCGGCTGACTTTTTGTTTTTATCTGAGATAGTACTTTCAGCGGTTTTAAAAACGTTGATATCTTTGTGGTTCCCGTCAGACTGTGATATCCCGCTCGCAGATGATCCTGTGCTTTCGTTTGTTTTTCCCGTATCATTGCCATGGTTTCCTGCAGCGATACCATTTTCACCCGAATCATCGTATCCCTGATCATTTTCCGTTTGATCCTTCATTTCAGACGATGCTTCATCTGTTTCATCGGACCTCTTACCGAATAATTCCTGGGCTTCCTTAATATAGTTTTCCATGTCAGAAAAATATTTATTTGCATATTTCTGCGAATCTTCTTCAACCTTATCATGACGGAATTCATAGGCGCAGGTAACCTTTGAGGAAAACATTTCCTCCCACATTTCTTCGATCAATGCGCACATACTTCCGACACGGTTCCTTATGATCGGCGTATCACTGACCGCAACGGTGATCACACCGTCAGAAGCGCTTACTTTCGAATTGCGGTAAGTATCACCGAAGACCGGACTTACCGAATAGATCTCCGAATTAAGATAATGATGGTATTTTTCCCATAACTCATTAAAGCTGCGGCCTTTTGCAAAGCTGTAGCTTATTTTAAGTCGTATGTTATTGTAACCCGAATCCATGTAACACTTCGTCACAGAATTCTCGATCTTCCTTATGTTATCTCTGGGAATATAATCGTCCGCTTCCAGATAAAACTCCACTATGTTCGAATCTGACAGTTTTTTGTAACTCTGTATACGGACTTTTTCAAAAAGCTTTTTCAGCTTAAGATCAACATGTACCGTGTCAAAAAACTCAAAAAACAGCACTTACCATAACCCCTTTCAGTTGTACCCCGAATCACGCCCGATCTGTTTGATCCGGCTAATTCAACTTCTTCATCCGCAGATCTGCCGATCAAATCTTATCTCCGGCCATTTCGTCCAAAATACATCTAAGTTCGTCGATCAGCCATTCTTCGGGCACCTTCTTTAAGATTTCACCCTTCTTGAAAATAAGACCTTCTCCGTGTCCTCCGGCAATACCAATATCAGCTTCGCGTGCTTCTCCGGGGCCGTTTACGGCACAGCCCATGACAGCAAGCTTGATGTCCAGGTCATAACCCGCTACCAGCTTCTCAACCTTGCCCGCAAGCCCTATAAGATCGATCTGTGTTCTTCCGCATGTCGGGCAGGAAACCACCTCTATTCCCGTTTTGTTAAGGCCCAGTGACCGCAGTATCTGTTTTGCGGAACGAACTTCTTCAACGGGGTCTGCAGTCAGAGAAACACGTATAGTATCCCCTATGCCTTCGTACAGGATGATCCCGATCCCGACGGCCGATTTAATATTACCGTTAATGACCGATCCGGTTTCGGTAATGCCTACATGAAGCGGATGATCCGTCCTGTCTGCGATCAGCTCGTGTGCCTTGACCGAAGTCATGACATCTGATGCTTTTATGCTTATCACAATATCATGAAAATCCATGGATTCAAGTATTTCCACCTGTCCGAGCGCACTTTCCGCAAGCCCCTCAGGTGTTACTTTTCCGTATTTTTCAAGATATTTCTTTTCAAGCGATCCCGAATTAACTCCGACCCTTATCGGAACATGATGCGCCTTTGCAGCTTCCACGACCGCCTTTACGTTCTCTGTGCTCCCGATGTTTCCGGGATTGATGCGGATCTTGTCGGCACCGTTCTCGATAGCTGCAACGGCCAGCTTGTAGTCAAAATGAATATCGGCAACGATCGGTATGTCTATCTGTTTCTTTATCTCGCGGAATGCATGCGCGGCCTCCATTGTAGGAACAGCACACCTTATGATGTCACATCCTTCAGCTGTCAGCCTGCGGATCTGATCGACAGTTGAAGCAACATCCTCGGTCTTCGTATTGGTCATTGATTGTATGGCTATCCTGTTACCGCCGCCTATCTTAACCTGTCCGATGCTTATTTCATGTGACTTACGTCTTTTAATGTTGGCGTTATCCATGCAAACCTCGTTTCTTGCTTAAATTTTAATAATTTAATTATTCAGGATCCAATCCATTTATTATCCATCCCGGATGGCTACCTGAAGAAAACATTTCTGATATCATTAAAGAATATGAATACCATAAGGATCATCAGAACTATAATGCCGATAGCGTGAACCATGCCTTCCTTCTCGGGAGGAACCGGCTTGCCGCGGATCAGCTCAATAATGATAAATATCAGTCTGCCACCGTCGAGTGCCGGTATCGGAAGCAGGTTCATGACTCCGAGGTTGGCGCTGAGCAGTATCGCCCAGTTCATGAGATTCAGGATTACATAGAGAATTCCGTCGCTCTTCGATTGTTCAACCGTATTCTCCAGTTCCGAAACTATCCTCACCGGTCCGCCCAGATCATCAGATTTGAGCTTGCCCCTGAACAGGAGTCCGAGACTCTTGACAGTATTTACGATCCAGTAACGTACTTCAATAAGCGAGTACTTGATAACTTTAAGCGGAGAAGTCTTCTCCCTTACGTTTGCATTGTATGTAAAACCGGATGAATAGCTTTCAACGTATCCCGGTACCACTTCAAGATCGAAAGTCGCTCCGCCTCTTTCAAAAGTGACCTTTAAGGCGCTGCCGTCGAGCGGATTCATTGTAATATATTCGTTAAACTCTTTTCCGCTCGAGATCGTCTTTCCGTTGATCCCAACGATCACATCATCGGCTTTCACTCCGGCCGCCTCAAAAACGCCGCCGCTCACGAGTGAGCTTATTTTACAGGGATTTTCATCCGCGTTATAGTAAAACCCGAGCTTGTACGGGTTGGACATTATCGGAGTAAGAGTTGTTGAATATTCCTCACCGTTTCTCAGATATTTAACTTCAACACTATCCTGCCCCAGCTCGTTAAATGTAAAATACGCTGCCAGATCCCTGCCGATGGAAACATTTTTATTATCAAAGCTTGTAATAATATCTCCGCGCTCAAGACCTGCGATCTCGGCCGCTCCGCCGGGGGTGACCGATGTAACGTAAGCAGGGTCATATCCGACAATGCTTATGACGATGATCGCCACAACAAATGCCAGTATGAAATTGAAGAACGGGCCGGCAAATATCGTCGCGAGCCTTGCCCACGGTCCTTTCGACGTAAATGCTCTTTCGTCATCGGTTACCTCTCCGTTCTCACCGAGCATTTTGCATGCTCCGCCGAAGAGGATCAGCCTGATGCTGTACTCCGTTTCTCCGATCTTGAATTTACACAATTTCGGTCCGAATCCCACCTGAAATTCCGGAACCGCGATCCCATTTGCCTTGGCAACGATCAAATGTCCGAACTCATGGAACACGATGATAATACAGAATATCAGTATTCCTATGAGTATGCTGACTACGGTGCTCATTGTAAAACTATCCTTTCACAGTTATTTCTTGTAAATTATTTTTTCTCCGGCCGTTTCATATGTCCATCTTTCGGTTTCCAGGATCTCCTCCAGAGACGGCTCCGGAATGTTTGTATGCCTGTCCATACAATATCGGATCATATCATAAATATCGGTAAAACCGATCTGTCCGTTAAGGAATCTTGCTACCGCAAATTCGTTGGCCGCGTTAAATACGGTACATATACTTCCGCCCTGCCTGATCGCATCCAGTCCCAGACGCAGACCGCGGAAAGTATCATAATCGGGCTTATCGAACTCAAGGCCGCTTAGTTCTAAAAGATCCAGCTTCTTTTCATTTTCATCAAGATGTTTCCTGTCCGGGTAATACAGTGCATACCTGATCGGAAGCCTCATATCGGGCAGTCCGAGCTGTGCTATTATCGATCCGTCATGAAATTGCACCGCAGAATGTATAATGCTCTTCGGCTGGATCAAAATTCTTATCCGGTCCGGTTCAATTCCGAACAGCCACCTGGCCTCCATAACTTCAAGAGCCTTGTTAACCATCGTTGCCGAATCGATGGTGATCTTGTTACCCATATTCCAATTTGGATGTTTCAGCGCATCTGCCGCTGTCTTGGTCCTGAGCTCGTCATATGTCATTCCTCTGAACGGCCCACCGGATGCGGTAAGCAGGATACAGTCAATATCTGCATTGTACGGATAACTCCCGTCCGGTCCCTTATGTCCCTGAAGGCACTGGAATATCGCAGAATGTTCGCTGTCGATAGGAAACAGCCTGACATTCTTTTCTGCCAGCAGCGGCATGATCAGATGGCCTGCGGTCACCAGTGTTTCTTTATTGGCGAGTGCAACATCACATCCTGAATTGATCGCCGCAATGGTAGGACGTATTCCAATCATTCCGACAAGCGCGGTAACAACCAGATCGTTTTCGGGATCCGATGCCAGTTCGATCAGGCCTTCCATACCGCTCAGCACATTGACGCCTGTGTCCCCAATCTTTGCCTTGAGTTCTTCGGCTTTATCCTCATCATATACGCAGACTTTCTCGGGTTTAAAGCATCTGATCTGTTCTTCCAGCAGCCCGATGCTGCTCTTGGCAGCAAGCGATCTTATCCTGAACCCTCCGTATGTCCGGACGGTCTCTAAAGTCTGCCTTCCGATCGATCCCGTCGACCCCAGGATGCACAGATTGCGTATGCCGGCGTTCTTCATAATGCTCTTGGTTGTCCTTTCTGCGAACTGTAAACTTCATCTTTTGATCCGTTTTTCTTTTCCGGGTTTCCATATGGAATATGTTTCGGCAAACGGCTTCCGCGTGAAGAACTTCAAAGACTCTTCTCAAAAGCCCACCCGTTTGAAAAAATCGCAAAACTCGCTAACGCTCAGACAGTTGCGATTTTTTCAAATGTGCTTTTTCGAACAGTCTAAGAAGTTCTAACAACTTGTTTACAAATGAGCAAGCTCATTTGCGATTGTTTGCCCGAAACACATCCATATGGAAACCCTGGATGGGACACATCTACAGTAAAAAATATACTATCGATTTTGGTAGCTTATATCTATAAAACAAATTCGTAAATCAGACATAAGCATCCCAAACAGTGATTTTGTCATAAATTTCTGTTGTTTCAGCCATGACGGTGGCCATATAACTGCCTCTCAAGCCTGAATTAACACCGCCAGATAGTACACAATCGGCGCTATGAAGATCACACTGTCGAACCTGTCGAGCACGCCGCCGTGGCCGGGGATCAGCCGTCCGTAATCCTTTATGTTCTTGTCGCGTTTGATCGCGCTGGCCGCGAGATCACCGATCATGGAAACAACGGAAGCAACCGCACTTATGATCGCAAAATCAAGAACGGGATTGTTGAAGAATTCACTGAGCTGGTCTTTGAAAACGAGCGAATAGATTACTCCGATCAGGACCGCTCCGACAACTCCACCGATAAATCCCTCAAGCGATTTCTTGGGACTGAGCACCGGCACGATCTTATGCTTGCCGATCTTTCGACCGACAAGATATGCGGAAGTATCGGCACCCCACGAACCGATGAATATCAGCCAGACAGTGTATGCGCCGCCGTCTGTTATCCTCAGTCTGAAAATGCATGACAGTGTGAACGCAACATAGAATAATCCGAAGAAGATCATGGAAATCTGCTCGGAATTATGCTTGGGGAATCCGAATACGTAAAATGCGAGCAGTATGATCAGGAATCCTATTACCAGCAATGCAAGGTATTTCTCATCCTGAAAGCTCTCATTTTTAAAAATATAACCGAGCAGAACAAGTACATACCAGCCGGTCGCAGCAAGGTAACCGGTAAATGCAGCCGGTGCTTTATGAACATTCACGGCTCTGTACAGTTCTATAAGACCGATCAGTGTTACGATCAGGGAAACGCCCCACAGCACATATCCGCCCAAAACAATGGATGCGACGGTTATAACCATCAGGATCGCTCCGCTGCGAAATCTGATCCAGAATGATCTGTCATTATTAATGTCACCGGCCATTACACACCTCCGAAACGTCTGTTACGCTGACTGTAATATTCTATGGCTTTCATCAGTTCTTTTTTCGAAAAATCAGGCCATAAAGTATCTGTAAAATAGAACTCGCTGTAGGCCAGCTGCCACAGCAGGAAATTTGAAATTCTCTGTTCTCCGCTGGTCCGTATGATCAGATCGGGATCCGGAATTTCCGCTGTATCAAGGTAAGATGAGATCATCTTCTCATTGATCTTTTCGAGTTCATTGTCAAGGTTATCGGGACTTGAACCTGCATTTTTCGACAGATCAACGGTCATTTTCCTGAATGCCCGCAAAATCTCGTCTCTTCCGCCGTAATTGATCGCTACGGTAAAATTTAGTCCTGTAAATGAGGCGCTCTCATTTTCAAGCTCCTCGATACTCGCCCGAAGATCCTCATCCAGACGGGATTTGTCACCGATGACCCTGACACGCATGTTATTCTTTCTGCTGCGTGCGAGGCAGTTTTTCATATAATCCCGGAGAAGATTCATCAAATAAGCTACTTCATCATCCGACCGTCTCCAGTTCTCAGTTGAGAACGCATAGACTGTAAGATATTTGATCCCGAGATCCCACGCCCACTCACAGCAATCTTCTACTGTACGGGCTCCGGCCGAATGACCGGCGCTTCTCGGAAGCAGGCGTTTTCTTGCCCATCTGCCGTTTCCGTCGAGAATTATCGCGACATGCTGCGGTACATGAAGTTCTACCGGCTCTGCTTTCTTTCTTGCCATAATATGCACCCTTATGTAACTTTGCGGAAATATAGTTATTTATCCATTCACTAAAATATATCTTTTCGCGAGAAGACGGATCGGGGCTTCCCCCGACCCGTCATAATCCAATCAATATAATAGATCGTTCGATCACGATCAGACAGTCATGATCTCCTTGGACTTGCTCTCCATCAGCTTGTCGATCTCAGCTACATTCTTCTCGGTAGTCTTGTCGATCTCGGTCTCAAGCTGCTTCTGGACGTCCTCTGAAATCTCACTTGCTTTCCCCATCTTCTTGAATGAATCGTTGGCATCACGCCTTATGTTGCGGAGCGCAACCTTGGCTTCTTCAGCCTTCTTCTTGACATCCTTGACAAGTTCCTTACGTCTGTCCTCGGTAAGCTCGGGAAATACCAGTCTGATGATCTTGCCGTCGTCGGTAGGATTGATACCGATATCCGACATGTTGATCGCCTTGTTGATCTCCTTGATCATCTTGCTCTCCCAGGGCTGTATCTGGATAATACGTGCTTCGGGTACACTGACATTGGCCACCTGGCTGATGGGGGTCGGTGTTCCGTAATAATCTACTTTGATCTTGTCAATGAGATGAGGATTGGCACGTCCGGCACGGATCGAAGCATATTCTTCGATCAGAACGTCGAGCGTCTTTTTCATCTTCTCCTCATAAGGCTTAATCCTCTCATCCATAAAAAATACCCTCCGTAAATATGTAAATAATCCCCGAAATTTATTTCGTTAAACTATGCCTGCGTAGGCAATTATGCGGTCACAACCGTACCTGTATTCTCTCCGCCAGCATTTCTGATGATGGAATTCTCTTCATTGAGCGAGAATACCAGGATCGGCATCTTATTTTCGAAGCACAGTGCCGAAGCGGTCGTGTCGATAACCTTGAGGTTCTTCTCGACTACTTCCTGCAAAGTGATCGTATCGAACTTAACTGCTGAAGGATCAACCTTAGGATCGGCCGAATAAACTCCGTCGATCGCCTTGGCCATCATGATGATGTCACAGTCGAGCTCTATCGCTCTCAAAGCTGTTGCGGTATCGGTCGAGAAATAAGGATGTCCGGTACCACCGGCAAGAAATACTACCTTACCGTCGTCCAGATCCTGAACTGCCTTATCCTTGGAGAAAACCTCAGACATGTCGCTGAGTTCAAAAGGCGTATATATCGAAGTCTTCATTCCTCTGTACCGGAATATGTCCGATACGTAAATGCAGTTCATGACAGTTGCGAGGATTCCGATCTGATCAGCCTTATACCGGTCGATCGTTTCGCTCGTGCGCCCGCGCCAGAAATTACCTCCGCCTATAACTACGGCAACCTGGATCCCTTTATCGACGATCGCTTTGACCTGATCTGCTACGGCAATGCATGTCTGTTCGTCAAAACCTGTCTTCTTCTCACCTGCAAGGGCTTCTCCCGACAGCTTGAGAAGTACTCGTTTATATGCTTCCATGTATCAACCTCATGTCGCTTATTTGATCCGTAATCTCATGGTATCGAGATCATTCGAAAATATCGTCGATATCAACATCCGCATAAGTAAGTGAACAGAAGCCTTCGAGTACTGCTCCGTTGTTCATCTGTACGGACTTGGCCTTGATATTGCCTTTGATGATCGCGGTAGAATCTATGATAACGGGTCCCTTGATGTCAAGTTCGCCTTTGACAGCACCTGCAATAACGCCCGAACCGGCCTTGATATCGCCTACGACAACGGTACCGAGTCCGATCTTAACAGTGCCTTCACTGTCAATGTTGCCGTCAAGCCTCTTGGCATTGACATAAACATCCGAAGCTACCGAATTGCCGACAACAGAACCCGAAATGGTCAGCTTGCCGATACATTCGATGTCGCCGTTAATCGTTCCCATGACATTGAGTGAACAGTCGGAAACAATACTTCCGTTGATCGTGGTACCTTTGGTGATGACAGTCACCTGATCGACGTCCGTAACATCGGAAGCCTCTTCGGTATGTACCGCAACCCCGGGAGTATCCTCCACGATTATCTCTTCTTCAGGCTCATCGATGACGCTCTCGTCATCTGCCGCAGCATTCGGATCGAGAAGATTCTCGATAAGAGCTTCATCAACCTGATCGCTTCCGTCGGACAGATCGTCAAATAACGAAGCCGCATCGTCCGAACCTTCAGCCTCTGCAGTGCTCATCTTGTTATCAAGCCCTGACATATCAAAAATCTCATCCAAAACGCTGCCCTTCTCCTCGGCATCATTTCCAACTTCTATGGCATCGTCTGCCACGTCCTTAAAGAAACCCATTTTGCTCCTCCTATTGTAACAAAATTTCGTTAAGAAGATTATAATATACAAACCGCAGAATGTCACTAAAAAAAGCAAAAAATAATTCTAAAATTAATTTTTGCTTTTTCTGGATTTTCAGCTATTTTTCTCTCTTTACGATCTCGGGAATACCAGGTTCTTTCTCAAGTCCCGCCTTCGCAAGTTTATCGGCCAGCTCATTATATTCAACCTTGGTATGGGCCTCTATCTTCGTAAATGAAATCTTGATCCTGTCAAGCTTGTCTTTCATGTATGCGCTGTACTTTTTTGTAAGATCGTTTTTGGCTTTCCACGCGCCTGTCACCCAGCATTCGATGCCCGAATAATCATAACATATCTCGAGCTCATCATATCCGTTGATGATCGCCCAGCGTACAGCAAGCATCGAGGCGATCATCTCGCCGGCCACATTTCTCTGTTTCACAGCTTCGGGATCGTTGCCGCTTCCGCAATATTCCTCGATCTCTCCGTCGGGATGAAAGCATACGCATCCAAACGCATACTTTTCCATTTTCGGATTAAAACTTCCGTCAACGTAGCAAACAGCTTTCATAGCGACCTCACAAAACAGCTTTATTTGGCTCTCAGAGCCCTCATCGAGTTAAGGATCGCCAGCACCGCAACACCGACATCGGCAAATACCGCAAGCCACATTCCGGCAAACCCGAGCGCTCCCAATACAAGTATAACCAATTTTACGCCCAATGCAAATACGATATTTTCTCTTACTATCCTCAGGGTCTTGCGTGATATTCTCAGCAGTGCCGGAAGCTTTGCCATATCATCGTCCATAATGACGATATCGGCTGCTTCTATCGCCGCATCGGCACCCATGCTGCCCATCGCTATACCGATATCGGAGCGGACGAGCACGGGAGCATCATTGATCCCGTCTCCTGTAAATACGAGTTTTCCGCTGTCATCGAGCTCGCGCATCAGCTCTTCGACTTTTGATACCTTGTCCGCAGGCAGAAGCTCGGCAAAATATGAATCTACGCCTGCCATCGAAGCTATCTTTGAGGCTGTATCGTTATTGTCACCGGTAAGCATTACGGTCTTTTTCACGCCTGCACTCTTCAGGGCCTCAAGATCATTTTTGATATTATCCTTGATCGTGTCGGAAATAACAATATAACCTTCATATTGTCCGTCATAGGCAACGTGGCATATCGTACCGGCAGTTTCGGTAATATTCCCGGATCCCGCAACTGCTTTATCAAATCCCGAAACTTCATTCTGATGCATCAGATCGGCACTTCCGGCCAGTATGGTCTTTCCTTCGTAATCGGCTTTTACGCCTTTTCCGGTAATATTCTCGGCATTTGACGCAAGGCTGATATTCATGCTGTTTCCTTCAAATGCCTTCATTATCGACAAAGCGATGGGATGATTCGAAAATTGCTCGGCAGCCGCCGCAAGTCCCAGGACTCTTGCTTCATCCGAACCCGCCGGCTGTATCTTTGTTACCGAGAATTCTCCCTTTGTCAAAGTACCTGTCTTATCAAATGCAATGATCGCCGTATTTGAAACGGCTTCCAGATAATTGCTTCCCTTGATCAGTATTCCGAGTTTTGATGCGGCTCCGATACCGCCGAAGAATCCAAGCGGAACGGATACTACAAGTGCGCAGGGGCACGAAATTACCAGGAAGGTACATGCTCTTCTCATCCATTCCATCCAGTCTCCGGTTATCAGAGAAGGGATGAGCATCAGCAGAAGTGCTCCGATCGTAACAACGGGTGTGTAATATTTTGCAAATCTTGTAATGAATTTTTCAGTCTTGCTCTTCCTTGAGCCTGCATTTTCGACGAGTTCGAGAATGACTGATACGGCCGAATCTTCGTAAGCTTTAAGGGTAACGCATTTGAGTGTTCCTTCGCCGTTGATACATCCGCTCAGGACATCATCTCCCACAGCTGCATGCCTGGGTACCGACTCGCCTGTAAGTGCAGAAGTGTTGAGATAACTGTCACCCTCGATAACTCTGCTGTCGATCGGGACTTTCTCGCCGGGCTTGATAATGATCGTTGTGCCTACGGCAACATCTTCCGGATCTATTTCCTCGATATGTCCCTCTTCGTCGACTACATTGGCATATTCCGGAACGATCTCCATCATTGCCGAGATCGATTTTCTGGATTTTCCGACGGCATAGCTCTGGAACAGTTCGCCGACCTGATAAAATATCATTACGGCAACGCCCTCGGAATATTCTCCGATCACAAATGCGCCGATTCCCGCAACGATCATCAGGAAATTTTCGTCGAAAACATGCCCGTTTGCTATATTCTTGCCGGCACGTATAAGGACATCATAGCCTGCGATCAGATAAACGATCAGGAATAACAAAGGCTCGATCCACGCCAACAGAATAAACTGTTTTTCGGACAATTCCGGCCCATTTATCATACGGGCGAATAACGAGCCTTCGCTTTCATCGCCGCCAAATTCATGAAACAGGACGATCAGGATAACAAACAGGACCAATGAGATCAATATCCTGATCAGTACCTTCTTCTGCTTTGAAGTCATCTCTCTACACTTTCCGCGTTAGATCCGCATAAGCATCTTTTTTATAACATGGTCAAATTATGATCATCTCAGGATCACACAATCAGGTTCAACCTTCTTGCAAACGGATACGACCTCATCCATGATCGAATCGAACCTGTCATCATCAGCATCTACCATCATTTTCTGGGACATGAAATTGACGCTTGCATCATTCACGCCGTCGATCTTCTTGATCGCTTCCTCCATCTTTGCTGCGCAGTTCGCGCAATCAAGGTCTTCAAGATTGAATTTCTTTTTCATATTGTCTTATCCTCCGTAGTTATTAATTATGAAAACGACCTGCATCCGCTCATTTCGTTGTTAAAATGCTTAAATAGCTTCTGAAATATTTACTCTTCGATATGTTCAAGTCCGAGATTGATTATCGATCTTACATGTTCATCCGCAAGCGAATACTGTATCTGTTTCCCTTCGCGTTTTCCGGCAATAAGTTTCGCCTGTTTCAGCAGCTTGAGCTGATGTGAAACCGCTGATTGTGTCATGTTAAGCGTTTCTGCGATATCATTGACACAGAACTCACCTTCAAGAAGCACACAAAGTATCCTGATCCTTGTGGAATCTCCGAAACATTTAAAAAGTTCTGCGAGATCATACATTTCATCTTCTATCGGCAGCCTTATCTGAATACCCATTTCACATACACCTCCGAGATTTCGTTTTATAGTGCATTACTTTAATTATCGTTTGTTTCGATTTAAATATTTTCATATGAGCATTTGTTCATGTGTTCATAATATATCATCTTAATGTTTTTGTCAACTTCTTTTTTTATATTTTTTCTCCTATCACTAAAAATTATTACACCATCAACTAATTCCGCATAAAAAAAAGGCTGTTACATCGCATTTTCATTGATGTAACAACCCTCTTATTTTGTTATAGGATCAGCTTTCCTGTCTGATCACGCTTTATTGCGTGGTCCTTTACTCCGGTCTTTCTCTACCGCAATTCGGGCAGAACCTGGCCAGACTCCCGGTCCAGCCGCACTCACATCTCCAGTGCCCCTCAGGAAGCGGCTTTTCTTCCTCAGGGATCCTGATGAATACCGGTTCTAAATCTACATTTCCGTACAGATCGGTTATCTTGGCCTGCACGGTATCACCAAGCGTATACCACATAAAATGCAGCTTGTACAATGCCTGGTCATCGGCATCGCATACAGCAGCTTTACCGGGATACATGCGGAACTGTTCATTTATCCTGTACGGTTCGAGCATCGTCGTAAATGATTGCACAGCTCCGGGGTCAAGCATCGATGAACAGCTGAAATATGCCTCCAGCGATGCCTTCCCTGACAGATCGAGCGTGAACGAACCGTTATTGAAAGAAAGCCTATACTCTCCGTCTTCGGTCTCCCACTCGCCATTCAGCTTATGCCAGTATTTACCGTCGGGATTTGCTATCTGCATAGGTCACGACCTCTCAGATCATCATTTGAAATGTCAAACTTTACCATGTGTCGTATGGATCTCTTCTCCGGAAGACGTAACAACCGTAGTTATATTTCCCGAAGGATCTGACCTTGTAACACGCTGTCTGTCTATGGTAACATATGTCGGAATATCATATTTCTTATTAAGTACAAAACTGCCGCGCTTGATATAATCCTTTGCTTCATCCTTACTATAGACACTCTTAAGTTCTGATTTCAGACCGCCGGATCTGATAGCACCTGCAATAGCACCGATAATCGCAGCGATCGCTCCCCACAGTCCGAAACGGAAGTCTTTTGCTGAACCTGCAACATCGGCAAATTCCTTAAATGCTCCGTAAAAATCATTTCTTCCGTTGCCGATGTAAGAAATCACCTTTTCTTCTATCGAATCTATCTTGCCGTCAAATACCTTTTTAGCCTCACCGCTTCTCGCAAAAACATAATCACGGTTTCCTTCGCCTCCGCTGTCGACGAATAAAAACAGAATGGCATCTTTGCCCTCGATAAGCGAAGCTGCAAACCTGTCAACCCTGTCATCTACCTCGGGAAATTCAGAAGGGATCTCTTTCACCGTAACTACCAGGACATCCATTTTAAGCTTTTTGCTGGCTTTTTCAAGTGCATCGGTGACGTCCTGCCTCTGATCGGCCGTCAGTAATTGTGCGCCGTCATTAAGTCTTACCATGTTCGACGTAGCCGCCGATACGCTTACAGAAGAAAAAGCGATCAAAAGCAGCGCCATGATTATTAAAAATGCTCTCTTTTTCATGCTTTTCCTCCTTTACAGTAAATGTATGATATAGCCTACGGCAAATGTCGCAACAGCTACAACGGCAGCGGTGATCCAGGTTATCTTCTTCTTGAGACTGTTGTCGCAGGGAAGATCGCCAACGAATTTGCCTGTCTGGCCGTTCATGGCAAATATATAATTATTGCCGTTCCAGCTCGTATTTAATACCCATACGGGAAGCAGACCGTACTTGGCCGTACCGTTTTTCAGATTGACATTGCTGCTTTCAACCTCAACGGTAGTATAACCCGTAACCGTATCCTTAAAGCTTCTTACCGTGCTGTTCTTCACACGCTCGTTGACACGTTCGGCATCATCCTCTGCCGAAACATCATATTTGTCAGCCATATAGCCTGCCATATATGCGGTCTGGAAAGGAACAGCCTGTGACAGATCGAAAGGTTCGAGTGATTCGGTAAGCTTATCATCCATTTTCTTGGATCCGTCAACAGGGATATTTTCAAATTCGAGTGATCCGCTTCTGACCGCAACGTAATGCTGGGTCTCAGTTATCCTGTATTCACCCTCGGTAAAGCTCTTAACAGCGGTACAATTATATTTGATGCTGGCCTCTGCTTTCGAATCGAAGATCCAGTAAGGAACATATACGCCTTTGATCTCATCGATATGATTCTGGTCTGAGAATACCTTAGGCAGAAGTTTTTTGCCGGAAAGATGCTTTGTAAACGCTTCTTTCGCAGCTTTCTTATCAAGTTTGAACGGGATGATCAGTTCAGGCTTGAGATCTCCGCTCAGATTACCCATCATAACGATCGGATTGTCACAATAAGGGCATTTTGAAGCCGCAGTTGTTTCATCCATAACGATCTGTGCGCCGCAGGACTGACAGCTGTACGCCTTCATTCCTTCGTCAACACCCCAGGTATCAACTGTAGATGTCTGCCAGTCGAGATTTTCCTCCACCTGCGAATCAAGCGCCTCGTCAAGCTGCTGGAATACAGACATTTCGAATTCACTTTCGCAGAACGGGCATTTAACCTTTTGCAGTGCACTGTCAAATTCGAGTTTACCGGCACAGCAGGGGCATTTATACTCTAATAATGCCATCTGTTTTTCCTCTCTTTCTACGTCATTTCTTACTCTCAAAAAATGATATATGAAAAGTCATATACTGTAACAAAAGCGGATAGATCAGTATCCGCTTTTGTATTTATTATCCTATATCTTCCGCTTCTCAATTTCGGCATCGGTATTGATCATGCCTGTTTCTTGAAAATTTACGCGGATATCAGTCCGATCAGGGCTGAGGCGTTGCACAGTTGCTGCAGAATTTGCCGGTATTCTCGGTTCCGCACTTAGGGCATTTCCAAGCTCCGCCGGGCATGGGCTCTGCACAGTTGCTGCAGAACTTGCCGGTATTCTCGGTTCCGCACTTAGGGCATTTCCATACGCCTGCGGGCATAGGTCTGGGCTCTGCGCAGTTGCTGCAGAACTTGCCGCCGTTGTTGACGGTACCGCACTTAGCGCACTTCCACTGATCAGCTGCAGCTGCGGCTGCCTGCTGTTGCTGACCCTGATTGAGGAGACCCTGTGCAACCTGCATTCCACCCATATTGTTGACCATGTTCATGTTCATAAGACCGATAGCTGCGCCGCCGGGATTGTTGGCTGCATCAACCATAGCCTGGGTAGTAGCGCCTACATACTGAGCGCCTGCCATTGAAGGATCCTTGAAAGATGCATTGTACTGAAGAGTCTTGATCCTCTTCTCATCCTCGGGATCGGCTGTGATCGAGTTGATGCTGAACGAAGCGAGCTCAAGTCCTCTGGTGTTGGCCCATTTCTCCTTCAGAACATCCTTAAGAGCCTGCTCGAGTTCAAGAGTATGTCCTGCGATCGCGCTGTAACGGATACCCTGCTCCGAGATCTTCGCAAATGCGGGCTGGAGAGCTGCAAGAAGCTCTGCCTTCAGAGTAGAATCGATCTCCGAACGATCATAAGTATTGGATACATTACCGCATACATTGGTATAGAAAAGGATCGGGTTAACGATCTTGTAAGTATAGATCGCATTCATGCGCATTCCGACATCAAGATCCATATTTGCATTCGCATCCGTAACACGGAAAGGAATAGGAGCCGGAGTACCGATCTTGTTGTCAATGATCTCTTTGGTGTTGAAATAGTAAACACGCTGATCTCTTGCTACATCTCCGCCGTAAGAAATACGTGCGCCGATCTCCTTGAATGTGTCAATGATGCTCTGTCCGAGTTTACCTGAGAAGATACTGGGTGATGTTGATGCGTCATAGGTGAACTGACCGGGCTCTGCACAGATCTCAACTACCTTGCCCTGGTCAACGATGATCATACACTGTCCGTCGTTAACAACTACACCGCTGCCGCTTGTAATAACATTGTCACTGCCCTTGGTATTGGAAGAACCCTTGGAAGTCTTCTTAACTCCCTTTACAACAAGGATATCCTTGTCGATAGAATCACATACGAAGAATTCCTTCCACTGATCGGCAAGAACACTTCCTACCGAACCCAAAGCCGCTTGAATAAGTCCCATTTTGTTTCTCCTTTCAATCGTTTCAAAATTGATCCGGGAGTTTTCTCCCATCTGGTATCATATTTTATACCAACTTGCACAAATTTGCAAATATAAAAATAAGTTTATTGGTACAAATATCAGAAAGAGCTCTTCCCATCACATCACTACTATATAATACAATATAGTTACCGTCTATAACTCTTCCGCAGAAATACGGTATCATAATTCCGTGGTATCATCGAGATAAACGGGGATAAACACGCCACATGGTATTTATTGGGAACAAAATGCATTCTTTTAGACTTGCGCAGGTATGCCAGGAATGATATTATATTTTATGAAATTTTAATCATATTGTTGAGGTGTTAATGAAGACTTTTATCAGAGCAATTTGCGCCGGTGCTGCGATCAGTCTCGGCGGAACCGTATTTCTGGCATGTTCCGATAAGATCGTGGGATCTTTTTTATTCTCTGTAGGCCTTATCTCGGTCCTGGTATTCGGATTTGATCTGTATACCGGAAAAGTATGTAACGGTGCCTTCTTAAAGAAACCCGGGACACTCAGCCTGATCTGGCTCGGTAATTTTACCGGTGCCATCCTGTTCGGTCTTATGGTCTCGACCCATACGGCATTGCTGGAAACAGCGGGTACATTATGTACGGCCAAACTGGATAAACCTTTTTACATTCTGATCATCGACGGGATCATCTGCGAATTCTGCATCGCGATCGCCGTCACCGGTTACCGCAAGGCCGAAGGTTTCGGCAGGTATCTGATCGTCGTGCTCGGAGTAATGGTATTCATCCTATGCGGTTCGGAGCACGTTGTTGCTGATATGTTCTATCTTGCCGCCGCGCAGACAACACAGATCGGTGAAGCCCTGCTGTTTTTGCTCTGGGTAACCGTCGGCAACAGTATCGGTGGCGTATTATGGTGGCTTATAAGTCCGAAAGAATAAATATACAGACAGGAGAATAAGAATGGGTAAGAAATCAATACGCGAAAATAAAAATATCTACCAGACTAGCCGTGAAAACATGGAATATACGCGTGAGCGGGCCGGTGAACTGATGGAATATGTTTCGTCGGACAGGATCGAAAAGATCGAGAGCGGAAAATCACTCCCCCATCCCGACGAGATCATCGCAATGGCGGAGTGCTATAAAAATCCTCTTCTTCGTAATTATTACTGTACTCATGAATGTCCAATAGGTCAGGTTCATGCCGACAAGCTCGAGCTCAAGGATCTTTCGCAGATCGTTCTTGAGATCCTGAGTTCTCTCAATGCTTTCGACCATGAGAAAATGAACCTCGTCGATATTACGGTCGACGGTGAGATCACCGAAGATGAATACGAGCAGTTTGCCAAGATCAAAAGTCAGCTCGATGCGGTTGCCGTTTCAGTAAAAAATCTCGAATTATGGCTTGACCAGACCATCGCAGACGGCAAGATCGACCGGAAAGCCATCAATACGGCTCTTGAACAGCTGAAAGGCTGATCCGAAGGTTAGCAGACCGGTTCGAAACGGAGTCTGATTTCGGGCAGGGCCCTGAGTTCATAATAGTAATTCTCGGCCCAGTCGTCTCCCTGTGAAGGGTCGTTTTCACCGCTTGCGGGAGGTGCAAAGATATTCAGGTTTATCTTGCACGGACCTGCAAGCTGTTTTTTATAAAATGCCGGCATCAGATCCACAAATTTTGTGCCCGCGGCTTTGTGGAACCAGTATCCGTTAATCTCCAGCATAAGGTTGGCATCTGCGATCTCATCCGGGAAATTCACTTCGGCAAATACCGGGTTCTTTTCCATATCAAGTTCGATCGCAATACCGTCCGAATCCTCGGAACTTCCCCAGCGCATCGCAAGCTTGCCGGCCTCACAGTCGCCGGTGACTTCGATCGGCGGAGCAAAGAACGGATCATGTATTATCTCTCTGTAAGTATCCATCAAAGGCCATTCTATACCCACATCCGGATTGTTCGGGTCGGTAAACTCCAATCCCAGTCGTCCGTCATCCCTGAACTGGTATAATGTCACTCCGTTTGCCCACTTCTCCGGATCGTTCTTGAGCATCATATAAAAATCTTTCATTATATCAGCCTGTTTGAACGGGCCTGTCACGTCTCCGTCGGCATTTATCTCGGACATTACAAAAGGCTTCTTTACACCGTATATTTCACAATATCTCTTATAGCTGAGCTTGGTACACTCATAATTCAGCGTGGTATCTTCAAGCTTGTGCTGATGGTTGTCCTTTTCCGCAACTTCGAAAGGCCAGCCCCAATTCAGCCCTATATATCTGTCTATTGACCAGATATCCGCAACATCACCGGCTTCATGGAACTCTTTTTCCATCTCGAGCTCCATTTTATCTTTTGACATTACCGCTCCGGCACAAAGGATCATTTTTACATTGGGAGCATACTCCGACATTATCTTCTTGAATCTTACAAAAAAGTCCGCAATCTGCTGATAAGTCGCTCTTTTATTAAATGAAAACCAGCTTCCGGTACATTCATGATTCATCCTGAGCATGATACGTCCGAAAGGTCGAAGATCCTTGGCAATTGCAATGATATGTTCATCCCCGATATTGGGATCACAGGTGAGGGTCAGGATAACTTCCTGTCCGTGACGGCGAATATCCCGCATACAGGTAAACGGTTCATCATCCGTCCGGCCGTTCAATCCGCCGAGATAAGGGAAATAATTATCATACGGATAATCCCAGGCAAACTTCACATCCCTGTCGAGATATGCATCCTGGGCACGCTTCGGCCAAGTCTCATCCAGAGGATAATAACAATACATCAGGCTTATCGCGCGATGAGGTCTGTTCAGTTTATTCAAAATATATTCCTGTGATACATAAGGACCTCTTTCGCTTCCATCGCCGAGATCCACAGAACAACCTGCAGATGATAAATGAATCTTGGAAATCTTCACCGGAAACCTCCTCTGAAATAGATCGGTAATAAAAAGATATAATTCGTGGTCTATTGTAATTATGCTGAATTATATTTAGTTTTAATAAATATTTATAATGATCAAATCTGTTTTTTCACAATTGTATATTCATTTCCAACTCTGTAAAAAGGACAGACGAATCTGGGATCCTCACTCATCTTGGCCAGATCGTCTTCATCGAGACAACTCTGGGAGCAGTAATACTCCTCATACTCGTCATCATATTCATAATACATGCAATCCTCACAACTGTGGGATTTTCCAGAGGAACCTTTCATATAAAAACCTCTTGCAAAATCATTCTACTATTGTAGTTTATACGTCCAAAGATACATTTAAAAGCCATAATTTATTATTCTACAACTGTATTATTGTATCTTTTAGGTCTGATTTTCAAATACTCAGGAGTTGGATTTTCGATTTGAAAATGGAATAGTCTTATTTTGATATATTTTTGAATCTATAAATTCAATTAATGAAATTATAGATAAATTTATTTGTAATTTAATTTTTCAGGGTCAGTGAGATGATCTCCCGCTCCGTTGGAATCAACCGTTCCTCTGATCCTTTCGAGTTCCTTATCCTTTTTCCACAGGTAGCTCAGATGTGCTTCGGTACCATTCTTGATCCTTTTAAGATTCTCAAAATGCTTGTTCCAGATGAACAATGTCGAGATAAGCATGATCGCCGCACCGATGACCGCTTCTTCCACAGGTTTTTCCCTGTTTATTTCCATGCAGCAGTATACGATCGGATAAACTATAGAAGCCGAAAGCGGAACGAAACATATATAATCAGAAACAAACGCAAGCAGGATCGCAAGCGTCAGCATGATGACGAACAGCATTGCATCATATGCCAGGATCGAACCACCGAGGCACGCAAGTCCTTTGCCTCCTTTAAAGCCCATATAGAACGGGAACATATGCCCAAGGATAACCGAAACGGATGAAACCGATCTTACATATGTATATTCCGGTAAAATCTTGATGGCGAATACTACAACCAGGTAAGCTTTTAAAATATCAAGTAGCATGCATAACGCTCCGATCTTGCCGCCCATGGTTATTACCGCGTTTGATCCGCCGGCATTTCCGGAGCCCGATTTTCTGATATCGAAGCCCTTGATCCTGGCGATTATATATGACGGGTTGATCGTACCAATCAAATAGCATACCAGTGCGCATAGTGCATAGTACATATAAAGTTCCTCCGCAAAGTGCGATATTCTTTACTTTTCCTTATAGCAGCCTTGATCATTAGCAATAGGTAATCAAGCCATATTTAACTTTAGCATAACAATAATTATCTTGCAATCATTGATTCAGAATAAAATTAATATTGTTCTGTGTATTGTTTCTTTATTATATCATTCCGATCAGCCGGACGATCACCGCTGCGATCCATGCAATAAAACACTGCCACAGCACTACGCCCAACGCCCAGCGTCTTCCCATTTCCCGTCTGATCGAAGCGATTGCGGCAACACACGGTGTATAAAGCAATGAAAATACCAGCAGCGAAGCAGCGGTAAGCGACGTCATCATGCTTTCAACATTATTCTCGAAAAGAATATTCATCGTTGAAACAACGCTCTCTTTTGCCATGAATCCGCTGATCAGGGCGGTACATATTCTCCAGTCGCCAAGCCCCGCAGGTCTCATCAAGGGTGCAAGTATTCCGGCAAGCATCGCAAGAATACTGTCTTTTGAATCTTCAACCAGATTAAAATGTATATCAAAACTCTGCAGCAGCCAGATAACGATCGTGGCGATCATGATGACCGTAAATGCCCTCTGCAGGAAATCCTTTGCCTTCTCCCACAGAAGCTGTGTAACATTTTTCACTCCCGGCATTCTGTAATTCGGCAGCTCCATTACAAACGGTACGGCATCACCTTTAAATACGGTTCCCCTGTATAAAAATGCGACTATTATTCCTGTAAGTATCCCCAGCAGATACAACCCGACCATGATCAGTCCTTTATGCTCGGAAAAGAACGCATTTACAAAAAATGCATAGATAGGAAGTTTGGCGGTACAGCTCATAAACGGCGTAAGAAGTATCGTCATCTTACGGTCGCGTTCACTTGGAAGCGTCCTTGTAGCCATAACTGCAGGTACCGTACATCCGAATCCTATCAGCATCGGTACGATACTTCTGCCCGAGAGACCTATCCTTCTCAGCAGCTTATCCATTACAAATGCGACTCTCGCAATATATCCGCTGTCTTCAAGCAATGACAGGAACAAAAACAATGTTACGATGATCGGAAGAAACGATAATACACTTCCGACACCGGTGAATATTCCGTCGATGATAAGACCGTGAAGAACATCATTTACACCGGCGTTGACCAGCCCCCTGTCGACAAGTTCGGTCAGTTTTTCGATCCCCATTTCAAGCAGATACTGCAGTCCGGCACCCACCACATTGAACGTCAGCCAGAAAACCAGAGCCATGATGCCTATGAATGCAGGGATCGCGGTATATTTTCCGGTAAGTATCCGGTCGATCTTCTCACTTCTGATCCTCTCTTTGCTATGTTTGGGTTTCTTTACCGTAGCATCACAGACCTTTTTGATAAACGAATACCGCATATCCGCGATCGCAGCTTTTCGATCCAGCCCGCGCTCACTCTCCATCTGTACAACGATATGCTCGAGCATTTCTTTTTCGTTGTCATCAAGTTCAAGAGCCGATATGATCATTTCATCGCCTTCGATCGCTTTACTTGCCGCAAAACGCAGAGGCAGTCCTGCTCTTGCGGCATGATCCCCGATAAGGATCGCAACACCGTGAAGACAGCGGTGTACGGCTCCTCCGTTATCATTTTCATCACAGAAATCCTGACGAAGCGGTCTTTCCTGATAATGAGCCACATGGATCGCATGTGAAATAAGCTCGCCGACACCCTCATTCTTGGCTGCCGCTATGGGAACGACCGGAACGCCAAGCAGGCTCTCCATCCCGTTGATATTGATGGTTCCGCCGTTTTCCCTGACTTCATCCATCATATTCAACGCAACGACCATCGGCATATTCATCTCGAGCAGCTGCATGGTAAGGTACAGATTTCTTTCTATATTGGTCGCGTCAAGAATGTTGATGATACCCGTAGGCTTCTCGTTGAGGACGAAATTTCTTGACACGATCTCCTCTGTCGAATAAGGAGACATTGAGTATATTCCGGGAAGATCGGTGATCATGGTTTCCGGATGATTCCTGATCGGTCCGTCTTTCCGGTCGACAGTTACTCCCGGGAAATTGCCGACATGCTGATTCGATCCTGTCAGCTGATTAAAGAGTGTTGTCTTGCCGCTGTTCTGATTGCCCACAAGCGCAAACGTAAGCAATGCGTCATCCGGCAGCGGATCTCCGCTTCCTTTTGCGTGGAATCTTCCGCCTTCACCAAGTCCCGGGTGCTCGATCTTTTTGTGGGGTATCGAATCTTTTTCTACAGAATCTTCGATCGGACTTATCTCTATATTTTCGGTATCCGCAAGCCTGAGAGTAAGCTCATATCCGTGGATCTTGATCTCTACCGGATCGCCCATGGGTGCATATTTTACAATCTTAACCTTGAATCCGGGAATAACTCCCATATCAAGCAGATGTTGTCTTAATGCGCCTTCCCCACCAACAGACCTAATCATCGCGCTTTTTCCGATCTCGAGTTCTCTAAGTTTCATTTTAAACCTTCTTTTTTATTTTATTGTAATTATTCAGAATCTCTTTTATCCGCAAAAAATGATAATCAGATCATTTCAGGATTATGAAAAATTACATTATTTAATATTATAAAAAATCTGCCTCCTGTAATCAAGAGGCAGACTGATATATGATTTTATAATTTCTCGCCTTTTTCAAGAGCAAGTGTCATAGTTGTAAGATCACAAACCTCCGACGGTCCGAAATACTGGATCGATCCGGGATATGTAAATGCGGTCTCAACTGCCCACTCATCTCTGTGTGCTTCAAAATACTTGAAAGGCGCGCCATCAAGCTCTACAAGTGCCTTTCTGATAACGGGCTTGTCCTCACCGTTTCTTCTCTCGATGTTCATCATCTTGGTGATGGGCATACCGCCTGCATTCCACTCCTCAGCGGGCTTGGAAAGGTTGGAAACCTTTGAAAGGTATCCGTTATAGCCGTACTGGATGAGCATAAATGCATTGTAGCCGAGTGAATAGCAGTAATCCGAGTCAAAGTTCGAAGGGAATGCACATCTTCCTTCATATCCGAAGAAATGATGCTGGGTTCCGAATTTGCCCTTATATGTTCCGGCTGCTTTTCTTGCTTCGAGCTTGTCGCCTACAAGAGCTGCGAACAGTTTGTCCGACTCGATCAGAGAAACCTGTACGTTTCCGTGAGGATCTCTCTCGAGGAAGAGCTGCTGCTGAACGAATCTGGGAAGGATCTCAAATACGGCGAAAGCTTCTGCCGAAAGTCCTTCCTTGATAAATGCAAACTTGGATTTCCAATCGGGAAGTGCATTGAATTCATCAGTCTTGCTGCCGGCAAGGAGTTCGTTGATCTCGGCGATCAGCATTGAGAACTCGGGGATGAACTCTACGATACCTTCGGGAATGATAGCAACACCGAAGTTATCTCCATTGGCTGCTCTCTTCTCAACTGCATCGGCAATATAATCTGCTATCGATGAAAGAGACATCTTCTTGGCTGCAACTTCCTCACCGATCAGGCAGATATTGGGCTGGGTCTCAAGTGCACACTCAAGAGCAACATGTGAAGCCGAACGGCCCATAACCTTGATGAAATGCCAGTATTTCTTGGCTGAATTGGCATCACGCTCAATATTTCCTATAAGCTCCGAATATGTCTTGGTAGCTGTATCAAATCCGAATGAAGCCTCAATATCCTCATTCTTCAGGTCGCCGTCGATGGTCTTGGGGCATCCGATTACCTGAACGCCGGTATTGTGAGCTGCCATGTACTCTGCAAGGACAGCTGCGTTTGTATTGGAATCATCACCACCGATGATAACGATAGCGGTAAGTCCGTGTTTCTTTGCTACTTCGGTAACGATCTTGAACTGTTCCTCGGTCTCTAGTTTGGTACGGCCCGATCCGATAATATCAAATCCGCCGGTATTTCTGTATGCGTCTATAAATTCATCGGTAAATTCAACGAAATCATCATCGATAAGTCCCGAAGGGCCACCCTTGAATCCAAGAAGGACATTGTTCTTGTCCGAAGCCTTCAGTGCATCATACAGACCGCTGATAACGTTATGTCCTCCGGGTGCCTGTCCGCCCGAAAGGATAACTCCGACAACCTGCTTCTTGGGTGTGGAAGTATTGGTTCCTTTTTCAAATGTGATCTCATTATTCCCGTATGTGTTGGGGAAAAGTGCCTTGATCTTGTCCTGATCCGCTACGCTCTCGGTAGCTGCTCCTACCTTTACGCTGATCTGTGAGATTCCGCCTCTGAGCATTCCGGGAAGCTTAGGGGTATACCCGTATCTCGCATTCTGAAGTGGTGATACTTTCATCGTATTTCTCCTTTTAACATTTACATTAATGCGGATTTCTTCCGCAATTTCACACAACATTCAGAATTATATCACAAGAGTCTGAGGCATTCAACTAAAAATTCCGTGAAATTATACGCCGTTTTTTGTAGAGATTTTCTATTTTCCCTCTTCAGTTTTCTTCTCGGCTTCAAATATCTTGTAAGGGAGTATATCGTAAATCTTGGTCGCTGCAACTGAGGGCTCGTCGTCCATATGTTCCCAGTCCACGATGCAGGCATGAGTCTTCCTGACCGTATCTTTCTTGGCTTTTCCGTTGACGGGAGCGAATTTATATCCGTGCGTGATCATATATATCTCCCATCTTCTGTGCTCGATCATCTCCAGGATCTCTTCATCCTTGTCCGTCGAATAATGAGGTCCGTTTTCTCCCTCAAGCAGCCATTGCTTGACTATCTGATGCATCGACTGTGCTGTCGAGGATTCCCTCTGGTACAGCATCTTATTCCATGCATTGGCGTAGATATCGATCGGAGACTTCTCATCATTTTCGATCTTTTTGATAAACTCATCTATCGGAGCTTCACTTGGATTGACGTTTTCACCTTTACCGCTCATATCATAGATCCAGTCAAACACACAGTCATACAGATAATTAAACCTCTTTGCGTTCTCCTGTACGCTCTCTTTCGTCAGATTCTCGTAAGAGAAGATCGCTTCATCCTGATCGATCGAAATAATGCTGTATTTGCTTCGTTTATTCTCCGCGTCATCCTGCCTGATGATATCCATTGAGACATCGCCCCTGGTGCGGACAATGATCGGCACCTTATCCTCACGTCCTGTCTTTTTAAGCACATCCATGATCCCTATAGTCGATACGGATATCGAATCGATGTCGGATGTTGAAATGACCATATAAGTGAACGGCATCTTATTGTCGCATTCGATCATTATCTTGTCGAAAATGATATCATTTGCGTCGATATTCCAGAAATGAAGTTCAACCCTTCCGTCCATTCCGAAGAGATAATCCTTACGTTCTTCGGGATCAAGCATGGATTCATCGAAAATGAGCGAATGTCCTTCCACTATTTCACCCGAATGCTCGGTAAATATCTCTTTCTCAACGAGATCAGTAACATCTACGGAGAATCGTTTCAGGAAAGTTCCGAGTATATCATTCATTTTTTTGTCAAATACATCGACTCTGATAGTCGAACCTGCCGAAAGAACAGACATGTTCAATGCCTGGATCAGCATATTCCGGCCGTACTCTCCGAATCCTATGATGCCAAGGTGCACATCGGTCTCCTCGGCCGTTCTGTTCGCATGGACCGGATACTCCAGAAGGGTCTTGTCAACCGCAAGTTTGATCAGATTGACGATATTTACGACATAATGCTTGTTGGGATGTTCACGTTCATATGCCCTGACGATCTCTGCCGATGCTTCATCGTTGGCGCAGATATAAACCGGAACATTGGAAATATACGCGGCATATTTAAAATCTTTGCTTTTGGTAACTATATTCAGCAGCTTATCATAAGCGGACAGGTTCTTCAGGCCGGCCTCATCGCACAAAAGGATGCTGTCGAATTTATGAAGCTTCCCTTTTTTCTTAAGAATTGTAAAAATGTCATTCTCGATATCATCATACCACGTATAGATATCAACGCCGGTCTTAAGGTACTCAACCATTTCTTCATCATCGTTTGAGCCCTTCATAAAAGTCGTCACACGGCACTTCTTCTGAAGATTTTTCAGGAATTTTGAATATCCCGAACCGCTGCCGACAACCAGCATTCTGGTCTTGTTTTTGCGCGACAATACACCGCAGATCCTTGCCCATGTTTTCTTGGCGAGGGTCAGCAATATGGCGACCGTACAAAAAGGAGCAATTAAAAGCGCTATAAAATACAGAACAGTAACCAGCGTGATCCCGAAATATGCGAAACCGGTGCTCTCCGTAGCCGCCCAAAAATCAAATGCATCGTTGAAATTGATATCAGGGTCTATCTTATATGCTTTCAGGGCATTTTCGATATTCAGTGCCAGTCTTAACCCGGTATTCTCAATGTTGTTAAAATAAACAAATCCTTCGATCACACATAACAGGAAGATCAGGACAGAAATACCCCATACCAGATCCTTATATTTTACACGCTTCATAGCTCCCCCTTACTTGACTTTACTTGCTTTCCTTTTACTTGCCTTCCCCTTACAGACTGTTACTTTATTCAAGCCTCGTTGTTCAGATCTTTCTCCAGACAGATCTTCTTACTTAATGATACAACCACATCAGCCTGTAGTCAATCCGGCTTTTATCTCTTATTTCAGCTGTTCAAGCCATTGCACCGACTTTTTCAGCGCTTCAACGGTCTTGGTCTCAAGAACACATCTGGCATTCTTAAGCTGTGCGAGCCTTAATCGGTCCGCAAGATCTATCTCACCGTCTCCCAGTGCAAGATGATTCTTCGGCGGATTTTCGGAACCGTCATGGATATGAAAATGCATCAGATGCTCTTTATGGCCCAAAATAAACGGAACATCCTTCTCGCCGGTCGCTTTCGAATGTCCTATATCCCAGGTCAAACCGAAATACGGGCTCTCAAGCAGATATTCGATAGCTTTCTTCTCATAATCACGGAATCCATCGGTATTCTCAACTAGGATCCTTATATCGCTGCCAACGATCCACTGCTCACACTTCATCCGAAATGTCTCAAACGATTTCATGTACGTATCAAAATCACGATCATACATCTGCACTTTACGATCGGGCAAAGTGATAAAAATACCGTGATTCATATGCATGTTTAGAGTGAGCGGCCCGCTGCCGTCGCCATACCTGTCGCGCAGGACAATAAGCTTCTTTGCAACTTCGATCGACCTTCTGACCGTTTCCAGATAGGCTTCGGATACCAGGCTGTTGAAGTCGGCAATATTCAGATTCTCATCCAGGTGGATAGTATAATAAATACCAGCTTCTTCGGCCAAACGCATCAGATGTTCGGTCTGTTCGAGCTTATCCACCTGATACTCCGGAAAGTTCATGTTCAGCTCGATGAACTTTAACCCTAGACTGCGGCAAAGTTCCACATTTTCCTCAAGCGCAGCATTTTCGATAAGTGTAGGCATTCCAAACTGTATCATATCATTCATGATCGTTCTCCTGATTCTCTATATCCTTCAGCATATACTCCGCATATCGTTCGGCGATCCCATAGTCATAAGACATCTTCCCGGCACCGGCATATTCGCGCATCGCTGCTTTTACCAGATCATGATACTCTTCCGGAACATTCTCCAGCGCCCATTCACCGCCCTCTTTTTTGGAAATGACCGATCCTTCTTTCTTAAATGCCAGGACTCTGGCCAGGTTCAGCGTGATATACATGGTATTATCAAAAATATCTTCCCCGGCATTTGCAATGTCTTCCCGGATCGAGTCCATATAGTCAGCTTGGGGAACGGTCGCGAAAACTTCTTCCACCGGCAGACCATACAGGCACTTTCCTCTTTTACCGATTATCGTAAAATGCGCGGCCAGATCCTTGTCCGTTCCCTTCATCTTCCGGACATAGTCCCGGGGATCGCTTTTATACCATTCCAGATGCATTACAGAAAAATGCAGTTCAAAAGGAGTCGGATAAATAAACGGATCGCAGACGTTTCTTGTTACGATGCTCATCTCAATACCCTTGGCCAGACCTTCCTCATTAACCTCCGTGACCATATCCATAAACCTGAGTTTCACATCATCCTGAAGAGGTTTATCCACTACTATGATCAGATCCAGATCGCTCTTTTGGGGATTATAACATCCCATAACGGCCGAACCGTGTAAATAGATACCGGTCAGATCATCCTGCAGTATTTCCCGGGATCTCTCCACAAATTTTTCTAATATTTTTTCCATGTTGCCCTCTTAAAAGCTTAAGTAATATGTTCCTGCTTAATGCATTTCCACGCATCTGTCAACCGGTTCAGATCCCATGAAGCATTTGCGGGACTCGTGGACGGTAGACAAACAGCCGGACGCGAGATCATCGGCTCTGTATATTTTTGATAATACTTATAAGCCGTCTTCCCGTTAACATAGATTTCCTTAATATCAGCCTTCTTCAGGATGATCTCCGGGTCATTTACAATAACATCCCTGATACTGGCATCCGATGATCCTTCTATACTGCAGGATCCGATAACATCCCAGACCGCAATATGATTTCTCAAAAGAAATTCTTTCTTGCTCTGAACCGTATCGGGAACTTCCTCGTTAAAAACCGCGGCCAGCACCTTCCAGAAGCGGTTCTGGGGATGACCGTAGAAGAAGGCCGCTTTCCTTGATCTTACGGAAGGAAAACTTCCGAGTATCAGTATTTCCGACTTTTCGTCAAATACAGGCGGGATCGTATGCACTATCTTTTTATCAGCTGCCATGCTCATTTCCCCCTTTGATCTGCTCAAACATAAGGCATGATTTACAAAATTATTCTATCATATTTTAGATCAATATGTCTCTGAAAATCTACTCAAAGTGCAGATCAAAGGGAGTTATGTTATCATTCCTTTTCCTGATAAATAATTTCATCGGTATACTTTCGTTCCATATCATGGCGTTTTTTACGATTCTCAACAGAATCAAAGATGATAGAAAAATCATAATCTTCCGGATACAGCTCCTCTGCTTTCACATGAAGCTTTACACGTTTATGGTTGATCCATATCTTACGGCCCGCTATCTGGACTCTCAGTACTCCCTTATCATTTTCCGGCTCGCAGACAATGCCTATCTTCTTGTCGGGATATACCATTACGCTGTCACCTATCTTGAATTGCGGTGTCAGCTTCGAGATATTTACCGGTTTTTTGACCCTTTGGATCCTCTTGTTTTCACTCTTGGATATATCGCTGTTTTTCCTGAAGCTGTATGTTTTCACAGCTTCCTTACCATATGCGGCTTCTACCGCCACCTTCAGCATGTTTTCCGGCATCCCGAGACGGTCGGCAATATAGAAGGCACAGCTCTCTCCCGCTTCTCCGATCACCATTTTGTACGTAGGCATCAGAGTTTCCCTGTCAAAAGTCATTCTGGCATTTATGATACCTTCATGTTTTGCCGCATATTCCTTGATCTCGGGATAATGGGTCGTGACCAGGAAGTTGGCCCCGCTTTTACGCAGTTCTTCAAGAATGGCTGTTGCTATTCCCATGCCTTCGGCCGGGTCGGTTCCGGAGCCCAGCTCGTCCATTATGACAAGACTTTCCCTGTTCACTTTCCGAAGTATCTCAAGTACATTTTTGATATGTGCTGAAAATGTAGACAGATTTTCGGAAATATTCTGTCCGTCTCCGATATCGCTCAGGTATCCCGAATTCATGCAGATATCCGCTTTACTGCATGGGACATGAAGTCCGCACTGGGCCATATAACTTGTTAACATCACCGTCTTTATTGATACAGTCTTGCCTCCCGTGTTCGGTCCGGTAATAATTATCCCACGTACCGGTTCCTTATTTTCTACACTAAAGCCAAGATTAAAATCGAGCGGAACATTTATATTCCTGTCCATCAGCGGATGTCTGGCTTCTTTTAAGATTATCCTTCTGTCAAGATTGATCTTCGGTTCCACGCAGTCAAGATCTATGCTCAGTTTGCCTTTCGAAAATATGAAATCCAGTTTTTCTATCATTCTCATATTTTCTTCCATAACAGGAATGGCATCCGATACAAGCGCGGAAAGGGTGTAGAGGATCCTGTAGACCTCGTTTTCTTCTTCCACACGCAGCAGCTGCAGTTCCTCATAGTACTTTGAAAGCACGGCAGGTTCGATAAAAACAGTGTTTCCCGTCGCAGACTTATCTATCACGCTTCCGGGGATCCTGAAACGATATTCCTTTTTCACGGGAACACATACTCTTCCGTTCCTTAATGTATAGAAAGTATCTGCCATGGAGTCCCTGTTGTTCCTTATGACCTGCTCCGCCTTCTGTTTTATATTCTCCTCGGCATGGGTGATCCGGATCCTTATATCATGCAGGACGTTAGAAGCATGATCATCCACTTCTTCATATCTGATCTGCCTGCATATATCCTCCCGCAGATCCTTCAATTCATCCAGATTTTCATCATAATATGCCAACGGATTTTCATACTGCCTGCCTCTTGTCAGGTAATCCTTTAATCTCCCCGCTACCACAAGTACCTTTTCCACACGTTCAAGCTGATACGGAGTAAGACACGCTCCTTTTCCTGCTTCCGTCAATATCTTTCTGATCTCGGTCACATCCTGCAGCGGAGGGTTTCCCAGATTTTCTATCATCTTCCTGCTGTCGGTTGTATCACGAAGATTATTGTTCAGTTCTGCTTCGTCAAGGAATATAGACATGTTCGCTATATCCTCTTTGGCAGCACCCGTAACCGCAAGCTGCGCCCATATTTCTTTTATCTTGTCAAATTCTATCTGTTGTTCTGTATTCATTTCTGTATGATCTCCATTATTCATGTCATTTTAATGTATCCTGCGAATGACAATACCGACAAATGACAGGTATTTTCCCAGTCCTTTGTCAAAATATGCTTTATCTTTTATTCCGTATTTATGTCCGGATTCAAACCAGTCATTCCAGGCTTCATCGAAGCAGTCAAGATCAAGATCCATGACTACCTCATAGTCATTGCTGTTGCCAAATAAGTCCACCCACCACTTTCTTGAGTGGAAGGTATCAAGGTCATCCCTGTTGCCCTCAAACCATTCGAGTAAGGCTTGCGCCTGCTCTTCGTTAAGTTCTTCCTTAAGTCCGGGCATCGCAACTACCAGCACGCCGTCCTTTTTCAGGAAAGGAAGTATCTTTTCTTCAAAAACCCCCTTTTTGGCCGCAAAGTAATGGAATGCGTCTATACTCACGATCGCATCAAAATATTCATGTGCATAAGGCAGATCATTGGCATCGGCATGGATGGGAACGATCAGGTCTTCAACTCCCCATTTCTTAAAGTTTTCGTAATTTTGTGCAGCCGAAATCCACAGATCTGTCGCAAATACATTCACCTTGGCTTCCTTTGCCAGAAACAGGCTGGTGATGCCCATTCCGCATCCTAAGTCCATAACGCGGCTTCCTTCCTTTAACGGATATTTCTCAAGCATTTCGTCCAGTAATCTTAAGCTGTTCGGTCCCATTAAATATTCTTTTGTAAAAAAGTCTCTGTATTTTTCGCATCTTGTATTTGTATTCATTTTAACCTCCAAAAATATAAAAACCATGACATCCTTACGCAAAGATATCATGGTTCGTAACGCACATATTTATACAATAAATCCGCATAGAGAGACAGCCTCCCTATATTACTATATATAAGTATACGAGGTATGTATCCATGATATTAAGCGTACTAAAATAAAGCTAACGACATATCCTGCCATTAACCCGATATTACTGATTCTCGTTGTCCTTAAAAATCAGCAATGGTTATCTTACCACGCTTAACATAAAATACCTCGTCTTTCTCAAGTTTTCTTAACTACATTTTCACGTATATCATAATAAAACAGTATTGTCAAATCCCCTGCAGCTGATCCGAATAACGCTTACGTCCGAGTTCGCCAAAGTTTAATTCCTGTTTCTCAAAATCGTAAATGAGCATTCCCCCACTGTTTTTCTCCATCTCTCTGCGGACAATACCGGATGCGTCGATAAAACATGTAGGCGCCTTTTGATCATCTTAAGATTATGATCAAGATCGCCGCATACGGCAAATTGATAAGCCGCCAGTCTCATACCTGCTTCACCTCATTTTCATTTCATAAGGTACTCTATTATAGGATCGATGTACTTTATATCAGAAATATCATACGAAGAAGAGATCATCTCTGCCATCTTCTTTTCATCTTCTGTAGCATTTTTCTTTTTCTTAAGTGCCCCGACAAACATCTTCATAGCCAGTCGTGAAGGCATGTTCATTTTCTCGTAGTCAAACCCTCCCTGACAGTAAAATGCCCCGATATATTCTCTCTGCTCATCTGTCAGCATATTTTGAAGAAATGATTCAATATCCGGATTTTCATTCGGACTTCCTCCGACACAGAACACTGCGAGTCGCTTATCTTTCCACGCGGGTGCCTTTCCAAGAAACCATTTCGACTTGACAAGGTTCCCTGCCATAGCCCATCCGCCGTAGACGATTGCTTCATACGGCTTGTAGAATGCGTCATCTTTCTTCTTTGCCTCCTTAAGCTCAAGCAGATCCGCGTTCATCTTTTCTGCTATCCATCCGGCATATTTCTTCGTAAATCCTGTTTGTGATGTGTAAATGATAAGTGTCTTCATAATTCGCTAAGATTCCTTTCCATTTTCATAATAGTCTGTATCGTTGTCATCAGATCCTTCTCCCCGATACCGCCAAAGATCCGTTCAATGATGTACCGGCTCTGCTGTCCGTTATTATCATTCTCTTCCAGGAATTTTCCTGCTTCTTCGGTTACAATGATGCGCTGCTTTCTTTTGTCATTTTTGTCCGGCATCATCGTAATAAAACCTTTCTTTTCCAGCTTCAGCAGTATCTGTTTAACATTCTGATGCGAGCTTCCCATTACATCGGACAGTTCATTTATGGTCGGTGCTTCCTTGCATAGGTTTATACAGATGATCGCAAAGAACTGTTTCCACGTTATCTCCTTGAAAAAAGCATCTGCAGCC
>JAFZNE010000132.1 GCA_017553035.1 Lachnospiraceae bacterium
GACTGCATTGAGTTATCTGCGATCGATCTTGCGAAGTTTGGCCTTCTTTATTTGAATCATGGTAGGTTAAACAACAGGCAGATTATTACGGCTGAATATATAGATGAGGCTACAACCGCACATATTGAGAATTATGGTTACTATTGGTGGATCAATGAGGACGGCAGCGGATACAGGGGACTAGGTCGTGGTGGTCAGGAACTGCATGTTTATCCCGGGCATGATATGGTTGTTGTGTTGCAAGCACAGGATTCACCGAGATCGAAATTCTATACTCCGATTATTACAGACGTAATCTTAAAAGCTTTGAAATGATATTACTGAGAGGATGAAGAAAATGATAACAGTGCTTCTGGTGTGCCACGGCAATATCTGCCGCAGTACAATGGCTCAGAGCCTGCTCGCCCACATGGTCCGTGAGCGCGGGATCGAGGACCTGTTCGAGATCGATTCGGCGGCGACGAGTACCGAAGAGATAGGCAATCCGCCTCATTACGGAACCGTAAGGAAACTGAAAGAAGAAGGTATACCGCTTGTTCCGCACAGGGCAAGGCGGATGCTGCAGCGGGATTATGACTATTATGATTATCTGATCGGAATGGATTCCGCAAATATCCGGAATATGACAAGGATCGCCGAAGGCGATCCTAAAGGTAAAATATACAGAATGCTGGAGTTTGCGGGCAGCCAGGCGGATGTTGCGGATCCGTGGTACACCGGAGACTTCGAAGCCACTTACCGGGATGTCCTCGCAGGGTGCGAAGGATTCCTTGAAAGACTGGGATATTGATTAAGTAAAACGGATATATTTATCTGGACTGTTTTTTTCTTTTGTTATTGCGTCCTTTTTTGGCAGGCTTACTCTCTGTAATGCCTGCTGTTTTTGTATTTGCGAAACTGCCGTACCTGGAGGTTTCGCCATGCTTCTCTTCCTGCTTTCTCAGGCGTTTGGCGTTCTTCTTTCCGGCACGGATCTTCTTGCGTTCTTCGCCTGCCCTGGCGCGGCGTTCTTTCATCTCCCTGATCTTGCCGGAGTTCTTGTCAAATGCTGTCTTTACGCGGCCTACCAGGTCGGACAGCCTCAAGATCTTTGCGCCGACATTTTCGGTATCGGTAAGACGCAGATCGGGGTAAGCGTTCTGGATACGCTTATGCACCGGTGACAGCTTGAATCTGTAATCCTTGTAATGTTCTCCGTAGAAAGCCTTTGCTTTTTTGATCAGTCCGCGGCAGGCTTTATCAAGCCTGTCTTTCTGCTCCAGGCTGAAAATGGTACCGGTTGAGAGTGGCTTGCCGATAAGTCCCGAGATATTGTTGAGGATCCGGTCAAGATCCGATGCAAGACGGATGGAACGGCCGATCTTGGCGAGCTCTGCAATCGTAAATATCAGGTCGAACAGAAACAGGCTGTAAAAGACGCAGAATATACCTATATGTGCTTTGAACGGTATTTTTGAGATCAAAAATGTAACAAACGGGTGTATGATCTTCAGCAGCGCGACACAGCAAGCGCCCCATATCAGCGAAAACGGAACGCAGACAATTCCTTTATAATTCAGGGGATCATCGGTATAATCCCACCATCTTTGATGGAAGAATCTTTCAAGGATCCACCCTACGATCAGTTCGAGCAATGTTGTAAGGATTATCGAGCATATGAACAGAAGGATCAGGTTCAAAACCGGCTTTCCCGGTATGATATGCTCGAACGGAGAGAGAGACCAGACAACAATTAAGGCACCGACGCCGTATATCGGACAAACGGGACCGCTCAGAAATCCTCTGTTGAGGAACTTTTTATATGCATATGCCGCGTAGATCTCTTCAAGACACCAGCCTGCAACAGCATAGTATATAAAATACGCAAATATATACAACGGATCAAACATTACAACCTCCGGCACAAAACAAACCTGTTATTTTATTTTACTATAAAACAGGAAAGTTTCAATAAATAAATTGAGATTTTGCCAATTTAGTGCTATTATGTTAAAAGGGTTTTTAGGAGGTTTTATCGATGGGAATCACTTGCAAAGACATAGATGGCGGAAAACTGTTCAAGCTTGATACGCCCAACAGCAGTTATATTTTCAGGACCGCCGATAATGACGGTTTTATTCTACACATGTATTATGGAAAGCGCCTGAGCGGAACCGGTCTCGACGATCTTGCGCGGATCAAGGAACCGCCTTTTCTGCCTTCCGGTAACGAGCGCGAGCGGTGTTCGTTCATGGACTGCGCACCGTTTGAATATCCCGGGCACGGACTCGGAGATTATCGAGACGACGCTTTCAGCGTTATCAGTAACGATGGCTATTTCGCGACTTCAGTCAGCTACAGCGATCACAGGATCATTCAGGGAAAGCCTCGCCTGGAAGGGCTTCCCGCTACTTTCGGAAATGAGGATGAATGTACAACCCTGGAGATCACTGCCGTTGATGCGATAAACGGACTTGAGATCATTCTGTATTACAGCGTATTCGAAAATGTCGATGCGATCGCAAGAAGCGTGAAAATACGTAATATGGGGACAGGTAGCGCAGAAAAAGACAATTCATCCATAAGGATAACCAAAGCACTTTCTACGTGCGTAGAATTCTATGGCGGGGATTATGATACAATAACCCTTCACGGCTCCTGGGCGCGCGAGCGCATCATGGACCGGGAGCATCTCGGATACGGGAAACGCAGTATTACCTCGGTCCGCGGCGAATCAAGCCATCAGGAACATCCGTTTATCGCACTTCTTGACCATGATGCAAATGAGGATCATGGAAATGTATACGGTTTCAGTTTTGTATATTCGGGCAATTTCACCGCACAGGCCGAGAAATCGCAATTTGACAGCGTTCGTGTGATGATGGGGATCAATCCTGTCGATTTCTGCTGGAATCTTAAGGTGGGTGAGGAATTCCGGGCTCCCGAGGTCATCAGCGTATATTCGGACGAGGGCATCGGGAAAATGAGCAGAACATTTCACGATCTGTACCGCAATCACCTGATCCGCAGCAAATATAAGGACTGCAAACGTCCGATCCTGATCAATAACTGGGAAGCGACATATTTTGATTTTAATACCGACAAGCTGATCGCAATCGCGAAGCAGGCGAAGGAACTCGGGATCGAAATGCTGGTCATGGACGACGGATGGTTCGGACACCGTAATGATGATTCGAATTCGCTGGGTGACTGGATCGTCAATGAAGATAAGATCAAGGGGGGCCTGAAATATCTTGTCGATGAAGTGAACAAGATCGGCCTGAAGTTCGGCATCTGGATGGAACCCGAGATGATCAGTCCGGACTCGGATCTGTACCGGGCGCATCCTGACTGGGCGATCCAGATACCCGGCAGGAAGCCGACGCTTTCCCGCGCACAGCTGGTCCTGGATCTGTCAAGACCCGAGGTTGTCGACTATACCTTCGGGCAGGTGGAAAGGATACTGAAGAGCGCGAACATCGCATATCTGAAATGGGATATGAACCGGCAGCTGACCGATATCGGAAGCGCAATGCTCGGAAAGGAAGGACAGGGCGAGCTCTTCCACCGGTACTGTCTCGGAGTATACAAACTGCAGGAACGGCTGGTTACGGAATTCCCGGACCTGCTGCTTGAGAACTGCTCGGGCGGAGGCGCGAGATTTGACCCCGGTATGCTCTATTACAGCCCGCAGATATGGACTTCGGACGACATGGATCCCGTAATGAGACTGCAGATCCAGCAGGGAACAGCTCTTATTTATCCGCTTTCGAGCATGGGAGCGCATGTCTGTGACTGTCCGAACCATTCCACAGGAAGAACCACTCCATTTGCGACGCGGGGATATGTGGCTCTGGCCGGAACATTCGGCTACGAGCTGGATGTAACAAGGATCCCCGAGGCGGACCGGAACATGATCCCCGCACAGGTTGCGATGTATCATAAATACAACGATCTGGTGAGAACCGGCGACTACTACCGCGTAGCTTCTTATCTGGAAAATCATGAATGGGATTGCTGGGAAGTCGTTTCAAAGGATAAAAAGGAAGCTCTTATTACGATCATCAATGTGATCGGAAGGGTTAACATGAAGTCGAGGCGCGTGAAGCTGAAAGGACTCGATCCCTCCAAGACTTATTCTTTACGCTATTACAACATGGATAAAGCAGACGAAGATGAGGAGATCATAAGATTGAAAGGCGATGCCCTGATGTATGCCGGGATTAACGCAACAGGCGATTATCACGGCGATTTCAAGGGAAGGCTGCTCCATCTTGTTGAGATATAATGTGCAAATCAGAGAATTGATTGACTGTTATTGAGTTGTTTCAAAAGGATCAAAATATTATCATGTACAATGCACGAACTTGAATCGTGTACTGAGGAACCGACTGGAGGTGTAAATAACAGTGATAAAAAGGCTGTTGTCATATGTCAGGGAATATAAGGCCGCGTCAATAGCGACTCCCTTTTTTATGGTCGTTGAAGTAATAATGGAGATGGTTGTGCCATTGATGATGGCTTCTCTGGTGGACCAGGGTATCGATAAAGGGGACATGAATCATATCCTGATGATCGGAGGATTCATGGTGATCGCTGCGGTGATCGGCCTGTTCGGAGGAATTCTGGGCGGTAAATATGCAGCCAAAGCATCTACCGGTTTTGCCAAGAACTTAAGAAAAGGCATGTTCGACCGTATACAGACCTTTTCATTTTCAAATATCGATAAATTCAGTACTGCAGGTCTTGTAACCCGTCTGACGACAGATGTTACCAATGTTCAGAACGCTTATCAGATGATACTCAGGATGTGCATGAGAGCTCCTGCGACACTGATCATAGCGATGGTAATGTCATTTACGATCAATGTTAAGATATCACTGATCTTCCTTGCCGCGATCATAGTTCTGGCATGTATCCTTGCGCTGATCATGCTGAAGGCAATGAAGGCATTCGAACAGGCATTTCCGAAATATGATGACCTGAATGCCAGCGTACAGGAGAATGTTTCGGCTATCCGCGTTGTTAAGGCATATGTGCGTGAGGATCACGAAATAAGCAAATTCAAAAAGGCCAGCAACAACATTTACAAGATTTTCTCACATGCCGAGAAGATCACGACCTTCAACGGTCCGGTCATGAACCTTACGGTTTACACCTGTATCCTGCTGATCAGCTGGATAGGCGCGAAGATGATCGTAAGCAGTCATGAAACCGAGCTGACTACCGGTAACCTGATCAGCCTGCTGTCATACAACATGTCGATCCTTATGAATCTGATGATGCTCTCGATGATCTTTATCATGATCACGATGAGTATGGCAAGCTTCAAGCGTATCAACGAAGTCCTGACAGAAGAGCCCGACATCAGGAATCCCGAGAAACCCGTCTGGGAAGTTGCGGATGGCAGCATCGAATTCGATCATGTTAATTTCAGATACAAGAAAGATGGTAATGAAAATGTTCTTTCGGATATCAATCTGAAGATAAAAGCGGGTGAGACGATCGGTATCATCGGAAGTACCGGTAGTGCCAAGTCTACACTCGTCAATCTGATCAGCCGGCTGTATGATGTTAATGATGGTTCGGTCAAGGTTGGCGGCAGGGATGTACGCGAATATGATATCGAGGCGCTTCGTGATGAAGTCAGCGTTGTTCTTCAGAAGAACGTACTGTTCTCGGGTACCATCATAGAAAACCTGCGATGGGGTCTGCGTAAGAAGCGTGTAAAAGATGAAAACGGTAATCTGGTCATCGCCAGAATGACAGGGACAGATGGTTCTATGGCAAATACAGAGCCCGAGGAGACCGAAGAGGAGCGTAAAGCGATCGAGGCGGAATGTATCCGTGCCTGCAAACTTGCATGTGCCGATGAATTCATCGAAAAGATGCCCGATGGTTACAATACACATATCGAACAGGGTGGCGCAAATGTTTCGGGAGGCCAGAAACAGAGGCTTTGTATTGCAAGAGCCCTGATGAAGAAGCCGAAGATACTGATCCTCGACGACAGTACAAGTGCGGTTGATACGGCGACCGATGCCAAGATCCGCAAGGCATTTGCCGAAGAGATACCCGGAACCACCAAACTGATAATAGCCCAGCGTATCGCAAGCGTGAAAGATGCCGACCGTATTATTGTTATGGATGACGGTAAGGTTAACGGCTTCGGTACACATGACGAATTGATGGCATCGAATGATATCTACCGTGATGTATATGAGTCGCAGACCGGCGGCAGCGGTGATTTTGATGAAGCGGGAGGTGATCGATAATGCCGGGACCCGGACCTCGAAATATTCCCAGGGGTATGAAACCTACGGTTGAGAACCCCGGAAAGATCATAAAAAGACTTTTGAAATACATGATCCTTGACAATCTGGCATTATGGATCGTCGTGGCGCTTTGTATAGCCACAACGGTCCAGATGATGACCGTACAGGGAACATTATTTACCAAAACGCTCATCGATGATTATATCAAACCTTTGCTGGCGAACGAAAATCCTGACTTTACACCTTTAAAACATGAGATATTCCGTGTTGCATGCTGTGTATCGGTGGGAATAGTCGCCGCATTTATACAACAGCGTGTAATGGTCCGCATCAACCAGGGCTTCATGAGGAAACTCAGGGATGATATGTTCGGACATATGGAAACTCTCCCGATCAAATATTTTGATACTCATGTACATGGCGATATCATGTCGCTGTACACCAATGACGTTGACACGATGCGTCAGATGATCAGCCAGAGCGTTCCACAGCTGATGAACAGCGCGATCACGATCGTGAGCGTACTGGTTTCCATGCTCATCCTCAATGCGACCCTGACCTGCGTTTCGCTTGCGATGATAGGACTTATGCTGTTCGTGACCAAGAAAGTGTCGAAACAGAGCGGCAAATATTTCGCAAAGCAGCAGAGAGACCTTGGTGCTCTGAACGGATATATCGAAGAAATGACATCCGGTCAGAAGGTTATAAAGGTATTCTGTCATGAGGAACAGACAATAAATGGTTTTGACGGCCTGAACTCATCGCTGTGCGACAGTTCATACAACGCCAACCGTTTTGCAAATATCATCGGACCTCTTAACATGCAGATCGGAAATGTAAGCTATGTTGTTGTGGCGATCGTCGGCGGTCTGATGGCGATCAACAACTTCATGGGATTCGGTCTCGGTGCGCTGGTAAGCTTCCTGACCTTCAACAGAAACCTGAACATGCCGATCAATCAGATCAGCATGCAGGTCAATTCCATCATCATGGCACTCGCCGGCGGCGACAGGATTTTCAGGCTTATGGATGAGAAGCCCGAGGTTGATGAGGGTTATGTAACTCTGGTCAATGCAAGAAAGCTTGAAGGCGCCGAGCTTGATGAGTTCAATAAGAGAGCTGAAGAAGCCAGAAAGAATATCGAAAAGAAAGCCATTAACGGCGGCAATGCAGTTGCAAGCACGCCGATCGGTGATCCGGTCACCGAAACCGCTGAGAGGACCGGATTGTGGGCATGGAAGCATTATCACAAGGCTGACAATACTACTACATATGTAGAATTAAAGGGCGATGTTGTATTTGACAATGTTGATTTCGGCTATACCGAGGAGAAGATGGTATTGCATGATATCAAATTATTTGCGACGCCCGGACAGAAGATAGCGTTTGTAGGTTCTACAGGTGCAGGTAAGACGACCATTACCAACCTGATCAACCGTTTCTACGATATTCAGGACGGCAAGATCCGTTATGACGGTATCAATGTTAATAAGATCAAGAAAGCAGATCTGCGCCGCTCGCTCGGTATCGTTCTACAGGAGACGCATCTGTTTACCGGAACAGTTATGGATAATATCCGTTACGGCAAACTGGACGCTACGGACGAGGAAGTTATCGCGGCTGCCAAGCTGGCTAACGCCCACAGCTTCATCAGAAGGCTTCCCGATGGTTACAACACAATGCTGACAGGCGACGGAGCGAACTTAAGCCAGGGCCAGCGTCAGCTTCTTGCGATCGCGCGTGCCGCGGTTGCCGATCCGCCGGTACTGATCCTCGACGAGGCTACATCTTCGATCGATACCCGTACCGAGAAACTGGTACAGGAGGGCATGGACAAGCTGATGAAGGGAAGAACGACCTTTGTTATCGCACACAGGCTCTCAACTGTCAAGAACAGCGACTGTATCATGGTTCTCGAGCAGGGACGCATTATCGAACGCGGTTCGCATGACGAGCTGATCGCCGAGAAAGGCAAGTATTACCAGCTGTATACGGGCAATTCCATTACAGCGTAAGCGGTATTAATGTAATATTGAAATTTTGAAACAGAACTGCAACAAGCCCGCACAGCTGATGAAATGAGACTGTACGGGCTTGTGTGATAAACACGGGAGCTGCCCGGTACTCTTGATAAGTTACCCGCTGAGCTCCTGAAACGAGGTTAAACAATGACGGACACAATAATCAGATCATTTATCTGGGATATGGACGGAACACTGATCGACTCCTATGGTGCCATAGTGCCGAGTGTTCATGACACCTATGCCGCATTTGGGATCGAGACCGATGAGGATGAGATCAGGCGGCACGTGATGAAATATTCGGTGAGCTCCTTTCTTCAGCTTATGGAAGAGCGAACAGGGAAGCCGTTTTCGGAAATGAGCAAGATATATTCCGGGATCAACGAGACCAGGAACAAAACGATCGGCTTGATGAAAAATGCTTATGAAACGCTGAAATACCTGAATGAAAAGGGTTGCCAGAACTATGTATTTACACATCGCGGCAATTCAACTCAGGAAATACTGAAAAGATGCGGGGTTGAAGAGTATTTCGATGAAATAGTGACCAACAGGAGCGGATTTGCGCGCAAGCCCGAGCCCGATGCCCTGAATTATCTGGTAGAGAAATACAGTATGGACAAGCAGAATACGTACTATGTCGGCGACCGCTCGCTGGATATGGAATGCGCCGCGAACGCCGGGATCGGCGGGATCCTGTATTTGCCGGAAGGGAGTTATACCGAGCCGATCGGGACGGAGACATATATAGTGGGGGATCTGAGCGAGATCCGTGATATTTGCGATCGGGCAGCAGATGATTGAATTCAGCCTTCCGGGTGGTAAAGCAGGAAAGGTCAAAACAGGGGAGATTCCGATGAAACTTATTAAAACCGAAGATGCGGTGGGTACGGTACTGTGCCACGATATCACGCAGATAATAAAGGGAGTTACGAAGGACGCAGTGTTCCGCAAGGGGCATATTGTCCGCGAGGAGGATATTCCCGTGCTCTTATCGTGCGGAAAAGAAAACCTTTATGTTTGGGAAACCGACGAGAACATGATGCATGAAAACGAAGCGGCGGATTTTCTGTGCGATATGTGCCAGGGAGAGAATCTGCGCCGTGGCAAGGTCAAGGAAGGCAAGCTTGAACTGTTTGCGGAGTGTGACGGACTGCTGAAGGTCGATGAAGCCGGAGTGCTCGCTGTCAACAGCGCAGGTGAGATGATGATCGCATCCAGACACGGCAACTTCCCTGTAAAGGCGGGCGATAAAGTCGCCGGAACAAGGATCATACCACTGGTGATAGAGAAAGAGAAACTGCTGAAGGTACGGGATCGTATATCTTCAAAACCACTTTACAATATATTGCCATATAAGCATAAAAAAGCCGCGATCATCGCCACCGGCAGCGAGGTAAAAAAAGGACTGATAGAAGATACCTTTACACCGGTGATCGAGGCGAAACTCGCGGAATACGATACCGAGATCGTATATAAGGCTCAGCCCGGGGATGAACATGAACTGATCACCGCCCAAATCCTGAAAGCTGTCAATGAATACGACGCAGATCTGGTACTTTGTACCGGCGGAATGAGTGTGGACCCCGATGACCGCACGCCGCTCGCGATAAGGAACACCGGTGCGAGGATCGTCTGCTACGGTGCACCGGTACTGCCCGGAGCGATGTTCATGCTGGGGTATTACGGATCCGGAACAGCGATCATGGGTCTTCCCGGCTGCGTGATGTTCCACGGAAGGACGATCTTTGATCTGGTCTTGCCGCGTATCATGGCCGATGATGAAGTATTTCCCGGGGAAATTGCCGCACTCGGAACAGGCGGACTTTGCCTGAACTGCGAGGTTTGTTCCTTCCCGAACTGCGGGTTCGGAAAGTAATTCTCTGACAAAATAACAAATTGTTCAAAAGTTTATAAAAATTTTAGCACTCACCTATTGACAGTGCTAATAAAATGTGATATACTGTTTTCAGAACAAAGGAACAGAGATGTTCAAATGTAATTCACCTCCGTCCCAATGCTCATAGATCATATTAATCAACATCACAATATTTTTTATGAGAAGGAGGAATGACTTATGTTGTTACCTAGCATTTTTGGAGAGAATTTGTTTGATGATTGGATGGATTTTCCGAAGTGGAACGATTTCGGGAATATCGACAAGAAACTGTACGGCAAGCATGCGGCACATGTTATGAAGACCGATGTGCACGAGCACGATGACGGTTATGAAGTAGTTATCGATCTGCCCGGTTTCAAGAAGGATGAACTGCAGATATCGCTTGATAACGGCTACTTGAGTGTCAGTGCATCGAAGGGTGTCGACAAGGATGAGAAGAACAAGAAAGGCAAGATCATCCGTCAGGAGCGTTACGCCGGTTCGATGCAGAGGAGTTTCTTTGTCGGCGACAATCTCACCGAGGAGGATATCAAGGCGAAGTTCGAGGACGGTGTCCTGAAGCTCAATATTCCGAAGAAGGAAGCCAGGAAGCTGCCTGAGAGCAAGACCATCGCCATAGAAGGATAACTTAGAACAGGACGCGGAAGCGAAAGATACTTCCGCGTCTTTTTCTTTTCTGCACTCCTTATGTTTTTGTGGATTTTTTCCGGATGTTATGTTAGAATCAGAAATGTTTTGGAAAAGTAAAGGTTTTGTCTTGTAAGGACGGAGGAAAAAGGAAATGTGGTTTGTTTGGGCACTTGTTTCAACACTGGCGTGGGGTATCGCCGATATTTTTTACAAAAAAGGAACTGATGAAACAGACGGGCAGTCTCATCTGAAGATCGCTGTCTGGGTCGGGATGGTAATGGGTATAACGGCAATAGCGCTTCTGCCTTTTGCGGAAAGCGGTTTTTCAGTCGTTTCCCTGCTTCAAAATGCTGTTTTATATGCACCTGCTTCGCTTGCATATATCATTTCGATGGTGATCGGATATGCGGGCCTGCGCTATCTGGAACTGTCGATAATTTCACCGATACAGAATGCATCGGGAGCATTTTCGATGATCGCGATGATCATATATTTTCTGGTGACCGGAGGAGCGGACGAAATATCGGAAGAATACAGTATTCTCGATTTCGTCGGAACTCCTTTTATAATCGCAGGTGTTATCGCACTGGCCATTATCGAGAAAAAACTCTCATCCGAAGCCGGCGATGTAAATGCCAAAAACGATCAGCATAACAGAAAATACAGACTCGGAGTATTGGCGCTTCTTTTCCCGATCCTGTACTGTATTTTCGATACTATAGGAACAGCCGCCGACGGGATCATTCTTGATGAAGAAAAAGGTCTGGGACTCGGAGAGATCGATGTTCTCGTTCTTTACGGATTGACGTTTTTCGCAGCAGGCCTGATAGTATGGATCTATATGCTGATCAAAAACGGCAGACCGTACAATCCGTTCACGAAGAAGGACATTACAACCAAAGGTACTGCGGCCGTTGCGGAGGAGTTCGGTCAGGTATTCTATGTATATGCGATGGCGGCAAAGCCTCTGGTTGCAGCTCCGATGATCGCTTCATACTGTATTGTTTCCGTAATCCTTTCCAGGATCTTCATCAAAGAGAAACTTAAAGCAAGCCAGTATGCATGCGTCATTTCGGTGATCATCGGGATCGTGCTGCTCGGAATTTCCGAGGGCATCGGTGAAGCTGCCGATTGAACGGGCAGGCATTTACACGCTTGACAAATACAGGTAAAGCAATTATACTATCATTTGTCGCGCAGCCGGGGAGATAGCGGTGCCCTGTACCTGCAACCCGCTACAGCAGGGGTGATGATCTGCCCCGGGCGGTAGTTGCTATGCTGCCCCATATAAGTGATGTTGACGCTTGGGTCTTGCACAACAGAAGTCTGTGAACCGTGTCAGGGCAGGAATGCAGCAGCACTAAGCGGAATGCTCTGTGTGTTGCGAGGCAGCCTGGGCCGAGTTAACTGTATGGGTAACGGTGGTAGCTGGCGTTCAAAGCAGATCGCGCGGCTTTTCGTTTGAATTTTTCGCAGCCTTCGAGTTCGCTCGAAGGCTGCTTGCGCGATAAGCGAATGCACTCAGCCCGGACGAAGTCCGTACATAAAAATAAGATAGGCTATCCAAACCAACGGTTTGAGATGGCCTATCTTTTTTTATGTATATGCGTGCAACGCGGGCGGAGTGCTGAGTGAACGGTCATCGAGCGGACATGTCCGCGAGATGACCCTCGTCAGCGATTTAATTATCTCAAAGAAAACACTTCACGTTTTGGAAATAATAAAGTATAATAGATTATGTATATCAACTTATGGGGTTTACCGTATTACGGGGAAATGGGAGTCTAAATGAAGATTAATGCGATCAATCAGCTGAAGGCCGGAGAGATAATCTACAATGAAGGCGATGCACCGGGTTGTCTTTATATGGTGCTGAAAGGCAAGATATGCGTTAAGGGGCGCGGCTATGTGACCAATTGCGGCGCCGGTGCTGTTGTGGGTTTTGAGCAGCTTGACGGGGAGAGCTTCGCAAATATGTGTTATGCTCCGGACGCAGCGGGGGTATATGCTCTCGGAGCCGACAATCTGAAGAATCTCGCGGCACTTCTTGCTTCGAACAAGGAGTATGGCGGGATTGCCGTATTTACACAATCGGGAATGCTCAGGGACCTGTATGCTCATTATAAACAGTTAAAAAAAGAGTCTCATGATATTCTCATTGAAATAAAATCCGCATATGCCGGATATCAGGAGATCATAGCGGTTTCGGGATGCAAAGCTGTCATGATCCCCGAAATCTCGACACTTACGCCTTATGAAGGAGAACTTCCGCAGGAAGACCAGATAGAAGCGGCTTTTGAATATTCAAAGATC
>JAFZNE010000133.1 GCA_017553035.1 Lachnospiraceae bacterium
CATATATTTCCTCCTGGTTTTTTTCGTAAATAACATCTCAATCGCTTAGGACCTTTTATATCGGTCTATATCTTAACTCTTAAGTGGAGATAGTATTTTTCTCAGAAAATGTATTTCCTCATATTATTTTCAGATCTCCACATTTACACCCTTAAGACCGATAAATGCGTCGTCACCGCAGCCGCCGTCCTTGTGTGCGATGAGCCACTTGTTCTCGGCAGTAAGGAGCTTGTCCTCGGGTATCAGTGAATTCTTCGAGGTAAGATCCGCATTGGTTCCGCGGGGAAGGATGATACCGACTCTGAAGCCTTCATCGCTTCCGTTGCAGGGAGCATAATGAAGTGTTGTTCCGTATACTTCAACAGCAGTTCCCGCAGGTACCTTGAATGCTTCGATCTTCGCGGTATCGTATGTGAAATCGTCCTCGATATCTCTCTCATCACCAAGCAGAAGGACAGCATCGGTCTGTGCGATATTGATCTCACTCGCACGATGATACTCAACAGCATTCAGTTTCTTATTCCAGCCGTTGCAGTATCCGACCTGGATGGGAAGTCCGCCGTAATAACTCTTCTCAAATGCTTTTGCAGCCTCTGTTGCCTCAAGATCGGCATCGCTCGCTACATAAACTACACTGTCGGCAGGTCTTTCCTTGGTAGCAAGAACCTTAAGCAAACCTTCAAGCTCAATCCCCTCAACAACTTTTCCGTAACGCTTGAAACTCTTGTCAAAACAACTTTTGATCTCCATTACTTCGTCCTCCTGATTAAATGAATTATCATCTGCGCGGTCATATCGTTCGCAACCGCACAATATTCCACAATAAAAATAATAAAATGCGCTGACTTTTGCGTCAACGCATTTTATTGCTAAAAAATATCATTTACTGCTATACAAAGATTATTATAATATCACTTATTTCTTACGTTTGATCAGTATCACGGCTCCGGCCAGGACAACTGCCGAAACGGCGCCTGTCGCGATCACTCCGGTGAGCGGGAAGTCATCGCCTGTCTTCGGGATCGAATCCTTCTTTCCGCTTCCCGATCCGTTGCTCGTATTGGTTCCGGATTTGGTCGGAACGGCTGTGGGAGCTTTTGTAGCTACGGGCTCATCATCTTTTTCATCTGGAACGGAAGTAGGTATTGCTGTGGGCGCTGTAGTGGGCTTGGGTGTGGGCGTCGGATCATCTTCATCCTCATCCTCATCTTCGTCCTCGTCTTCGTCCTCATCTTCGTCTTCATCCTCGTCCTCGTCTTCGAACTCGGAAGGATCCGCATAGACAAATCCGTAGACCGCATTAAAATCAGTTGCGGAACTGTAGGAGATCTTTACATACAGAGAGTCATTGATCTCGTAAAGATCCAGGGGAACCGTGGTCAGAGTACCGGTCGATAACTTATAGAACTGGCACGAATCGGGATATTCCTGTGCTTCGGTGGGAAGCGGGAAATACGATTCAACCTTAAGGCTCGTGATCGCCTTCTCATCGTCGCCCGACCAGTCCCAGAGCGTAGTCTTGAAGCAGCAGACGAAATCTTCGTTAAATGAGACCTTATTCTTGGTAAGTGCGGTAGTAAAGCTCTCGATCGCCGCATCTTCGTCAAATACCAGTGAATAATCGTCGGGATTGGTCACCTTGCTCGTAAATTTCGAAAAAATATCATCTCCGACTTCTGCCGGCGCATCATCCGCATAAAGATTATACTCGTCATCATCAATTGTTACCGGAGTTGCCGCGAATGCCTTGACTGCATTTAACATCAGCGCAAAAATAAGAATCATTGCCGGTAAAGATGTGATAACACTGAATAAACGTTTCTTCATTACTGACTACCTCCGATCTCTTCCTTATCCGCAATCCTTCTTGCTACAATTACAAAACGTCCGTCCTCTACGGTATATTCGCATGTGCACAATGTAAGCAGATAGTCGCTTGCCATTGCCTCAGCCTCGATATTGTAAAGTGACATTTCCCTTATTGTATCATAATAATCATAAAATTCTTCTTCAAAATCAGCTTCGATAAAATTGTAGAACCTGAATGTATTTTCATCCCTGAAAGCCACTCTCGACCTGAAAACGGCTATGATCTCGTATATTCCTTCTTCGTAAATGGTATCGAACCTGATATACTTATGTTTCCTGTAATAGTCCTCAGACTCATATTTCAGAAGATCCGCGAACATCGTCCCGTTCTTCATGTTATGTCCGAAAATTATCAGATTGGTGCTCGGCTTGCCCGGGAAGCATCTGCTGTCCATGAAAGGCAGGCCTTCCTTGGCGTCATCCTTGTCAAAATTCCTGTACAGATAGTATTCTTCGTCAAATACCGTCTGCATGACCGGATAATCGATCCTTGTGCCGTCTATCGTTACCCAGCCGGCCAGATCTTTATTGAGTTCATACAATGCCTTGTATTTCTTTAGTACCGTCCCTTTCTGTCCCTGTCCCGACGATGACGTGACCGTTTTTCCCGTTTCGGAATCGACGATCAGTTCTATCTGGGAATCGTCCTTCATGTTCCTGTATTTGTCGACGTTTTTCTCGTTGTTGTATGAGGAAACAGAGTAATGGGTCAAAAGGAACACACAGATCAGCAATATGATCATGCTCAACACTGCAACAAGCAGAAGGAACACATTGCGACCGCTCTTTGATGAGGAACTCACTCTAATATCTCCTTGCCTGTATTACGGCGCTACAGCCCTGTTCAAATTAAATGCTTCTCCGACCAGATCTGCCGAAACATATGCGTCCTGACCGTTGTAGGTAATACAGATCCAGTCACCCGAAGACCTCTCGGGAACATACGGGAATTTATCGCCCTGTGTAGCTTTGCCGAGTATTTCGGTATCGGTGCCTTTACCGCTTCGGATATTCAAAGTTCCGGCCGTAACCTTTACATAGAGGCTGTCATTCGCTCTGAGCTTCGCAATTGCTTCACTGTCGAAGATCAGGTAGTCCGAATGAGCGTATCCTGTATATTCTCCGGATCTTATCTTAACCCAGGTCGTACCGCGTTCAAGAATCCTTGCGTACGAGTTGGCCTTGAGTATCGCGATTACTTCGTAATTCTCTCCGGGGCCGCTCCTTACATTCATCTTGTCCTGGACATTGGTCAGAACAAACGGGAACTGCACATTTCCTACGGGAACCGGCGTGGGCGTGGGAGTACTTGTAGGCACCGGTGTGCTTGTAGGTGTAGGTTCAGGTGAACTTGTAGGCTCCGGTGTATCTGTAGGTTCCGAAACCGGTGTAGGTGAAGCTGTTCCGGCATCCGAAGTATTTGTTGAAGGTTCCGTGCTTGTAGGTGTTGCGGGTATCGGAGTATCGGTATTGACATCGGGTGTCGGCGTTGTCACGTCAGAAGATCCGTTTCCCGAAGAAGACTTATCTGCAGTATTGGCCGTACCCTGCGTGGGCGCAGCATTTTCAGCCGTCTCGATAACACCCGGAGCGATCTCGGTCCTGTCAAGGAACACGGTCCAGGCGATCAGTACGACCAGCAGAAATATAACGGTAAATCCTCTGTAATTATCCCTAAGCCAACTTTTCATCCAAATTTCCCCAAATATCTTATTTTGATAAAACCGGCGGAACGAACAAGCTCAATCCGCTTCCCTGCTTATATGCATATACGTTTGCCTCGTCACTGCTGTAGAAGAAGCAGTAACCGCCGGCAATATTGATCCATTTGTAACTGCCTTCACGAATCACCGAATTTGTGTCGGCGATCCTGTCATAGACATACAATCCGTCGGCATCGGTACCGTCAACCTGATAATATATATATCGGCTGTCTTCGGTAATATTATATGCCGAAACTTTTTTATCTACCAGTGTTTTTGTTTCACCGGAGCTGTAGAGTTTGATCTTGTAATGGTCGAGCGTATCGATATAGTAAATACCTTCGCTCCTTACGATCGCATTGTAGTAGCTTCCGCCCTCCAGTTCCACTCTCGTGGCTCCGCTGTCGGGGCTGAACGAATGCAGATCATGGTCGCTCTTAAATCCCGTATAATAGATCCTGCCATTAAATGCCGCGCAGGCCACAACCTCATCATCGACCACATCGGTCAGACCCTGTCCGTCAATAGAAACTTTCTTGATCGATATTTTGCCGTCTTTGACATAATTCTGGTAAAACACCTTGTTATCGTACACCAGGACCGAACCGACGGGCTTATTGTGTAGCATCGTCAATGCCTTGCCATTCTTCTTGGCCCTGAAAACACCGTTGGCATAGAAAGTAAATATCGATTCCGCTCCCGCTTCCTTGAGATTGTTCATTCGGGAATAGTAAATATAGTTATCATCCGCATTGATATATCTCGGATAATCATCGTTGATCCGTTTGAAATCAGTCATATCCGACTTCATCGAATACAAAGTATGATCATCACGATAATTTGAGAAGAATATCCTCCCGTCGCTTTCGCAGAAAAGTCCGAGGTTGTACAGATTACCGGCAGTATTGCCCACAGTGCCCGGTTTGCTCAAAACGATCCTTTTGGAAAGATAATTGTAAGTAAAACCGCCGCCGATGACCACAATAAAGAACAAAATGATCAACACGGCGCCAAGCCTGTTCTTGCCTGAACCTTTTTTCGCCATATTTTAACCTCGTGCAGCGAATGGAATGAGCTGCTAATCGAGAGCAGCAAGCTGCTCCTGCGTTCGGTGGCATCGATGTTGCCCTGTCATTCAACAGATAAAATGAAATAGTATACCGGCTGGCCGCCGTTGTGAACTTCAACATCGACGAACCTGTGGCTGCCTGATATCCTGTCAGCTATCTTCAATGCTTCTTCTTCGGTCGTATCGGCTCCGTAGTAAATGCTTACCAGCGAGCTGTCATCATCCAGCATCGTTTCTGCAAGTTCAACCGCACAGTCGATCATATCGGTACCGACGCTCTGTATCGTGTGATCGTCGATTCCCATGTAATCGCCCTGTCTGATCTCTTTGCCGTCGATCTTGGTATCCCTTACGGAATATGTAACCTGGCCTGTCTTGATATTCTTCATAGCCTCGCGCATCGCGCTTTCGTTCTCTTCAACGGACTTACCCTCGACAAATCCGATCAGGGCGGCAATACCCTGGGGAATAGTCTTGGAAGCGATAACTATGATCTGCTTATCTTCCGTCATAGCCTTAGCCTGATCGGCAGCAAGGATGATATTCTTGTTGTTCGGAAGTATAAATATCGTCTCGGCATTGACCGCGTCGATCGCATTGAGCATATCCTCGGTGCTCGGATTCATGGTCTGACCGCCTTCGATCAGATAATCCACTCCGAGTCCCTTGAAGATCTCATTGACTCCTTCACCTATCGATACGGAAATGAAACCGAATTTCTTACGAACTTCGCTCTTGACAGGCTTTACGGGTGTTTCGGTGTTCGCAGCCTGATCGGTACTGCCGCTTACAGCACCTGAATTCTCCGATGCCGCGGAACTACCAGCAGCTGCTGCCGCCTGTTCTAGTCCGAGTTTCTCGTTATGCTCTTCACGCATATTGTCGATCTTCAGTTTGGTCAGCTGTCCGTAGGTAAGCGCCTTCTGGATCGCAAGACCCGGATCATTGGTATGAACATGGATCTTTACAACTTCATCATCGGCAACACATACGATCGAATCACCGATCGACTCGAGAAATGCCTTAAGTGCGGTCTCATCATTATCGGTAAATTCCTTTTCAAGAATAATGATGAATTCCGTACAATAACCGAACTTGATATCAGCAGTAGAAATATTCTCGGTATTGACCGGGCGCTTCTCGGCCGGCTGCTGAGCTGTCTGGGCGGGTGCCGCTACGGTTTCGAGCTGATAATCAGCTTCTTTTCCGCACATTACATCGAATACGCCCTTCATGATCTCAACAAGGCCGCGTCCGCCGGAATCCACAACTCCGGCTTCTTTCAGAACAGGCAGAAGTTCGGGGGTATAATCGAGAACTTCCTCCATATGTTTGATAACTTCACGTGTAAACTCGATAAGATCGTCCGTCTCGCCTACCAGCTCCATAGCACGCTGTGCTCCGCCCTTGGCTACGGTAAGGATCGTGCCTTCCTTGGGCTTCATAACAGCCTTGTAGGCAGTCTCAACGGCTTTGGTAAATGCATTGGCAGCTATTTCAACGGTGATCCCGTTACAATCTTTGATAACCTTTGTAAATCCGCGCAGAAGCTGTGAAAGGATCACACCCGAATTACCTCTTGCTCCTCTCAAAGACCCCGAAGAAATCGCCTTGCAAAGGCTCGCGATATCGGGTTCCGCAAGAGCATTGACTTCACGGGCTGCGGACATTATCGTCATGGTCATATTGGTACCCGTATCTCCGTCAGGAACCGGAAATACGTTCAGTTCGTTGATTATCTCTTTTTTGGAATCTATGGCTTTCGCAGATGCGATGAACATCTTCTTCATCATCTGCGCATCAATACTTTTCAATACCACCTCAAATATCCTCCCGCACTCAGTCTATTACTCTGACGCCTTCAACATAAATATCGATACGCTTCACTTCCAGACCGGTAGTGTCTTCAACCCTGTATTTTACATTTTCGACAAGATTCTGGCATACCGAAGGAATATTGATACCGTATGAAACGATAACATGCAGCTCAATGCGGAGTTTATTATTCTCGATCGAAGCAGTAACGCCCTTGGACAGATTCTCTTTCTTGAGGAGTCTGGCCAGACCGTCTTTCACGCTGATGGCTGACATTCCGACAATACCGAAGCACTCGCAAGCTGCTGCCCCGGCACATTTTGCGATGACATCATCATCAACGAGCACCTCTCCGAGTCCGGTTACAAAAGTTCCGTTCATATATTCAATTCCTCCTTTACATAAGGACAGACTTCATTCAAACGAAATGGGACTGCGAAAACAGCCCCATAAGTTAATAGTTATTAAGCACGCTCAACCTTGCCTGCTCTTAAACATGCTGTGCAAACATATGTCTTCTTAGTGCCGTTCTCGGTCTTGATCCTGACTGACTTAACGTTTGTCTTCCAAACTCTGTTGGCACGTCTCGAAACATGACTTCTCGAATAGCTCAGATGATGTCCGTACATATTTTCTTTTTCGCAAATAGCACACTTAGCCACCTATAACACCTCCTTAATTACTGATAATACTAGGCCTTGTAATGCCTCAAACGTATTGAGTTTATCATAACACGGAAATAAATGCAAGCATTTTATTAATTCTTGTTATTTATTCTTCTTTCCGTCTTTTTTGACATCTTTCTTCATTTCTTTCTCGATATATTTCCTGCCCTTTTTCTCCATATCGGCTTCCTGGGACTTGGCAGCCGCACGCTCTTCGGGAGACTTTCTGAACTTGTCGAGGATCTCGGGAACTATATCAAGAACACGGGATACATTGTCCTGGTTCTTCACGCTTACGAGCCTGGTCTTACCGTTCTGGATAACAAGTACCGCATCGGGTGTGATCTTGCCGCCCATGGCTCCGCCCGCGCGCTGCTTGCCTGTACCGCCGAATGCACCGGCGCCTACTCCGAAGCTTACATCCACGAGGGGCAGAATATATGTATCTTCGTCAACCTTTACCACGTCTCCGACAACCGTCTTCGTGGAGATAAAAGCATCCATCCCCTTAAACAGGGCGCTTACCGTCTCGTTAAAATTAGTCTCTGCCATATTCTGCCTCCGTTCTATTCTTCGCTCTTCAAGCTCTTCAGCTTTTTGATCGTATGTTTAACATTCTTGTTGAAATAAACCTTCAATCCGATCCTTACGATCGTAAACATAAATATCCTTCCCTTGAATTTCAGCTGTCCGTCGAGGATACTGTCTTCAAAATGCGGCTCGATATCCAGTGCCTTCAGCCTTCCGTACTGTGTCGCAAGGAACGCGGATATATAACCGGTGATCGCGGGATCTTCAAATCCGTATTTGGCATATCCGCTGACCTTCTTCGGGAATACCGCCTTCAGCAGCTTGACCAGCTGGACTTTGACCAGCTCCCATGCTTTCTGTATCTTCACATCATCAAGGATATCCGTAATCTTATTATAAATGTTTTTGATCTTTTCTACAACACTTTGTTTTTTGGAATTATCATCTCCGGCTTCGGAGTCCTTTTTGCCTTTCTTCTTTTTCTTCTTATCCTTCGAAGCTTCGGACTTATCTTTCTTCTTGCCCTGTTCCTTATTGCCTTCTTCCTTCTTATCGGTTTCGGGCTTGGAATCCTCTTTCGCGGCTTCTTCCTTCTTGTCTTCACCGGGCTTAGTTTCTTCTTTCTTACCTTCCTCAGCCTTGGCTTCTTCTTTCTTACTTTCGTCCTTCTTACCTTCGTCAGCCTTGGGCTCTTCTATCTTGCCCTCTTCCTTCTTACCTTCTTCTTTCTTACCTTCTTCCGGTTTACTCTCCGAACCGGCCTCTCCGCCATCGCCGCTTTCTCCGGTTTCTTCGGTACCGGCCTCTATATCTTCATTCGAAGCATCCTGCTCCTTTTTGCCCTTTTTCTTTTTATCCTTTTTCTTCTTCTCGAGATTTCCGCCGCTCATCAGCGTGAATCCGAGAACTCTTACCCTGTATCCGATACCGTCCGTATAATTAAATACGATACTGATAAAATGCAGCAGCCATGTGATCTTGCCCATGGCGTAAAATTCATTTTTCTGACCTAATGCCGCGAGCTTCTGCGAACGGCTCATGGTCGCATCTCCCGGATCATCTTTTGCTTCGGGTTCCGGTTCATCCAGGCGCCTGAACTTCGTATCGCCTCTGTATCTGACAGGCACAAACAACACCAGCAGGATCATCAGCAGGATCAGCCCAATGATCACCAGCAATATGATGCCTATGATCTTGAGGATCATTAACAGAACATGTAACATATTTAAGCCCTTTCAGTCGTTTTTATTCGTCCTTCAGGTAATCTTTAAAATATTTTTGTATATCGAAGCTGTCGGTTCTCTCATACACTTCGGAAATGATGTCCGCTGCCAGCTCGATCGCGGCGTCCCTGCTCTCCGCGAGCCCTATGATATGGATTTCGTCATCATATTCCTCATATCTCTTAAACAGCAGCTCACCCATGTTGTAAATATCGAGTTTGTTCTCCGGGTTGGTAGGAAACGCGATACAGTAACTCAGGACACTTGTCAGCTTATGTCTGCGCAATCTGCGTTTGATCCTGCCGAATTTCTTCTTGGTCTTCGGCGTAAATCGTATATGATCGTCCCAGGTAATCATAAATCCGCTTCCTTTCTGAATATTTCTTAAGCCAGCGCATCCTTCGCGGCTTTCAGCGAAACCGCCTTCTCGTAATTATCCCTGCATCCTCCGATCGACTCGAGCACATAGTTCATTACCTCGGTCCTTGAATTGAAGAATACGGGAATGTATGAAAATGATGCCGCCATCCTTGCTCTGGTCATCATCTTTGTATCATCCGCACTTTTAGCATAAAGCTCTTCGCAGAATGAGTCAACTGCTTTTTCGACCGCCTCTTTGCCGATGGTACGCGTATCTTCTTCGTCTATATTTTCTATATCCGCATAATACGACTGTGAAAGCAATCTGTCACACAGCAGGAATCTGTCGAAATAAGGTTTCAGCTCGAGATCCGTTTTGGCTTCCGATGACTTCAGAAAATGCCCGAGCGATTTTGCGATATGCTCAAATTCCTCATCGGCCAGGCCTTCGGTCGAAGCAAACAGTTCATGTACCTTGTCGGACATATCGTCACGCATCCCACGTTCAAAATTCGCAAGCGATTCATCGACTATTGACTTAAGCCTCTTTACTTCAGCTATATCTTCGGCGCTGCTGTCCCGGAAGTTCTTCATGTACACGAGGAAATAGTCTACAGTCTGCACTATCAGTTCAAGAATATCCCTGTAATCATCGAGAAGCTCCTTACAGTCGTCAAGCCGCTCTTCGAGCTCCTCTTTCCGGGCAGTCGAGATATCCTTAAGGTCATATTCCGCAAAATCAGCGATAAACTTGTCAACCTCAGTTATCGATCCCGCAGGACGGTCGGAAATGCCCGCACTCATTTTCATCAGGAACATGTTCCTCTCAAATGCGTCCGCCGAAGCATCCGCATATGCCTGCAGTTCATTCATAAGTATATCATGATATCTCGCTTTTGTCATCCTCAAAGGGAGTTGAGAGACTGCGGCTACAATATTTTCATTGATCACTGAATTGCTGCTCGCCTTGAAGATCGCCGTGAGCAGTTCACGCGCTTCAGCTTCGTCGTTCAATGCCTGGGGAGACTGCATATCGGCGGGCTTTATACGGCGCAATACATATTCGTGCAGGCAGATGATATCTCTGTAAGCGTAAACATCCGTAGCAAATTCCTTCAGCTCTTCACGCAGCCTGCCGGCCCTTTTGTCTAGATCCTCAGTATCGGGGTTTTCACCGAACAGCTCCGCCGCGATCGGTTTTAATTCTTCCAGAAATCCGGGGATCCTCTCAAAATCATTGATCGGAAGTACTCGCTCACTGTCCGGCTTGCCGTCGGTCGGCACACAGCATTCCGAAAGCAGATACAGATACGCGATACCCTGGATCCCTCCGATCTTCAGATATCTTCCCGGTATTTCACGGGTTATCGTTTCAAACTTTTCCATCATTAAACCTCATGCAGCGAATGAAATGAACTTTCAAACTTAACCTCAGATCATTATCGTCCAATGCGCAGCTTCAAGCCTTACATCAGATCGCTCATTATTTTTATATAAATGCCCATGGGCGTTGCGGAGAATATCCTGCCTCCGGCCAGCCCCTCGAAAATACTGACAAATCCGCATACTCCGAGCGCTATCAGCACAAACGAACCTGTCAGCTGATAAGCAAATATATTCCGGAGTGCATTCGCGAGCAGGTAATAGAGCACTACCGACCCAAGGATCAATGCCAGGTTTATCAATATCATCGGGATATTGATCTCAAATATCAGCACAACAAGAGCCAGCGGCGCGGTACATACGAACAGCGCAAGTATCTCGGCGATCCCTGTTAAGGCCGCAGGCTGGGCGCTGATCCTTATACGCGTCCTTATTCCGCTTTCGTACTCTCTTGTAATGATACTGCAGGAGCAGAAGGCGCTCAGCATGATCATAAGACCCATCAGTCCGGTTATTACCTGCCTGTAGATCAGACCGTTGTTGATATCCCGGTCAGTTGAGGCTCCGGTATCAACATATTTGAAATCAAAATCATAATCAAAGTTTCCGCTCGTTTCCATATCATTGAGCAGATTTGAATATTCATCGATGCTGCCTATCACCCTGCCGCCGCGTTCTTCATCGCTGCCGTTTCCGATACCGAAGAGCTGTCCGAGCCCAGACAATGTCTGATCGTTGTCCGCGCTCAGTCCGACATAGGTGTTGTAAGCTTTGTACATGCATACCGCATCCATGCAGCACCCTGCGGCAATATCCCCGACAACGGTCGCGACCTTGTCATCCTTCGCGGAATACAGGGTCATGATCCCGTCGCTCTCTCCTAGCGCGATCCGACGGTCAAAATCCTCACCTATGCTGATAATACAGTAAATATACCCGTCCGTCAGCATATCGAACAGTGTATCGTAATTATCTTCGTAAATATACAGGGACTCACACTCATGCAGGCTTTTCACCGCTCTTTGCGCAAGCATCCCTTCGCTCCTGACCTCGAGTCCGACCGGAAGTGCCGACCGCTCCGCCGCATGAAGATTCAGCTGCATGAGCACCAGGGTCAGTATGAACGCACAGGCGATCCAGCATATGCAAGCCGCCCGGTCTTTTAAAAACAGCTTCAGTCTAATGCCAAAACAGCTCATCCTACGTACTCCCGCAACCTATGGTATTTCTTCATTGTCCTGTATGAACCTGCCTCACTTTTTTTCTTACAGCAACGTCCTTATAAACCAGTAATTCGGCGTAAATCTTGCCACACGCGCCACTGCCTCGGGCAGGTACATTATCGGTATGATCCCGCCTCCCACAACGAGCAGCAGCAGGATTATCATATTCGCAAATATGCTGTAACTCCCGGCGGAATCGGCCATTACCGAGATCAGCATAAAGATCACGCAGAATACGAGAAGCCCGATATAAATGAACAGGACCGATCCGGTCGAAAAATGCATATTTCCGGACAGGTTCAATACCGCAGTCAGGACCCCGAGGGCGATCCCGCACAGTATAAAAAATGCGGCCAGTTTCGAGAAAAACTGTGATGCAATACTCTTCCCCGCGCATCTTAAGCGTTCGGAAGCCAGGCATTTGCGTTCTTTGAGGAATGACAGCCCGGCAAGCAGTCCGGCATACATTATTACAAGCACTATTCCGGCGCTGACATAATAATTGACGAGCGAAACGCCCTCGATCCTCTCAAGCTCGACATGATCGAAGAATTCATCTTTGCCGAGCGCAGTGAAGATCAGGTCATACGAAAGGCTGTAATTGACCGAATTGACTTCCTGTGAACTGTAGCCTTCTATTGTCATCAGGTCATAAACGGCCTGTGCGTTGACTTCCACCGAACTTATATATCTTGCGTAGCTTTCAAGAAGATTGCGGTACAACACCGCTTTGGTAGTATCGGAAGCATCGATCACGGCCCGGATCGGAATATTGTCGATCCTCATCAGCCTTTCCGCAAAATCCTCGGGAATGATCAGATACAGATCGATCTCGCCATCCGCAAGCATCCTGTCAAGTTCGGAAGGTTTGGCAGGGACCAGCGTGATATATGAGCTGAAATTCTCATTTTCCTGAAAATACGAAACCAGCATCTGGGAATACTGAGAATCATCCGCGTCATAAAAACCGAATCTGACCTTCATTCCGGCGCTTGACGGTCTTGCAAACAACACTCCGGCGATCCCGATCACGACAAGCGCAGCCAGAACGATCAGCATCTTGCGCTCCTTTAAGAGGAGCTTCATATCCTTCAATACCATAATTTTACTCAATATGTGTATGCGTAAACAAATGATCCTGGCAATATTCGTAGTTTCCGTTACATTTTGAACAGAACCTGAACTGCATGTTCTCACCGTCAAGTTCGGTCCTTCCGCAGACAGCGCATTTGTGACGTGTTATCACCTTGTGTCCGCCATCCACGGTTGATGAATAGCCCATCTGTACATCCGGTCTCGTTGCCTGTTTGAATTGCATGCGGCGCTTGATATTGGCGGGATGCAGATGTTTTTTCGACATCAGGAAATAGATCAGGAAATTGGCCATTGCGGCAAGTACGGCAACGAGTACGCAGATACCGGCGTCAATATTGATACTGAATGCATTGTAAACCGTATATGCCATCAGTCCCAGATACAGGAATATCAGGTATTTAGCCTTGAACGGGATCAGGAACATCAGATAGAACCTGGCTTCCGGGAATGTAAGTGCAAACGCGAGCAGCATCGACAGATTCAGATACTCGAGTGGTACGGGGAAGCTGTATCCGAAGCCGTATTTGAAATACATTATCAGGTAGATCACAACGACCGCGAGGATATTGAAGATCACGCCCATGAAATAGTAAAAGTTGAAGAAGAACGTGCCCCAAACCCTCTCAAGTGTAGTTCCTATCGAATAATACACATACAGCATGATCGCAAGGAACAGGAAATTGTCTTCGATCGGCTGGATCAGGAAAGTCACCAGTCTCCATACCTGACCGTGCAGGAGCTTGTCTATATCGAGCATCAGCCAGGTTTCATAGAAATAAGGATTGATCTGATGAACGATAAAACCTACCGCATACACGATCACAACATATTTCATAAGACCGGGAATGGCATATTTACCGATCTTACGGTTAAGTTTCTCTAACAAAACGATCCCTCCGTTTACAGTCTCTCTAATTTATTGATCACGATATTTCTATCGGAGTCTTCACACGCCATATCATACTTCTCGTAAGGTGCGGGGCCGTCTTCGGGTGCGGGCCAGGCGATTATCTCAAAATCATCCGCCTGCAGGCCGCCCTTCGGTCCGAATTCATTGTAACGTCTCATATCCGCCGTACATACCTGCGGAAATGCAAGCGGAAGTATGCACTTGCGCTTCAGGAATATGATCACTTCGCCGAGTGCGGCCTTTACGAAATGATGCCCCTGTTCCATAACCTGAGTTTCATATTCCGACGAACTCTTAAAACGTATCAGCAGCATGTCTTCCGGCAGATAAACATATCTGCCCGTTGCATTCGGCTTGTATACAGGCGCGATCATCAGCCCTTCACCGAGCATCAGCTGATCCTCGGTATAGAGCGCATCGTCATCATCTTCATAGTCAAATGCCGGAGCCCTGAAATACATTCCGTCACTGTCGGCGCACTTTAAGAACTCGCTGTACAGATAAGGGATCAGCCTGTATCTGAGCAGGATAAGTTCCCTGAGGGCCTTTACATTTTCGAAGCGATAGCATTCCTGAAATCTTACGTCACAACAGGAATGATTTCTGAACAAAGGTGTGAAAATGCTGAATTCATTCCAGCGGATCAGCATGTCCTCGGTCACGTTGGCACCGAATCCGCCTGTATCAACACCCGAATACAGGAAACCGCACATATTGAGGCCGGGCATCTGCTGTATCGCAAGCAGCAGATGTGACCACCATGAGCAGTTGTCTCCGGTCCAGAGTCCGGCATATCTGTGCGCGCCGATATAACTCGAACGCCCGAACAGCAGCGGTCTCGTTCCCTCCATCAGGTTGTCGAGCCCTTCTGCGGTGGCCCTCAGCATATTATAGCCGTACAGGTTGTGAACCTTGTCGTGTCTTACTTTCTTACCGTCTATCAGATGGTAAAAATGCTTGTACTGGTCGTGGCCGTTCCATTTGTTGATGCTCTCGGCAAGTTCGAGCAGGTCCTTGGGTCCCGGACGCCCGTTATTGCTCAGAATGAGCATATTTTCAAGAAGTTCTATCGATGTGTCGTAATTCTTCTCGGTATAGAAGAATGCCGGCTCATTCATATCATTCCAGAAGCCCTCGATACCGGCACTCGTAAAAGGCTCATACAACGTACCGAACCAACTCCTGACCTCGGGACGCATAAAGTCGGGAAGCGCCGTCCAGCCCGGCCATACTCCGACTTCGAAAATACCGGAAGACTCATTGGTGCAGAAATAGCCTTTATTCCTGCCCTCTTCGAATTCCTTCATCGAATCGTCGATAGCTATAGCCGCATCCATGATCGGGATCAGCCTTACGCCCTGTTCCTTCATACGCTCGACGAAATCCTCGAAATCCGGAAAACGCTCGCGGTTGATCGTGAAATCCTTGTAATCCTGCATGTAATCAATGTCGAGATATACCATATCGAGCGGTATTCCGGCATTTCTGTATTTATTTACGACTTCGCTGATATCATTTTCATCTTTGTATCCGTAACGCGACTGCCCGAATCCGAAGCCCCACAGCGGCGGAATATAGCTCTTGCCGATAATATGCCTGAACTGCTGTGTGATCCCCGCCATGTCACGCCCCGTGATCAGGTAGATATTAACGTTCTTCGAAGGGATCCCGATGCTTATTTTCGAACTGACTTCGAAGCCGAGGTCGAATTCCACCTTGCCCGGATGGTCGATAAACAGGCCGAACTCCTCTTCGTCCTTGATCACGATGAAATTGTGGGCGCCGTAAAGCGAATACTTGTCTTCGGTCTGATCCGGCTCGTCGGTATTATCGGAAATGTACTTATAGCCTCTCTTGTTCATTCCGCGCAGAGACTCCCCGAGTCCGAAGATCAGCGTCTTATCGCTCATATCAAAGCCGATCGTAAGCGCCGGTTTGCCCGAATCATCGGGTTTGTCGGAACGCAGCGTACCGCCGAAACTTCCGAGTTTGTCGAGAAATTCAAGTTCCGAAACCTGCTCAACCGTATCAAGATTCACTACCGCATCCGTTTCAATGGGATTGCCCATTTTTACGCAATATATCATATGCTGTTTTACACTCCCTGTCTTTCCCGAAGATATTATATTCCCATCTCCGAAAAATCTTTTTATGCTTTCACTCCACCAGCGTAAGCCCCTCGGTCCCCGGAACCGCAACCAGCGAATAATTCGTATAATATACCACGAATCCCGGCTTTGCGCTGTTCGGTTTCTTTACATTACGCCGCTCGAGGTAGTCCACCTCGACCTTTTCATCTTCCCTGTTCTTCGAATAATAAGCCGCAAGCGCTCCGGCTTCTTCAAATACACGGTCCGGAACTTCCCTGCCTTCGGTCTTCAGGATTACATGTGATCCTGCGCTGCCCTTGACATGGAACCACCAGTCGGAATTTGACGCGAATTTGAAGGTCAGCTCGTCATTTTGAAAATTGTTCCTGCCGACATACAGATGGAATCCGTCGCCTGTAACATAATGCCAGGGCTTCTTCGAATCCTTCGATCCGGCTTTGGTACTGCGGTTCGCGCCGCCTTTTTGAGCGCCGCCTTTCGGATTACCGCCTTTCTGTCCATTCTTACCACCACGGCCCTGATTGCCGGCGGATTTGAGATATCCGGCCTCGTACATCTCCTGCCGCAGCTGGTTCAGATCGTCCTCGGTCCTTGCCATTTCAAGATAATGCTTTACCGACTCAAGATGTTCAAGCTCTTCCTTCGTCTGTTCAAGCTGCTCTGTAACCGCCTCATACGTACGCTTCAGCTTCGCGTATTTCGCAAAATAAGCTTTGGCATTGTCTATCGCCGACAGTTCCGCATCAAGCGGAACCTTGATATCTTCACCTGTATAGAAATTGTTTAGGACAGCTTCCTTTGCCCCCGGCTCCACAGAGTAACCGTAGGTCGTGAGCAGTTCACCGTAGATCCGGTATTTCTCACGTTTCTCGGTATCCAGCAATTGTTTCTGCTGCAGTTCGTATTTCTTCGCGGCGCGTGAAACAGCATTTGCGATCACCTTGGAAAGGTCGATCGACCGCTGTTTGATCCTGGTTATCTGTGCTTTCGATGCATAATAAGTTTCCAGCATCTCACTCGCGGAATCGAAAATGCGGTATTCGACTGTTTCATTAAACGTTTCTCCGGTGATAAATGCCGTGATGCATTGTGGTTCAAATGCTCCGAATTCTTCCGGTTTGCCGTTTCTGTACACGATCCCCGGCTCGAATTCGTCTTCCATGATCATGTCCATGTAACGCTTGAATGATCTGTAAACATGAGTCAGGACATCAGGATCGTCAGAGTACCTAACCATCGATATATCCGGGTCAAGCCCGCCCCTGAAGCAGATATCCGAAGCAGTAACCGGGCCAAGTCCCGTAAAGTTCGTATACAGCGCCTCATACAAGGGTCTGGGCGAATCCTTGATCCTCGCCTCAAACTGATTCTGCGTTATCATTATCGGATCAAGTTTGTCCGAAGTCTGTGCTATAAAATATTCCCGCCCGGGAAGGACCTCTCTCACCGAACTTACCGACGACGGGATCCTCTTGATGCTGTCAATGATAATGTCCTTATCGTCGCAAAATATGATATTGCTGTGTTTACCCATTATTTCAATAATGAGTTTCTTGTATTTCATATCCAGCAATTCATCGAGATGCTCAAGCTTGAAAACGATCACTCTTTCAAGGCTGGGCTGGTAAATGTCGACGATCCGCGCACTTGATAAGTATTTACGAAGCAGCATGCAGAATGCCGGCGACTGCAGCGGTGCCTCCTTGTTTGTCTGTGTCAGATAAACAAGCGGAAGGCTCGCATTTGCCGAAAGCAGCAATTTATAATTCTTATCGCCGTGTATCGTAATGATCAGTTCATCCTTCTCGGGCTGCTGGATCTTGGAGATCCTCGCTCCGAGTACCTTTTTTCTAAGCTCACTAACGACCGCGGCGACCATTACGCCATCAAAAGCCATTTAAATATTCCTTCTTCTATGCCCTATCATCTATGTGATACATAACAGGTTTGCGTGCCTTAAAGACGCATTGATACTTAAAACCGAGCGATTCCATCATTTCCCTGGCTTCCCTAAATCCATAGCAGAGATGTTCGGGCCTGTGCCCATCCGAGCCGATCGTTATCATCTCACCGCCAAGCTCCATGTATCGCTTGAGGATAGTGGTGTGTGGGTGAGGATATCCCAGCCCGTATTTTAGACCGGCGGTATTGATCTCGAGCGCTTTGCCGTTATCGATCAGTTTTTTCAGGATCTCGTCCAAAATATCAAAATACTCGCGTGGATCATAAATATCATTTATCGTATACAGGCGGCCATCAGCTTTAAGTCTGTGCTCAGGCACGTATCTGATCAGATAATCAAGATGCCCGACGCTGTCATAACCGTTGAACCGTGTGATATTCTCGAGCACGGCCTCAAAATATACCCTGATACCCTTCTTCGCATCCTTGTCATCCCAATAGGGCGAGCTGTAATACGGGTCGGTAAATTCAAGGCAGTGGGTCGATCCGATCGCGAAATCAAAAGGATATGCCCCGAGCAGTTCGTCGTACCACTCGTTGATCCTGTCCCTGCATTCGGGTTCATTGCGCAGTCCGAGCTCTATACCGATCAGCAGGTCGATGCGGTCTTTATACTTTTCCTTCAGTTCCTGCATTTTAGGAAAATATTCATCCGGCTCAAATACAAAACTCATTCCCGAACGCTCAAGATTCGGGAACTCGCGGTCCATATGATCCGTAATGCACATTCCTTTCATGCCGAGCTCGATCGCCCGCTCGATCTGAACCTCGGGCGGAGTCTTCGAATCGCTCGAGAATGATGTATGTAAGTGACAATCGTATTTAATCATATATTTCTGATTCTCCTCAGCCGTTCAACGCACTCTCCTACCGCCTTCACCGTATGGTCCAGTTCCTCGTACGTCGTATACTTCGAGAAACTGAAGCGCATCGCGCCTCGTATCCTCTCCTCGGAAAGTCCCGCAGTAAGCAGTACATGTGACGGTCCTTCTTTTGACGCACTGCAGGCCGAACCGGTCGAACAGCAAATACCACGCATATCGAGTTCGATCAGCAAGGAAGATCCTTCGATCCCGTCGAAACTTACCGAGACTATTGAAGGAAGGGAATCTGCACCGTTAATATGCACTCCCTCGATGCTTTTCTTCAGTCCGTCGATAAAGTATTCCCTCATCCGGGCCATATCGCTTACGGTCTGCTCCATCGACTCCCGGGCGATCTCACAGGCCTTACCGAAGCCGACGATCGAGGGAACATTGAGTGTCCCGGACCTCAATCCCTTCTCCTGTCCGCCGCCGAAGCTTACCGGTGCTATCTTTACTCCCCGTCTCACATACAGAGCCCCGATCCCTTTCGGGCCGTGGAGTTTGTGAGAACTAATCGAAAGCAGGTCTGCTCCGGATTCCCTTACATTGAGCGGAATATGTCCCGCGGCCTGCACCGCATCCGTATGAAACAGCGCTCCGGCTTCATGTGCGATCCCGGCGATCTCACGGATATCCTGTATCGTTCCTAGCTCGTTGTTGGCAGTCATTATGCTTACAAGCAGTGTGCTCTTATCAGTATTCCTTTTTATAAATGAAATATCAATTCTACCGTTCTTATCACACGGAGCATATAAAATCGTGTATCCCCTGCGCTCCGCTTCTTTGCAGGATTCAAGGACCGCAGGATGTTCGATTTTGCTTGTGATGATCTTGTTATGTACTCTTCCGGACTTCCCGAGACTTCCCGAAGGCTCGGCAAAATCCTGCGTTACAGTTCCAGCCCCGAAAATTCCTTGTTGTACCGCCATTTTGGGAACAGACACCGATTCGGTAGCCACCCCGAGTATCGCCATATTGTCGGCTTCGGTGCCTCCCGAAGTGAATACGATCTCGTCGCCTGCGGCACCGATCAGGCCGGCAACCCGCTCTCTTGCTTTTTCAACCGCGCTCCTCGCTTTCGCAGAGAAACTGCATGCTCCGCTCGGGTTCGCGTAAGTCTCACGCAGAAACGGCATCATCTCACGCATTGCTTCCTCATCAAGACATGTGGAAGCAGCATTGTCCAAATAAACCTGCATATTATTCCGGAAAATCCTTCTTGTCGTAAATGATGAACGCATCGCGTCCGCTTCCCTTAACCCTGTACAGCGCCTTATCCGCACATTCGATAAGGCCCTCGTAAGTAGCTGCATGATCGGGATAGATCGCTATACCGATACTTGCGGATTTCTCGATCGTTACACCGTCGAATGTCGCCGGCTGGCGCAATACGCTGTGCAGCTTCTTGGCCTGCTTGATCTGATCTTCAGGATTGCTAACGTTGCATACGAAAACGACAAACTCGTCACCGCCGATACGTCCGACGATATCGTTCGAACGGAACGCGCGGGTAACCTGATTGACAACTTCGATAATTATATTATCGCCCATCAGATGTCCGTAATTATCGTTAATACTCTTGAATTTATCGATATCAACCAGCAGCAGCATACCCTTCTTGTCCGGATTATTATCGATGAAATCCTGGATCTTGATGCGGGTAAACTCTTTGTTGAAGGCCTTGGTCAGCGGATCGGTCATAGCCTTCTTCTCCGCCTTCAGCAGGTCGTTCTTCTCATTATCGATATTGATCAGCTTGCCGATGTATTCCTTGTTCTCGCCGTATTTATCCTGGACGGGCATGCATATCAGCCTGCACCATACATACTTGCCTTCGCTGTTGCGGATCCTTATCTGGGTGTCGACATTGCCGCCCTTCATGATAATGATCCTGACGATCTCGGCTACCTTCTCGATATCATCCTTGAAAACGGCACCGTGCTCCCACTCCTTGTTCTTGGAGAAGCCGATAACTTCGGTAGCTCCGCCGTAATACTGCCTGTAATTTTCACTTATATTCAGCGTATCCTCGTAAATGTTATAATTCATGATAACATCGTTGGACAGCTCGGTAGCCAGACGATAGCGCTCCTGCTCGAGGGCGAGCTTCTCGGTCAGCTTCTTGTTCTCGGTAATATCGACGATAACCGCAGATATGGTAACGAACTGTTTCTTGCGAAGTACCGAGTTACCGCTTACCAGTATCCATTTGATACCGTTGCCGGTCTTGATCTCCATCTCTTCGTTCAGCTTGAAATCCTTGGTAATATCGTGCATTTTGAAAAATTCACTGTATTTGCTCTCAAGCATCAGATAGAAACTGTTGTCAAATACTTCCTTGACTTCCTCGCGCGAGAACCCGACGATCTCGTAGAATCCGTCACTTGCGTAGGTAATATGCCCCTCGCCGTATACCAGGAAATTGATAACTCCGGCACCGATGGAGTTGGTCAGATCCCTTACTTCCATCGCGATATTGCCTTCGTGCTCCTGAACACGCCACATGTGCAGGACAAAAGCTCCCAACAGCAGTACCAGTCCCACGCTCAGCGCAATGGTCAGGACCATCGCACGCGGAAGATTCGTCGCAGCAAAGAAAAATAGTGTTCTTATCATGTCTCCAAAAGCCTCCGTAAACGAGTTTTGAAAAAATGTTACATAAATATGTCAGCAGAAGACTCAAAACACATAAAACTGACACAAAGGTTTCACTGATCCGCAATCAAATAGTCACAATCTAAAATTACCATATTCACATAGAATAAATTTATTTGTTGAGAAGCCGCCGATCCTTAATGTTGTCGGAGCTTCTCTTTTTTATCCGGTAATTGACGGTTTTTTACCGATGAATTAATTATCAGACCGCAAATAAACTCAAATATTATCATACCACATTCTATCAATCCATGCAAGGAGAATAAGGTTACATCACTTTCCACGAAAATTTGTTACAGTTCAAAAAAGTTACATTTTCATCTGTTTCCGCTGTTTCTATCTTGACACTTTTAATTTCATAGCTATAATAATACTATAAATGATCATGCACCCGTAGCGAAGTGGATAACGCGCAGTCTTCCGAAGTCTGAGATCACAGGTTCGAATCCTGCCGGGTGCGTTTGTTTTTATATTTATCTTTTATGCTGCAGCGACGGTTTTTCATTTCTCCGTTTGTTGCAGTTTCATGTATTGGTACGTGTTACGGGGGTTCGTTAATGGGTCATGTATTGTTGATTTTCAGCTTTTCAGTACTGATCGCCGCTATGTGGATGGCAGTTTATGTCTTCTTCCAGGCGCCTTCAAAAGAACAGAAATACACTGTTCTTTTAGCAGTCTGCAATTTTATCATGACCACCGGTAACCTGATCGCCACCGGCTCGCGGACCGAGGAAGCCGCCGAAGTAGGTCTGCACATCATGTTCATGGGCGGTACCTTCGTTCCCTTCTGTATCCTTCTTATCTGCGCTTCAATCTGCCATTACAAGATCCAGGACGCGATCGTTGTAGGTCTGTCGATCATCAACCTTGCATTTACATCGATCATGTTTACCGACTCCGGTAACAATTACATGTATCATTACGTCAATTTCTACAGGGTTGACAATGCATTCATGTACCAGCGATCGTTCAGCTTCATGTACTATTTCTTTATCATTTACATAACGATGTATCTGGCCTCGATCTTCGTTATCATTTATCGAACGCGAAAGACCAAACCTGTCCTGTACAAGAACCTGAAAGCGACGCTGCACAATTTCATAATGACCAGTATCATCGCTTTCCTTCCGTTCCTGGCTTCGACGATCCTCCCCATCGACATTGACTTGAGCTGCTACGGCTGTACCTTCGCACTTGTTTTCTTCATCAATTCGATGCACAGAGAACGTATTTATACCATGAAGCAGGACTCATCCGAGCTGATCCTCAACGATCTCGACGATATCCTTCTGGTCCACGATGTCGATTACCGTTTTGAATACGCCAATGAGCAGACATTGCTGACATTCCCGCTTTTGAACGATATTCCCTACAATGTCAATCTGAAAGGTCATGACACCGAGATCGACAACCTGCTTGCGCTCAACGACAACGATCATTTTGCCGTCGGAAATACCGAGTATCTGTGCCGTATCATCCCGGTCACTTCCAATGATAAGCTGACGGGCTATATCCGCTGGCTTCATGATGAAACCGATGAACGTAAATACACCCGTCAGATAATCGAACTTAAAGAGGCCGCCGAAGCAGCCAATCAGGCCAAATCCAAGTTCATCGCCCATGTTTCGCACGAGATCCGTACTCCCATCAATGCGGTCATAGGCATGAATGAGCTCATCGTCCGCGAAAGCAATGAAGATGTGATCATTTCCTACGCAGAGCAAAGCCTGCGGGCCGGACGTACACTGCTGTTCCTGATCAACGACATCCTCGACTTCTCCAAGCTCGAAGCCGCCAAGATGGTGCTTGTATCAGGCGAATACGATACCGCGCAGATGATCGACGACATCAATGTCATGACACAGTTCAGGGCCGAGGAAAAAGGTCTTGAATTCATCGTAAATGTTGATGACAGCCTGCCCGAAACGCTTATCGGCGACGAGACCAGAGTAAAGCAGATCATCACAAATATCGTCACCAACGGTGTAAAATACACCGAAAAGGGCTCCGTCACCCTGGATGTCTCATATGTCGACGGCTCTCTCAAGATAGTTGTTTCCGATACCGGTATAGGCATCAAAAAAGAAGACATGGACAAGCTGTTCGAGAGTTTCGAACGTATAGAAAATGCCACAACACACAAAACCGAAGGTACCGGCCTTGGAATGAGCATTGTTTCCTCGCTGTTGAAGATGATGAACGGCCGTATAGAAGTCGAATCCGAACCCGGCAAAGGCTCGGTGTTCACCGTCTACATTCCCCAGCAGCCCGGCAGCGGCAATGCAAGATCTAAAACGAATAAGCACTCTCTCGCCGGCACCGGCCGATTGGCCGATGTAAAAGGCGGTGATGGCAAAGCCGGTGAAGGTAAGGCCGGTGAAGGTAAGGCCGGTGGAGACAAGACCCGTGATAGCAGGTTAATTGATGGCGATACAGCCGGAAGTGATGCATACGCTGACAAGTCAAATACCGGTACTGCCCTTTCCGATAAGGAAAATTACTCCGAAGGAGAAACCCGGATATCTGCCTCAAATGCGAGCGGATCAGCCACAGAATCTATAGATACCGCTTCTCCTGCAGCAACGAACGGATCATCCTCTGCATCAGGAGATGCGGCATCCGGCGCAGCAGCAAACGAAATTCCTTCTGCAACAACAGAGACTACGTCTGTTTCAGCCGGAACTGTGTCTGTTTCAGCGGATAAATCATCCTCCCGTAAGGGTGTTTTCCAGGCTCCCACAGCCCGCATTATGATCGTGGATGATACCAAGACCAACCTCTTTGTTGCAACTTCACTGATCAAACGAACCAAGATCATTACCGATACTGCTTCTTCAGGCAAAGAATTCCTCGAAAAAGCTGCCGGCACGAAATACGATATCATATTCATGGATTACAGAATGCCCGTGATGGACGGTCTGGAAACGATCCAGGAATTGAGAAAGACAGGCGGGATCAATTCGGATACTACCATAGTCATGATGACTGCGGCAGTCGAATCCGATTCAATAGCCCTCTTCAAAGAGAACGGTATCAACGATGTTCTCATCAAGCCGATCAATCCGGCTCATTATGAGACGATGCTCGCATCGCTGTTACCGGAAGAGAAAGTTATATACTTGTAAATAATTAAGCGGTCATCTCGAAAGCAAAGCTTTCTCGATGACCGTTTTCTCAGCAACCGTTCGGTCGATTGCATTTGCTTATCGCGCACAAAGGAAAAAGCCACATTCTATGTGGCTTATTTATTATGCTTCCTTCGCAATTATTTCCTTCTTGTTGTAGCTGCCGCAGTTCTTGCATACTCTGTGAGGCATCATCAGTTCACCGCACTTGCTGCATTTAACAAGATTGGGAGCAGTCATTTTCCAATTAGCACGACGGCTGTCTCTTCTCGCCTTAGAAGTACGATTTTTAGGACAAATAGCACCCATTTGAATTACACCTCCTTCTTTTTAACCAAATCACACGAAGTTTATTATATCATAATTTCTACATATGTCAACACATTTTTGTTACTATTCACAACTATGTCAACGAAAAGCTCACGAAAGCTTGCTTTCAGTGAGCTTTCCGTTTTGACATATGCTGCGAAGCAGTAACCCCTCCCCCTAAGTAGATGAGCAAGAAGCCTGCGAAGCAGGCGAATTGCGAATTAGGGGGAGGGGGTGAATAGTAACAATTTTACTTTTACGCCTTACTCTTTATAACCTTAACAACATCTTCCAGCTTCACCTCAGTCTCCGAGCCGTCGGACATATCCTTCAAGCGGGCAACGCCGGCCTCAAGCTCGTTGCTGCCGAGCATTATGACATATTTTACGCCGAGCTTGTTGGCGTATTTCATCTGAGCTTTGGCGGAACGGTCCATATAATCGGTTTCGGTGGAAATGCCGGCATCTCGCAGGGATTTTACAAGCTTGTAGCCTTGAGCCCTGGTCTCGGCGCCGAGCAATCCAACATATAACAGAGGTTTGGGATCTTCAACCAGTTCTACGCCCTCTTTTTCAAGGAAGTAGATGATCCTCTCAATTCCGCATCCGAAGCCGACCGACGGGATATCCTGTTTCTCGTCGATCTCGTGGATCAGGCCGTCGTATCTTCCGCCGCCGCATAGAGTGAACCCGTCTTCGCTTACGAATTCAAATACGGTCTTGGTGTAATAGTCAAGTCCGCGCACAATTCCGGTATCAACCTCGTAAGGGATACCCATTGCGCTGAGCAGGTTCTTGAGTTCTTCAAAATGATCGCGGCATTCTTCGCACAGATAATCTACAGTTCTGGGCGCGTCCTTAACGATCTCCTTGCATGAAGGCACTTTGCAGTCGATAACACGCAGCGGATTCTTCTTCATGCGCTCTTTGCAGGTACCGCACAGATCATTTTCATACTGCGACAGGTACTTGAGCAACGCTTCGTTGTAGTTTTTACGGCATACGGGGCAGCCGATGCTGTTGATGTGCAGCTTGACCTGTTTGAGACCCAGCCTGCCGATAAAGGTATTCAAAAATGAAATCAGCTCAACTTCACACAGAGGGCTCTTCGAACCGATCATTTCGATACCGAACTGGTGATGCTGGCGAAGCCTTCCGCTCTGCGGCTGCTCGTAACGAAAAGCCGGCGTAACGTAGAACAATTTGGCCGGTGCGGGCTCCGCATACATGCTGTTCTCAAGATAAGCCCTGATCGCACCTGCGGTCCCTTCGGGCTTCAGCGTGATACTGCGGTCGCCCTTGTCGGTAAATGTATACATTTCCTTTTGTACTACATCGGTAGTCTCGCCTACACCCCTTGCAAACAGTACCGTATGCTCAAACACGGGAGTGATGATCTCCTTCATGTTGTACTCCGCGGCAAGTTCGCGTCCAATCTTCTCTATCTCGGTCCTGAGCGCCATATTGTGCCCGAACCAGTCCTGAGTTCCTTTCGGTCTCTGAGTAATCATTTTATAAAAAACCTCCGTATTTCCTCTCTTTCAAGCCGGCTTTTCGTAATTCTCCACAAGACAACATTGCAGTCTTGTGGTAAAACGCTCGTCCCATGCTGTCTTAAAGCCTTTCACTGCTTCACAGCCTTGCACTGCCTCATGCTAACCTCGTCGCAAGCCTTCCCGCAACAGCGGGCTGCGAGTTCGCCGACTTCTCTTTCTGGATCTCCACCTGATTCTTCATCATTTCACCCAGCTGCTCCATTTCATAAAACTCGTCCGAATGCAGCAATTCCATGAGCGCGAGGAAGATCCTCATATCAAAATTTTTGACCTCTTCGATCATAAATGTAATTGCGGTATCCTTGTCGTATGCTTCGCGGTAATGCCGGTCGGAAACAAGCGCCGAATAAACATCGCAGACGCGCAGGATACGCGCTCCCACGGGAATATCCTCACCCGAAATATTGTCCGGATAACCCGAGCCGTCAAAATTCTCATGATGGTGGAACACGCTCTGTCTGATCTCATTGTCCCCGATCTTCTTCTCGCACAGGAGCTCGTAACCAAGGGTCGGATGCATACGCACATACTTCATTTCATCGGCCTTCAGCAGGTCCTCCTTGCGGCTGTACATGCCGTCCTCAAGGCGGAGCTTGCCGATATCATGAAGCATCCCGGCCTGCATGACTTTCAGGCAGAATTCCTCGTCATATCCGAGCTTCTTCGCAAGCCTGTAAGCCAGATTCGCGACATAGCATCCGTGGACCATCGCGTCCTGGATATCCTCTTCAAACGCCCCCTCGATGTTGAACAGGGGTGCATATTCATCAATCTTAAATATCTCGGCCATAAAAACCTCTATTCATCAGATCAAGCTTCGGCTTCTTTTGCTTCTTTCCTAAATTTTCTGATCTCAAATACAGCGGCGTGCAGGCAGCAGATCACCAGAACGATCACGCAGAAAGGACCTGCGCATTTGATCACCTTTACGATAAATCCGCTTGAAAGCAGTTTTGCGGAATTGAATCTTACTGACTCGATAAGGATCGAATCATTTGAAACTACCGAGTCATTGTAAGCCTTCTGGAGCTCCTTGAACGACTCTTCAAGTCTGTTGATATTATTGATAATCGACACAAACTGGCTTTCAGCATCGCTCTTGTTCGATGAAGGATTGACCTGTGCATTATCAAGATCGGAAATGTTCAGCTTGTATTCGGAGATAAGCGAATTGATCTCTACGATCCTTTCGGTGATCTCACGTTTTTCATCGATCAGAGTCTCATACGTCTCGGTTGAATTGCTCTCTATCGTAACCAGCGAATCGCCCGAACCGATGTACATCTCATCATCAATCTGATAGCTCTCGATCAGTCCGTTCAGATCTTCAAGGTTGGATTTCTTGAATTCCAGCTCATTTTCAAGCAGTCTGATCTCATACTCGTACTGATTGCGCAGTCTCGAGGACGAAACCGTATACGCATTGATCATGACCATAGCTTCGAGTTTGGAAAGCTGGTCTCTTTCGATGTCGGTACCGGCAAGATTGATATCGTTAAAGCTCAGGCCGTTATATTTAAATGCGGTATTGTTAGCGTACATCTCCGCTGAATACTTCTCGATAAGATCGAGACGGTGTCGCAGGATCTTGATACGCTGTGAATAATCGTAATTGTCGGTAATAATGATCGAGTTGAAGCTGCTCATATCGAATGCATAAACATATTCGCTGAGGAAATATGTCTTGTAACTTTCAGCGATCGCCTTTACCAGCTTGTTCATTGTATCGGCCGACGCATTCGGGTCAAAATCATCATAAAGTACCAGCGAATAGATCGTCGGATAATAGTCATTCAGCGAAACTTCACGGCTTGATGAGAAATCATACAATGAAGAATATGATTTGATCCTTGCGATAACATCAGCAGGATAACTTCCGCTGACCACTATGCTCTTGCGAATCGCTTCTACCGTATATTTGTCGGATAATCCCGCGTTGGCGAGCGCCGCTTCAAGGACTGTATCTCCGGTTATCGAATCGATCGAGAACTTCTTGCCTGCAGGTGTCAGGTTCTTGGAAGCGCCGTCATAGGTAAATTCAAGCACTACCGATGAAGATCTCTGGATGTTGTCTGTTCCGAAATACTGTATTCCGGCGATAATGAGTCCCAATACTCCGGCCGCGATCAGGCAGAGAAGATACTTCAACAGACGCGGAATGGGCTTTTTCTCTTTATTTTCCTTACTCATTGTTCGCGCCTCCTTCCGTATTTTCTTCTTTTGCAGCTGCTTTCTGTGCTGCTTTTTCTTTAGACTCCTTCGAGCCGCGCTTGAACTCCTCGATCAGTCCGTCCATTCCCCAGATGAAAATGCCGAGGAACAATCCGACAACTCCGCCGATTACAGTCTTCTTTATTGTCGAAGCGCTGAAGAATGAAGTATTGATGAACTGGGCGCCGATGTAATCCATGTAAAGATTCTTGTAGGAATCACTGTTGACGATCTCGTCAGCATGAGCTTCAACCATATCGTACAGGGCGTCGCAGATCAGCGTAAGGCTTGCAAGCTCGTCATTAACATATTTAACCTGTGTTGAACGGCTGGAGGCCTTGTTGAAACCCTCTATCTTGTCGTTCAGATTGGCGATCTTCTCGTTCAATCCGGCCTTATCTTCAAAATGCTGTGCCTGCGTCTTGATCAGTTCATTGTAATAATCCGTAACCGTAGTGCTCAGCTGGTTTGTACCTTGCTCACCGATGCTTACGAGAATGCTCTTGTTCTTATATTCGGCAATAAGGTTCGCATTGTCCTTGATACTCTCATTGATCTGATCGAGCTCGGTCTGCGTAGTTCTGAGCGTATATGCATATTTCGTAACCATCGATGTCGGATCCTTGCTGATGCTGTTGAAATAAACATATGCATACAGATAATCAACATCGATATCCTTGACCAGCTTGATGCATTTATTGATATCAAGAAGAGTCAAACCGTCTTTAAGCGAGCGGTACTCGAGAAAATCTTCCTTTTCCTTGTCCGTACAGTATTTTGACAGGTTATCAAGCAGTTCTACCATTCCGTCAAGGCGCTCGATATAATCCATGTCCTCCGAAGCATAGCTGGCCTTGGTGTTGTCGGGAAGAGTAAATTTGGAATAAGTCTCGTGGAAGTACTCATTGTAAGCGGTAACAATGCCATTGAGCAGATTGGATAGCTCCGTGCCATTCAGGTAAGTCTTCTTCTTGGCCTCGGGATCGGTACTGAAGCCGTTGGTCAACGTCACGATATATCTGCCTTCGTAAATGTATGGGATATTCAGGACATCGGTATAATTCTTGCTCTCATCGGTCATTTTCTGGGCTACTTCAAGCCTCTGGCGTGTATTTTCCGAAAGCATGCTTTCGATGGAAATATTGCGCTCAACAGCCGAGATCGGGATCTTGATCGAAAGTTTCGACCTGTCCAGAGCCTTTTGAATGATGTACGAAGACTTGACATAATTCATGTCAAGATCACTCTCATCCGGAGCCTTTTGATAAGCGGCTTGGGGATAAAGGAAAGTGATAACTGTTGAAACGCTCTCATGCTTCTCCGCCAGTTCGGCCATAAGAAGCGGTGTCGCAAGGCCGATCAGCAGACATGCAATGATGATCCATGCATAGATCCTGCGCTTACGGCCCATATTTGAAAACACCCGGACAAGATCAAGCTCTCCGGCTTCTTCGGAATCCTCTCTTTTTACAACGACTTCAACCTTTGAATTTTCCTTCAGCTTGTCCTGTAATGTATTTTCCGGTTCGTTCATTTCCGTAAAATCCTCCTGAAATACTGTGTTACTTAGGTATTACCTTTCGTCCTTGCTTACCACAACGCCGTTGTCTTTCCAGATGCTGTTGGCGGGAACCACGCCGCGCACGCAGGATGTAGGATAAACATTCGAATGTCTGCCGATCACGGTTCCGGGATTGCATACGGCGTTGCATCCTACTTCTACATAGTCACCGAGCATCGCACCGAATTTCTTAAGACCGGTTTCGATCGATTCAGAGCCGTTGTGAACAACAACAAGCTTCTTGTCGGACTTGACATTGCTGGTTACGCTTCCGGCGCCCATATGGCTGTAGTAGCCAAGGATCGAATCGCCCACATAGTTATAATGAGGTGTCTGAACATGGTCAAACAGGATGACATTCTTGAGCTCGGCCGAATTGCCTACAACACAGTCCGCTCCTACAAGTGCCGATCCTCGTATAAATGCGCAGTGGCGCACTTCCGTGTTCGGTCCGATAATGCAGGGTGCTCCCAGATAAGCGGTGGGTGCGACCTTGGCGGTCTTGTGTACCCAAACCTGTGGTTCTCTTTCTTCATATTCGTCCCCGAGTGTGGGACCGAGCTGCAGGATCAGGTCTTTGATCCCTTTCAGCGCTTCCCAGGGGTAGGTAAAACCTTTAAGGTAGTCCCCGGCCAGAGTATGGTCGAGGTCATACATTTCTGTGATCGTATACATTTCCTTTTCTCCTTCTGAGGTGTTTTACAGTCTTTCTCCACGCTCAATATCTAAGAAGTACTTATATGTATCCACCTTCAACTCTCCGCATGCTGCCTCGTCGCATACGATAACAGCATCATTGTGCAGCTGCAGTGCCGAGCAGGTCCATTTCTGGCTTACGCCGCCCTCTACTGTAGCAGCAAGGGCCTGAGCCTTGTTGTGGCCGTTTATCAGAACAAGTACTTCCTTAGAATCGGTAACGGTGCCAACACCTACCGAAAGTGCCTGAGCGGGAACCTTCTCCGGATCATTGCCGAAGAAACGTGAATTCACGATACGGGTATCGGTGGTCAGGTTTCTGATGCCGGTCCTGGATGCAAGGCTTGTATAGGGCTCGTTGAACGCGATATGTCCGTCAACGCCGATTCCGCCCATGAACAGGTCGATCCCGCCGTAAGAAGCGATCTTCTCTTCGTATCTACGGCACTCGCCTTCGGGATCGTCGGTCATACCGTTCAGGATATTAATATTTTCGGGCTTCATATCAACCAGATGGTTGAAGAAGTTCTCATGCATAAAATACCAGTAGCTCTGGTCATGCTCGTGAGGCAGACCGAGATACTCGTCCATGTTGAATGTTACGACATTGGCGAAGCTGACTTCACCGGCCTTGTTCATCCTGATCAGTTCCTTGTATACGCCAAGAGGCGATGAACCGGTCGGAAGACCGAGGATAAAAGGTCTGTTCTCCTTGTGTCCGTTGATCTTGGCTGCAATATGGGAAGCTGCCCATTTGCACAGTTTTTCGTAGTTTTCCTGGATGATTACTCTCATTATTTATTCCTCCCAAATTTCTTTTTTTCAACTCATCCGTCAGGACCAGCTTTGCTGGTCTAAACACCCTCCCCCGAAAGGGGAAGGCATTTCACTTCCCATACTCCGAATAGCTAACTCCGGTGTACTTTTTGAAGCATTTCCCGAAATAGTTCGGGTCGGGAATGCCGACCTGACTCGAAGCATTGAACATCTTCACATTGGCGAGAGCCAGCTTCGTTGCGGCGTTCATGCGGCACTCGGTCAGGAACTCGACGAAGTTCTTGCCGGTCTCCTGCTTGAACCTGCGGCTTAAGTAGCTGGAGCTGAAGCCGAAATTCTGCGCTACGGAAGTCAGATTGAGTCTGGAATCCGTATAATTGGCCTCGATATATTTCCTGATCTGCTCCATGGAAGACGAGCCCATATCGGCCGGGTCATCCTGATCGCTCTCATTGTCCTCACCGGAAGGTTCCCGGGCATCGAGCTTTGCTTTGGCCCTTTCGAGCACCCCGGTCACTTCCGCACGCACCATGGGTTTGAGCATATATTCAAACACCGGCAGAGATACACATTTGCGGGCATACTCAAACTCATCGATCGCGGTCATGATGATGATGACCAGCTCCGGATACCTCTTCGTTGCCACCTCGGTAAACTCTATTCCGTTCATGAACGGCATGGAAATGTCGACAAACGCGATATCCGGCTTCATGTCGTCAATGACATTGATCGCCTCTATACCGCTCGCGGCCTCGCCCACAACCTCCATATCAAGGCTTTCCCAGTTGATGGAGGCTCTCATCAGCTTTCTTGCCGACATCTCATCATCAATCAACATTACTCTGTACATATCCAACCCCATACATCAAAATATTGCAGCTGTTCAAAAATCGCTTAACTGCCTTGTCTCCCGAATATCTTCTGCGGTATGATAAATTCCACTTCGGTATATTCGCCGATCTCGCTCCTGATCTTCACGACATCCTCTTTATCACAGAAAACGCGGATACGTTCGATCGTTCCCCAAAGTCCGAAACTCGACGAAGGATCCTCGCTTGACTCGGCATTCCTGATCGCAAGAGCCTTGTCTATATCTTCCTGCGACATACCTATTCCGGTATCTCTGACCGTCAGATGCAGATCATTGTCGACAAGTCTGCTTGTTATCTTTATGATGCCTTCTTCTCCTTTAAGGCGGATCCCATGATAAATACTGTTCTCGACGAGTGGCTGCAGAATAAGCTTCGGAATGATGAAGTTCTCCGTATTCGGCGCAATGTCGTATTCATCACTGATTATATCGCCGTATCTGAGCTTCTGTAATTTCAGATAATCCTGAACGATCGCGATCTCACGCTTCAGCGGTATCTCCCTGTCGCCTTTGCTCAGGAAATTGCGGTAAAAACTTCCGAGCGTCTCTAACGCGGAATACACATCCTCGGCACCGGCGTCAACCGCAAGAAAACCGATGGTCTCAAGCGAATTGTACAGGAAATGTGGCTTGATCTGTTCCTGAAGGACGTGCATTTCCGCCTTCTGAACTATCTGTTCCTTTTCTATCAGCTTTTTGAAAAGGTCATTGGTATATTCAACGATATTATTGTAACTGTCAGTGATCAGGCTTATATCATTATTCGGGACCTTAACGTTTATTTTTTCGAGAAGACCTTTTTCACGATTACTTTCAATG
>JAFZNE010000002.1 GCA_017553035.1 Lachnospiraceae bacterium
CAGGGATACTTGCCGGGGAAACAGGTATCATAAGACTCGGCATAGGTATGTCTGTACCCGAATCTCTTAGTTCGTTGACGTATGTTATGAGATCGAGCAGCAGCGCTCCGCCCGATGAAAAGCCAAGGAATACGATATTCTCCGGACGGTAGAATTGCAGCATCTTGGTGTAGCACTCAAAAACCATCCGCACGTTTTCGAGAATATCATGTTCATGACACATCGGATAATATGGGAACCAGACATCACATTCCGTCTCTTCGGCTATCTTTCTTGAAAGACCGATATCGCCTTTGTCGGAGCCAAGGATCATGCCTCCGCCAAAAACAAACAGGATTGCTCTTTCTTTGCGTTTTTCTTCCGTGTCGATCTCAAGACAATGGTATTCATCCTGTATAAGGTGATCGGTATAATACGCTTTATTGTCAGAGGGGAGGATGAAAGGATTCCGGGCATTCATTTTGGCCGCGCGGGCAAGGACCTCTTCTTTGGTCCCGACAAGCATCTTTTTGATATTCAGCACTTTAAAACACGCCCTCAGAACTCTGTACAGAACGTTCTTTTGCCCATCAGGCGCGGGGATAACTTCATAATTCATTTTTGTCTCCGTTCGATATCATATACTTGATCATAATACTCCCGATTCGAGTATTTCTATTTTCGGAACATCGCAGTCTATTTCCATCAATGCTCCGAAGGGAAGTATTGTCATAGGCGTTCTGTGAATGTAATCTACGTTTTCCAATATCACCATATCGGGTCTGTGAACTTCCTTGCACATAACCTTAAGGATGGTTTCCTTGCTGTCATCATCCAACGGTCCGGTGATCACTGCTTTAGCTTTATCAAATACACCTGCGGCGGCAAATGCGCGAAGTGCGTGCAACCCTGCTAATTTGCTGCCGTAAACACTCTGGTGTTCCAATGCGATAACGGAATCTTCCCAGATGTCGGCACACGGGAAATATTTAGTTCCCATGATCTGCAAAAGCGGGCCTCCGCAAACCGGAACAATATGACCTCTGACCTTTCCGCGTCCCTGCAATACCTTGTAACCGGTCCCGGGTGTCCATTGGATAATATCATTCGGATCCTCAATGGCGTCAGTATCCGGAAATCGTTCATATTGCACTTCTCTCGGTCCCTCTTTGATCGTGTATGTCGTCTTCCAATCAATGGGCGTGTTCCTTTCCGATGGTTTGATCTCGCCTATTACCTCGTTTGAAAACAATGTCCGTCTGATCGCCTCTTCCGTATACTCGTCAAGTTTACCGGGCTGTGCGATCGGAGTAAGAACAGTGGGGCCGTAATAAGCACGGACGCCTGCATATGCAAAAACAGCCATCCATGTAGCGATATCGGAAAAACCCATAAATACCTTTGGATGATCATGAATGACCTGAGGATCGATATACGGAAGAACACGATAGGAATCATCTCCGCCCTGATTACAGACGATCCCTTTGATGGAATCATCCTTCAAAGCCCACATCAGATCCTCGGCTCTTTTCTCGGGATGCTCGTAAATGTACTCGCTCCCGCTGAGCGCATTAGGAGTTTCAACCACTTCTACACTAAAGATCTTTTCGAATCTCCTTTTACCCAGCAGGTACCGGGGAAGCATATCCGCATCTCCGGCGCGTCCTCCCGATATCGAAATAAACGCTATTTTATCGCCCTCGTTCAATTTTGATGGAATGATAAGTTCTTTCATTTCGTCGCCTCCATAATTTCCGGTTTGCCGGGAGGATATTCTTTATTCTGCTTGACATATCAGAATTTGGTGTTTATTTCTTATATGTAAGCCGAGCTGCTGTGTATCGTGC
>JAFZNE010000134.1 GCA_017553035.1 Lachnospiraceae bacterium
AGATCGACAGGCTCAAGAAATTCGAAGATGAATATGAAGATTTCCTAAGACGGGTCAAGGAGTTCGACGTCAATGTAGTATATAACTCCCAGGCTCCGAGCATCGAAGAATACAGAAAATATTACGAGGAGATCAATCCGGAAACGGCAGAGGAGATATACAGGCAGGTTATCGAACAGCTGCAGTATGATGATATGATCAAGCAGAAGGCCGACCTGCTCAAGAACATGAAGCCCGGAAATGCGGCTAAGGTTCTTGAAGAGATGACGGCAGACCTTGAATATACATGTAAGATCCTGTTGTGCATGAAGACTACGGAAGCAACCGAGATCATGAACAAGATGGACCAGCTGTTTGTGGCACGTCTTCTCCAGACGATGCACGATATGGATGAAGCCTGGTACAAAAAGATCCAGTCGGGACTGCTGCAGAATCAGTAAGAAGAACTGACCGGTAACAAAAATTATAAAAAATTATCCTCCGGATATTCATATAGTTCGATTTTTTGTCGATATATTATGTGGTCGAATGTTATATTTTTATAACAGGCTGACCACATAATTTAAAAAGGAGGACAATGAATGACATCAGTCGGGATCAACACAGCGTCTCTACAGACGCAGACAGCTTCTTTCGTGTCGGTTTCGATGAGTCAGGTCACTGTAAGTTCCGGAAAAGATTTCTCGAGCCTGCTTAACGGAAATCTGACCGCTCAGTCACAGCAGGGCGGGACCAAAACTTACACGGATCTCAAACTCACAAAGACCGATATCAGCAAGGAAGCAACACCGGTATCGTCCAAGGATACCGTTTCCGCATCGAATGATGCATCAGCCGACAAAGCCGGACAGACTCAGGAGGTAAAACCCGATACCACCCAACGTACGGACGAAGCGGAAGGACAGGTCCAGAACACAAAGGAAGCACAGAACACCCAGGCAGCAGCCAACAGCGGCGAGATCGGTGACGCAAGCCAGGACATCGATGACTGCGTAAAGGCACTTGAAGTTCTGAACACTCTTCTTCAGGGTATCGCCCAGATGCTTGATACCACAACGAAGAACCTGATGGGACAGTATGAAGAGCTTGGCATAGAGCCTTCACAGATGATCACCGTAACCAATATCCAGATCACGGTAGTAACTTTCGAAGGTCTCAGCGATCCTTCGGATCTGCTTGTAAACAACGATGCGTTCGATCTGTTCAACAGGATCAACGAATTTGTTCAGCAGGTACTCGAAGATGCGGGACTCACCACAGAAGAATTTGAAAACATTTTACAGACCGATATGTTCGCCGAGTTTGTCGGACCGGTTGAAACAGGAAGTGTAGAAGAGATAATTTCCAAATTCGCATTTGACGAAAACGGTAAGCTCATCATCAATGAGAAGACTGAGGAAAATGTAAAACCTGTGATCGAAAATGATCAGGAAGAACCTTTTACGGTAGAAGTCAATATTGACAAGACAGCCGGAACGGAAGAAAGCAGCAAAGCAGGATCGGAAGCCGGAACCGAGAGCGGTAACGATACCGAGAGCGGAAAAGCTTCGGGAACAAACAGAACGGCGGCAAGGGATACAAGAACACCGGCCACCGCAGCCGAAAGCTTTGTAAGAGGACTTGAGAACGCGATCAACGTAAATGACATCGATATGCCGGTAGCCGAAGGCGTAACGGTAAGAGATATCGTTTATCAGGTGGTAGATGCGATCAGAGTCAATATCACAAATGAGAGCACATCGCTCGAAATGAACCTGAACCCCGAGAATCTCGGAAGAGTAAGCCTGAACATCCAGTCGAGAGACGGAGTCATGACGGCACAGATCACGACCGAGAACGACGCGGCAAGGGCAGCGCTTGAAAGCCAGCTCCAGATCCTCAAAGATAACTTCGAGGCACAGGGAGTAAGGGTAGAAGCGATCGAAGTAACAGTTTCAAGCTTTTCATTCTCGGACAGCAGGAATGCCCAGAGCGAAGCGAGGGAGCATCCCGAGGATAACGGCAGAGTCGCAAGAACAGGACGCAGAACGGGTACTGCAGAAAGTGTTACGACAGATGAAGCCATCCAGGAGAAACTTGAACAGGAAGTTATGGAACAGAACGGAAGCACGGTAAGCTATACGGCATAATGCACGTGAGACATCAGTAAGAAAAGACAGGAGAGCAACAGATGGCAGATAACAAAACAGGAATTACGGCACCTGTAACCAACGGAGTACTTGAATATAACGCTTCGTCAGAAACGAAAAAAGCCACCCAGAGAGGAAGTTCCGAACTCGGGAAAGATGCATTCTTACAGTTGCTTGTAGCACAGATGCAGTATCAGGATCCGTTGAATCCGAGCGACAATACAGAATACATTTCACAGCTCGCACAGTTCTCACAGCTCGAGCAGCTCCAGAACCTGTCGGGTGAGTCGGAAAAATCACAGGCATTCTCGCTGGTCGGCAAATATGTTACATTCAAGATCACGGATGCCGCAGGAAAGACAACGTATCCCGAAGGCACGGTCGATTACGTAAATATGACCGGCAAGAAACTTCAGCTTTCGGTAAACGGAACGGTTTACGATTATGACAAGCTCTGCATGGTAGCGGACAACGAATTCATTGCCAAGCAGAATATACCGAAGATAGATTCTTCATACAACTTCAATTACAACGCCAAGGATCCGGAAGACATGGAGATCAAGGTTGATTTCGGAAAAGATGACATGAAGGCTTCCGAGGTGGCTGTGGTTGTCGGAGGATCAACACTGGACGGAAAGTATTTAAGTTACAGAGACGATAAGATCACTATCGACGGTGAGGCACTTAAAGGCTTCGAAAACGGAAGTTATCCCGTATCGATCATTTTCAACAACGCAATCTACACAACTGTAAGCGATAAGGTAAATATTACGGTATTTAACTCGGAAATGTAATTTGACCGTTAAGTTTTTTAAAGTTTAGTCCGAAATATTATACAGTTGTTAGTAAACGGATTTAAGTCCCGAAGACAGCGATGCCGGACGGACGGATAGGAGGAAAGGATGCCTGCCAATATCAATACATTCCCCTCCATCATGCAGATGACCGATAAGATCGGGCGTTCGAATGAAACCAAATCCCGTGAACCCGTAAGGATCCAGGGCAGATCATTTGAAGAGATCCTGAATTCAAGAGTTTCCGAGAATGAAGGTTTGAAATTTTCGAAACACGCCAACATGAGGATGCAGTCAAGAAGCATCGATCTTTCGGAAGATCAGCGCTCAAGGCTTGAAAGCGGAGCTTTGGCAGCAGGAGCAAAGGGGATCAAGGAATCGCTCGTAATGGTTGATGATCTTGCATTTATCGTCAACACAAGCAACAAAACGGTTATTACCGCTATAGGTGAGGGAGACGACAAGATCTTCACCAATATCGACGGAGCGGTTATAGCATAAGCTACAGGTAATTTACAACTAAATACTTAAGAAACTTATATCGCCGGACCTTATGGAGGCGATGACGGCTGACTGCCAGATGCCGTCAAGGGTTTCGTAAATCCATGGAGGTAAAATATTATGATGCGTTCTTTGTATTCTGGTGTTTCGGGTCTTAAAGTACACCAGACTAAGATGGATGTAATCGGTAACAACATTTCTAACGTTAATACTGTAGGATTTAAGGCTTCACAGGTTAATTTCTCGGATATTCTGTATCAGACAAGCAGCAACGCATCCGGTCCCAATGCCAATACAGGCAAAGCAGGTACCAATGCCAAGCAGATAGGTCTTGGTTCGAGCGTTGCCGAGATCACGACTACGGTTGCGGTTTCGGGCGGATCCCAGAGAACAGACAATGCACTTGATATCATGATCGAAGGCGACCAGTTCTTCATCGTTAATAACGGTGTAAATAATTATTTTACAAGAGCGGGCGCATTTAAGGTTGATGCTGCGGGCGTACTCTGCAACTCTTCGGGTTGCAAGGTTATGGGCTGGCAGGTAGACCCCAATGATGCAAGCCAGTGTGTTGCGGACACCGTATCCGAGCTTCGTGTTATGGCTCCCGATACCCAGTTCGTTGAGCCCGAACCTACTCGGAATGAATACATGTCAGGTAATATCGACTACAAGGATACCCAGCTTACCACCGAAACCGGTAAGACTACTACCATGTCGTTCTACGATAACCTCGGCCAGAGCTACATGGCTGTTATGAAGATCGTTCAGTCGGCGGATGCTACCAATGCTTACAAAGTAAGTATCACAGATATCCTTGATGCAAAAGGCCAGTCGATATTCGTTAACAGAAAAGAAGAAGATGACGGAAGCATTACTTACGAGGCTTCCCAGATCACCTCTTTCATTTTCGGAGCCGAAGGTGATGAGTATTCGGCAGACGTTGATGAAGACGGTAATGTAAATATCGCGATGGAAGGCGTAGACCTTATTTTCAACGCTTCAACCGGTAAATTCTCACAGGTTGGCGCTGATGAAGGCGGAAAGAGTCTTCATTTCATGGTACAGGCAGATCCTTCTCCCTTCACCATGATCGATGTTGATTTCTCGGCAATGACAATGTACGCGAGCAGCGGATCATCGTCATTCACATGTAACAGAGGCGCGCTTGAGGACGGATCGGGCGCAGGCAAGCCCAAGGGAAATATGACCGGTATCAGTGTTGATACTTCGGGACGTATCTACGGATCGTACGATAACGGCGACACCAAGCTTCTGTGCCAGATCGCGGTTGCTTCATTTGCGAACCCCGCAGGTCTTGAGGCAGTCGGAAATAACATGTTTGCGACAACAATGAACTCCGGTGACTTCAACGGCATCGGCGAGGATGTATCGGTATCGGGCGGCAAGATGAATACCGGTGTTCTTGAAATGTCCAACGTAGATCTTTCGAGCGAATTTACACAGATGATCACCACCCAGCGTGGTTTCCAGGCCAACTCCAGGATCATAACGGTTTCGGATACCCTGCTTGAAGAGCTGATCAACCTTAAGAGATAATGATATATATGCAATGATAATACCGACAGCAGCCTTAAAAAGGGGCAGCTGTCGGTTTTGTGCCATTTTTTCGGATGAAAGGAGTATCACGATGATAGACGTTACCAGGATAGACGGAAGGGAACTGACTGTTAACGCTGATCTGATCGAAACCGTGGACGAAGTTCCCGACACGGTCATTACTTTGACTACAGGAAAAAAAATAATTGTTAAAGAAAGTAGACAAAAGGTTAAAAGTCTAGTAAAATCATATAAGTGGGATATTTTTAACAGATTTAGCGAAGAAAATTAATAATACACTTTTGATAGGCAGGTGGATTTACTTTGGATTTAGCTACGCTCATAGGCTTACTTGCGGCATTCGGTCTGATGATCTTCGGTATTGCCCAGGGTGAACAGGGTATAGCGGGCGTTATGGCATTCGTCGATGTTCCTTCCGTTCTGATCACGTTCGGTGGAGCCTTCATGGCGATGCTTGCAACGTGCGACAGCATCCCGGGTTTCATCGGCAACCTGAAAACTTTTACTCTTGCGCTCAAGAAGGTTACGGTCAATGAAGAAGAGACCATCAAGTCCATAATCAATCTTTCCAACGTTGCGCGTAAGGAAGGTCTGCTGGCACTTGAAGAAGCTGCGCACAGCATAGATGATGAATTCATGAAAAAAGGCGTATTGCTCATCGTCGACGGTACGGATCCCGAACTGGTACGTTCGATCCTGGAGACCGAGCTTTCCTGCGTCGAGTCGCGACATAAGAGCGGTATAGGCTTCTGGGAAGCCTTAGGAGCGGCCGGTCCTGCCTGGGGTATGATCGGTACCCTGATCGGTCTGATCAACATGCTTGGTAACCTGAGTGATATCAACTCCGTAGGTCCTAACATGGCGGTAGCGCTGGTTACCACATTCTACGGCTCGGTACTTGCAAACTGGGTATGTACACCTATCGCGAACAAACTTAAGCTCAACAATGAGATGGAGATCTCCATGAAGGAAGTTATGGTGGAGGGACTCCTTTCCATACAGGCCGGAGAAAATCCCCGAGTTATCGAGGAGAAGCTCAAGTCGTTCCTTTCTCCCAACAGGCGTGCGAACCTGTCAAGCGGAGGCGGCGGAGAAGAGGGCTGATGTATTGTTTCCGGCTCACCGGTATGATAAACATGGATCAGACGTAATATACGAAAGGTAAATGAGACAGTATGGCCAAGAAAAAAAAGGATGATGGCGGAGGCGGCGGTGGCGCACCGGCGTGGATGGCGACATTCTCCGACCTGATGAACCTGCTGCTGTGCTTCTTCGTTTTGCTTTTCTCAATGTCGAGTGTAGAGGAAAGCAAGTGGGAGGAAGTTGTTTCTTCCATGACCAGCGCTTTCAGCATTTTCTCATCCGGAAGCACCTCGATCGGAAGCGGAAGTCTGGTGGGAATAGGAACATCACAGCTTTCCAACCTTGATGAATATTACAGCAGCATGGGCCAGTCTTCGACAGAAGACGGCGACGATATGGTAGATAAGCATGAACAGCCCGAAAAATCGGCAATTGACGAAGTCAATGAAGCTTCTAAGGCCGAAACGGCTGAAATGCTTGACAAGATTTCCGAAATGACCGAGAGATACAGCCTCTACGGAGACATCAACGTGGCGGCCGATCCCGAGGGAAGATATGTTGAGCTTACGGTAAGCGGTTCGCTCCTGTTTGATTCGGGAAGCGCCCAGCTCAAGAACGAATGCCTTCCTCTCCTTTCCAAAGTGGGAGATATCCTGAAGGTATACAGCGGCCATTTTATAGATATTATCGGACATACGGACAATGTTCCGATGCGTTCGAGCAAATATGCGAGCAATATGGAGCTTTCTTCCGCACGAGCCATCAGCACGGCAATGTATCTTGCCGACAGCAAGGGACTTGATATCAAGAAGCTGAGCTGGACCGGAAGGGGCGAATATGAGCCCATAGCCAAGAATGATACCGCGGAAGGACGTGCAATGAACCGCCGCGTGGAAATAAGGATTTACAATTCGTTTAATTCAAAATAACGGAGGAGTTTTCTGATGAAGAAGAATATGCTTGCGGTACTGATACTGATACTGATAATCGTCAATATCACACTTACCGCCGTTATGATGTTTACGGTTGTTCCGAACGCCAAACAGACGGACAATCTGATAACAAGACTGATGCAGATCATCGATCTTGAGCTTGAATCACCTCTTCCGACCGGTGCCGCTACATCCTGGAACATCGAAGATGTAGAGAAGTACGAGCTTGAAGAGATGCAGACCAACCTCGCGAAGGGCGATGACGGCAAGGTACATTACGCACAGATACGCGCAAGCCTTACCATCAATACCGCGGATGAAGATTACAAGACGCTCGGACCGAAGGTAGAGATCATGAAGAGCGATATCAGATCTTACATTATCAGCGAGACTTCAAGATGCACGTTTGAAGAGTTAAATACACAGGAGAAGAAGGATGAGGTTAAGGAGAGGATCCTTACCGATATCCAGACTTTGTTCGGATCAAGGTTCATTGTTGATGTAACGGTAGACTACCTGTTCCAGTAATCATCAAGGAGGGTTTGCTATGGGTGATGTATTATCCCAAAGCGAGATAGATAACCTGCTGGCCGCGCTTAGCAGCGGAGAACTTGATGCCGAGGAAATGAAGGAAAGCGATTCGAAGGTCATAAAGAATTATGATTTCATCCGGCCTTCGAAGTTTTCAAAGGAACACTTAAGGACGCTTGAAATCATTTTCGAGCACTACAGCAGACTTCTTTCGACATCGCTTCCGGTGTATCTGCGTAAGAATGTGCAGGTTGAGGTGATCAACTCCGAAGCTCAGGTTTACTCCGAATTTTCGAACGCCCTGTCCAATCCCGTACTTCTGGGAATTATCGATTTCTCACCTCTTGTAGGTAATATCATCATAGAGATCGCGGACAACATCGGATACGCAATAGTTGACCGTATGCTCGGAGGTAACGGCGTTCCGCTTGAGAAGACAAGGGATTTCTCGGAAATAGAGCTGGTGATCATCGAAAGAATATTTACGGTCGTAACAAATCTTCTGATGGAACCGTGGGCCAACGTGGTGGAACTCAACCCGAGACTGCAGAGGATCGAGACCAACTCGCAGTTCGCACAGATCATCTCACCGAGTGAGATGGCGTCCATCATTACGATGAATATGAAGATCGGTAACATCGAAGGAATGATCAACGTATGTCTTCCTTACGAGGTACTTGAACCGGTTATCGATAAACTGAATACGAAATACTGGTATTCGACGGTTAAGGTTTCAGACACTACCGCATACCATGACCAGATCGAAGTTGCGATCGCCAAAGCCCGTATTCCTATCAAATGCGAGCTCGGCAGAAGTATGATATCCCTCAACGACTTTATCAACATCCAGAAGGGCGATATCATCAAACTTAATACCAAGACAAGCGATGAACTGAGTGTTTACGTCGGCAATATCAAGAAATTCCTGGCACTGCCCGGTACTTCGTCCGATTCTTATGCCGTGAAAATATCACAGATCATCAGAGAGGAGGAATAGCATATGGATGGCATGCTTTCCCAGGAAGAAATAAATGCGCTGTTAAGCGGTATGGGCGGTTCGGATGATTCAGCTCCCGCGGCGGCTCCCGATCCGGCGCCGGCAGCGGCTCCCGCAGGAGGAGATTACGCTGATTCACTCAGCGATATAGAAAAAGACGCTGTCGGTGAAGTTTCCAACATCAGTATGGGTACGGCCGCAACCACGCTGTCCTCATTACTGAACCAGAAGGTTGATATCACAACGCCGACGGTTTCGTATTCGAGATGGAGCGAACTGCTTGCCGATTACGAGAGACCCTGCGTTTTCATCCAGATTTATTATACATGCGGACTTGACGGCAATAACATCCTGATCATGAAGGAAAGGGATGTTAAGATAATTACCGATCTGATGATGGGCGGAGACGGAACGGCAGTTGACGGAGAACTTACCGATCTGCATCTGAGCGCCATTTGCGAGGCAATGAACCAGATGATGGGTTCTTCATCGACCTCGATGTCAGCGATGCTCAACAAGAAGATCGATATCAGCCCGCCTACCGCAAGCCTTGTTGATCTGTCAACGATCATGAACGCATCCGATGTTGCGGAGTTCCTTACACATGATTTCGTTAAGGTCGGATTCCGCATGAAGATCGGCGACCTGATCGACAGTGAACTGATGCAGTTATACAGCTTTGAATTCGCCAGAGATCTGTACAAGCAGTTCGCAGGCGATACTGCAGCAGAACCTGCACCCGCACCGGCTCCTGCACCCGCACCTGCGCCTGCACCTGCACCGGCTCCCGCGCCTGCACCTGCTGCACCCGCAATGGATCCCAATATGATGGCACAGCCCATGATGCAGCAGCCTATGATGCAGCCTATGATGGGCCAGCAGCCTATGCAGGGAATGCCTTATATGATGCCCGTTCAGGACGTCAATATTTCACCGGTTGCATTCCAGCCTTTCACACAGGCGGGTTCGCCTCTGCTTTCAACCGAGAATATAGACCTGCTGCTTGATGTACCGCTTGAGGTTACGGCAGAACTCGGAAGGACGAGTAAATCGATCAAGGAGATCCTTGATTTCTCGCCCGGAACCATTATCGAGCTTAACAGACTGGCCGGCGAGCCGATCGATGTTCTTGTTAACGGCAAGTTTGTCGCACGCGGCGAGGTTGTTGTTATCGAGGAAGCATTCGGTATAAGAGTTACGGAAGTTATTAAATAAGGAGTTTTTCAGTGTTTTTATCGTTAACTACCGGTTATTCCGGCGTGGAGAGCGTTTTAAAGCTTATCGGGCTGATCATTCTGTGTGTTATCATCATAGCGGCAAGCTATTTTGTGACCAAGATGATCGGCAGACGGGAAGCCGGTTATTCGGGCAACTCGAATTTTAAAGCGATCGAAGCTTTCAGGCTTACGCCAAATAAATACCTTCAGCTGGTACAGATCGGAGAAAGGTATTTTGTATTAGCGGTTTGCAAAGAGAATGTGACGCTGATCTGCGAGCTTGACCGGGAAGATATACGTATTGTTTCGAAAGAGCCGGGAAAGTTCTCCTTCAAGGAGATCATGGCTAAGACCATGCACAGGAAAGACCGTCAGACAGACGATGAAATATCGGCGGATGATCCCGGCAAGGTCGAATTTCAGCCGGATACAGAAGAGCCGGCACAGGCCGAGATCCTGCCGGATATTGAGGAACCGGCGCAGGCAGATAGTTCTGCGGATGCGCCTGAACAGGACGAATGTCCTGAGAATACGGACGGTCCCGAGACTTGAAGTCTTAAATACTGAAAAAACAGAGGAGAGATGATCTTTTCTGTTTATATAAATACAGAGATCAAAAAAAGGTTGATATCCATGAAGTCATTCATCAATAAGAAGAAATTCTTGAAAACACTGGGTTTTGGTGTTCTCTTGGTGATGATGTGTGTGTTGACCTTTGTTTGCCATGCAACGGTTTCTGCACAGGCTACTGACACGCCCGTTCCTACGGGTACCACGGTCAATACAAACTCAAATGAGAGTACCAATCCGGATGATGCATATCTGGAGGGCGATCTTGGGGGACTGACATTCCAGTTTTCGGGGGATGGTACAGGCTCCCTTTCGGCTACGCTCCAGATCCTTCTTATCCTGACAGTTATATCGCTGGCACCGTCAATACTGATCATGCTTACCTCATTTACGAGGATAATCATAGTTCTGCATTTCCTAAGAACGGCGCTGGGTACACAGACAACGCCTCCGAACCAGGTTATGATCGGACTGGCATTGTTTTTGACGTTCTTTATCATGTCCCCGGTATTTGCCCGGGTCAATACGGAGGCACTTCAGCCTCTTTCAGCGGGAGAGATTACAATTGAAGAGGCATTTGATGCCGGAATGCACCCGATCAGGGAGTTCATGTTCGACCAGATGGAAGGCAGCGAGAAGGATCTTTCCCTGTTCCTCGAGATCGCCGGGATCGATTCGATCGAGACCCGTGACGATGTTCCGACAAGCGTGCTGATCCCCGCATTTATCCTGAGTGAACTAAGGATCGCGTTTATCATAGGATTTATGATATACATACCGTTCCTTGTAATAGATATGGTCGTATCGTCAACGCTTATGTCAATGGGTATGATGATGCTTCCGCCGACCACCATTTCAATGCCGTTCAAGATCCTGCTTTTCATCCTTGCCGACGGATGGGATCTTGTTATCGGAAATGTGGTCAAGACGTTTTATGGTTAGGCTTGGGGCTGAACGGAGGCGATTATTATGGATGAAAATACGCTGGTAACGATACTGGTCGAAACGCTTTATCTGATAATCAAGGTTTCGGCACCGATGCTGCTTGTATCGCTGATCGTCGGTCTGATCATAAGCATTCTCCAGACGGTAACATCGATACAGGAGCAGACACTTACCTTTGTACCGAAGCTTTTGAGTATCTTTCTGGTGCTGATGCTTGCCGGAAACTGGATCATGACCAACATTCGGGAATATTTCCAGTTCCTTTGCGACAATTTTGTTGAATACATAAGATGAGGATAAATATTTGAGAGTAGAGTTTTCGCTGCAACAGCTTGAATTCTTTCTGGTTATCCTGATGAGGATCGCGGGTTTTGTATATACGGCTCCGTTTTTCGGGCTCAGGAACGTACCTTACCGTGTCAAGATCGGATTCTCGGTGCTGACCGCGATAATAATGTTTAACGTACTTCCGTATGAGAGACTGGAATATACCGGAGTCATAGGATTTGCGCTCCTGGTTGCCGGAGAGACTCTTGCGGGAGTGGTACTTGGGTTCTTTGCGAACATAGTATACCAGATACTTGGATTTGCCGGACAGATGATGGACCTCGAGATCGGATTCTCAATGGTCAACGAGATGGATCCGGTAACGAGCGCACAGGTTACGGTAAGCGGTAATTTTTATTCTTACGCAGTGATGCTTCTCCTGATGATAACCTATATGCATCATTATCTGCTTGAGGCGCTCGTGGACAGCTTTACGGCCGTACCGATCGGAACGGTTTCGTTCAATCCGCTGATATACAATGTCGCCGCGAAGTTTATGGGAGAGTATTTTATCCTGGCATTCAGGATCATTCTTCCGATCTTCGCAGCAATGCTCATCGTAAATACGGTCCTGGCGATCCTTGCCAAGGTAGCGCCGCAGATGAGCTTGTTTGTAATAGGTATCCAGCTGAAAGTTCTGGTCGGACTTGCTGTAATGATAATCATGATCCAAATGCTCCCGGGGATCGGGGAACTGATCTTCGGCAAAATGATGGAGATAATGAAGGATGCGATCGCCTATTTCTGAATTGTCCGCAGGGAAGCTGCCGGATCGGTACGGTTTCCCGGAAACGCCGACGGAACGGCGTCTGATGTTAAAGCTTCCGTTGACGTACAACCTTCAGTTCTTTGCCGAGGGTGACGGGGGCGAGAAGACCGAAGAGGCTACGCCCAAAAAACTCGAAGATGCGCGTAAAGAAGGACAGGTTGCCAAGTCGCAGGAACTGAATACGGCATTTGAGCTGATAATCCTGTTCGTGATACTTAAAGTATTTGTGGGCATGATCTCCGGAAGGTTCACCGACGTCTTCAAATTGTTCTATAACAGTATTGAGACGTATTCGGAAGACCAGTTCACGATGAATTATTTTCAGGCTTATTTCAGAAGCGCCGCAGGCCAGGTCCTGATCACGCTGCTTCCGATACTGGCGGCTTCGGTCACGATCGCCATACTCGTCAATGCCCTCCAGGTAGGATGGAAGCCCACGGGTAAGCCGCTGCAGCCGAAATTTAACAAGATAAACCCGCTGAACGGTTTTAAAAGACTTTTCAAGCTCGACAAGCTCGTAGACCTGTTAAAGGCAGTTTTGAAAGTCGGATTGGTAGGATATATCGCTTATTCGACATTCATCGACCAGGTAGGAGTCGTTAATCTCGTATATGACCTGACGCTGTTCGGCGCGGTCATGTATGTCGGAAATATAGTGATCAATTTCGGTCTGAAGGTAAGCGCTGTATTTCTGGTCATCGGCGTAGCCGATTTTATGTATCAGAAATTCAAGTTCTCCAAGGACATGAGGATGTCCAAGCAGGAGATCAAAGATGAGTTCAAGCAGACCGAAGGTGATCCCAAGATCAAAGGACAGATCAGACAGAAGATGAGGGAAGCCTCGCAGCGAAGGATGATGCAGAAGCTTCCGGAAGCGGATGTCGTTATTACGAACCCTACACATCTGGCCTGTGCGATCAAGTATGACAAGGAAATAGCGGAAGCTCCGATACTGATCGCAAAGGGAGCCGATTTCCTTGCGGAAAGGATCAAGGAGGTAGCAAGGGAGAATTTCATACCGATCGTTGAAAATAAGCCGCTTGCGCGTATGCTTTACCATAACGTGGATCTGGACGAACAGATCCCCGAAGAATTGTACCAGATGACGGCGGAAGTGCTGTCATACGTTTACAGTATAAGCGGACGAATGTAGGGAAAGGAGGAAAGATATGAAGATCAACATGAAGATGATGTCGAACTACATGATCGGCATTTATGTTCTGGCTATCATCATATTTTTCATTATTCCGATCCCCTCGGTCATGCTTGACGTTCTGGTCGCGATCAACATGTCGATCGCCATGATCGTTCTGTTCAATGCCCTGTTTTCGGTGGAAGTGCTGAATATGTCAACATTTCCGACCATACTGCTGTTTACGACCCTGTTCAGGATATCACTGAACGTTTCGTCCACGAGACTGATACTCTTAAATGGCAATCCCGGCAAGGTTATCACACAGTTCGGCCAGTTTGTCGGCGGTTCGAATATCATTGTCGGCGCGATCATATTTGTAATCATAATACTTGTACAGTTCCTTGTAATCAATAAAGGCTCCGAGCGTGTTTCCGAGGTTACCGCGAGATTTACGCTCGATGCGATGCCGGGTAAACAGATGGCCATCGATGCCGATCTGAACACGGGTGCGATAACCGACCAGGAAGCCAAGGCAAGACGTGAGAAAGTCCAGGAAGAATCAACGTTCTTCGGTTCCATGGACGGTGCTACGAAATATGTTAAGGGAGATGCGGTCGCCGGCCTTATCATCACGCTGATCAACTTTGCGGGCGGAATGGTAATGGGTATCTCCAACGAAGGACTCGATGCGGGCTCCGCACTTCAAAAATACGGAATGCTGACGATCGGTGACGGTCTGGTCAGCTCGATGCCTTCGCTTATGATCTCGCTCGCGACCGGTGTACTTGTCACGAAGGTCTCCAAAGAAGCGGATATCGGCGATATGCTCATTTCACAGCTGTTCTCCATTCCCAAGGTTCTTTATCTTGTCGGAGCGGCTATGATACTGCTTGGATTTACGCCTCTGCCGACCCTGATATTTATTCCTCTGGGCATAGCGTTTATAGCTGCCGGACGTGCGATAGATAAACGTGTCAAGACCAGCGAGGTCGAGAAAGAGGTTACGGCCGACGAGACGGAGGCCGCGGAGATACGGCGTCCGGAAAATGTTGTTTCGCTCCTGCAGGTTGACCAGATAGAGCTGGAATTCGGTTACGGTATCATTCCTCTTGCCGATACCAACCAGGGCGGAGACCTGCTTGACCGTGTTGTTCTGATACGAAGACAGATAGCGCTGGAGCTCGGATGCGTGGTACCTACGATCCGACTCAGGGATAATATACAGCTTAATCCGAACCAGTATATCATCAAGATCAAGGGTGTTCCGGTTTCGGAAGGCGAGATCCTGTTCGACCATTATATGGCTATGAACCCGGGATATGTTGAAGAGGAGATAACCGGTATTCCTACATTTGAGCCGTCATTCCATCTGCCTGCACTCTGGATCACGGAAGGACAGAGGGAACGTGCCGAATCCTACGGATATACGGTTGTCGATCCGCCTTCGATCATTGCGACCCATTTGACGGAAGTCATAAGAAGGCATCTTGATGAGCTGCTTACCCGCCAGGATGTGCAGAACCTCATCAACAATATCCAGGAACAGAATCAGACACTTGTTTCCGAACTTGTTCCGAAGCTGCTCAATGTCGGCGAGATACAGAAAGTCCTGCAGAACCTGCTGCGTGAAGGAGTTTCGATCAGGGATCTGGTCACGATCTTCGAAACGCTCGCGGATTACGCACCGACAACGCATGATACCGATGTGCTTACGGAATATGTACGCCAGAGCCTGAAACGTGCGATCACGGCGAAGTTCTTCCCCGCAGGGGATAAACACAGTGTGGTAACGCTTGATCCGGATGTCGAGCAGGAGATCATGGCAAGCGTCAAAACTACCGAGCAGGGCTCATACATCAGTTATGATCCCGAAAAGGCCAAGACTCTCATGCAGTCGGTTGAGGAGGAAGGCAAGAAGCTTGAAGACATGGGACAGACACCGATCGTTGTTACTTCACCGATCGTGCGTATGTACTTTAAGAAGATGACAATGGATTATTTTCCGGACCTTATTGTTATATCGTATAACGAGATCGATTCTAATGTTGAATTACAATCAGTGGGGATGGTGACAGTTAAGTGATTATCAAGACATTTACCGCGCCGACGGAAACGGAAGCGCTCGAACTTGCCAGAAAAGAACTCGGCCCCGCCGCCATAGTGACCAAGAAGAAAGAAAACATTCCTCATGGTCTTATGGCGCTGTTTAAGAAACCTTCGTACGAAATAACCGCGGCCGTTGACGATTCACCCGTTAAGAATGAGCTTTCGCGCAAAGAGACGGCGCGCAACCTCTTCATGAACAATCCGAACATCATTTTCGACGATGAGGACAGTAAAAAAGACGAATCGGACACGGCTTCGAAAAACCCGGTCAATTTCAGCGATACTGCGGCGATCGAGAAACAGCTGAGCAATCTTACGACGATGATCGAGAAGACCATCAGCAAGAAGAACGAGACCGCGGACAATGCAAAGCCGCGTGAAAAGGAAGCGCAGAGCGGGCAGGAGAACGAGAGTGACAGGAATGTCGCATGTATCAGGCTTATTTACAATCAGCTCATCGAAAATGAAGTCGATGAGAAGTATATAAACCAGATAATAAGCGAGGTTGAGCCTAAGCTGAAAAAGGATGCGCCCGTCGAGAACATCCTCTCGGCGATCTACCAGAAGATCGTCCTGAAACTCGGAAAGGCCGAAGTTATCGATATCGGTAACAGCAAATGCAAGTATATCTTCTTCATAGGACCTACCGGTGTCGGCAAGACCACGACCATTGCCAAGATCGCGTCCAAACTCAAGCTGGAGAAGAAACTCAACATAGCGCTGCTTACCGCCGATACCTACAGGATCGCGGCGGTGGAACAGCTTCACAGCTATGCCAATATCCTGCAGGTGCCGCTTGTTGTGGCTTATAACGAGGCGGAGATCAGCCAGGCCCATGATGACCTGAAGAATTATGATATCGTGCTGGTAGATACGGCAGGACGTTCGCATCGTGACAAGGAACAGAAGGATGATATCGAAAGACTGATCAGGGCGATCCCGGAGGATGAAAGGGAAGTATATCTTGTCCTGAGCGTCACGACCAAATATAAAGACCTTATAAGTATTACCGAGGCATATTCGGAGATCACCGATTACAGGCTGATCTTTACCAAGCTCGACGAGAGTGCTTGTACAGGTAATATTTTCAATATCAAACTGCTAACGGGAAGGCCGCTCTCGTATGCGACCTTCGGTCAGAAAGTGCCCAATGATATCAGCAGGATAGACGCACAGACCATAGCAAGGCAGCTGTTAGGGGGTGCGAACTGATGGATCAGGCCGATCAATTACGTAAGCTGGTTAATAAGCAGAAAAAAGTTCGCAAGGTGTCCCGGGTCATTACGGTTACCAGCGGAAAAGGCGGTGTAGGCAAATCTACGCTTACCGTGAATCTTGCGATACAGATGTCGCGCATGGGCAAACGCGTTATCATATTGGATGCGGACTTCGGTCTGGCCAATATCGAGGTAATGCTGGGGATCCGGCCGACATACAACCTTGCCGATCTGATGTTCAGAGGCAAGGATCTTAAGGAAATAATCACCGAAGGTCCCGAAGGAATAGGTTTTATTTCGGGCGGTTCGGGCATACAGGAACTGTCAAGGCTGACAAGGGACCAGGTCATTTATCTGGTCCAGAAGCTGTATGAACTTGATGAACTCGCGGATATCATCCTCGTCGATACGGGAGCCGGTATCGCGGATTCGGTACTGGAGTTCGTTTCCGCAAGCAACGAAGTTCTGATCGTTGCCACACCGGAACCGACTTCAATCACGGACGCATATGCATTGCTCAAGACTCTTAACAGAAAGAGTGATTATGCGAGGGAAACAACAAGTATCAAGATGGTCGCCAACAGGATCAAAGATGAGGAAGAGGGCCTGACCCTCCACAACAAGCTTGGGGTTGTAGTGGAAAAATTCCTTAATATTAAGATCGAGTATCTCGGCGGCATACATCAGGATGTCAACTGCCAGAAGGCGATAATGAAGCAGGAACCCGTAACGATAGGATTCCCTACTTCATCGACCTCCAAGGAGATCAATGCGATCGCGGGCAAGCTGCTTGATATCAAGGTTGAAGAGAAAGAGGGCAGAGGGATAGCCCAGCTTTTCAACAGATGGATGAAGAACATTGACAGGAAAAAATGATGCAGGGTGGATAACAGATGATCCAGAATATTCTGAAGGTCGGTGACCGGATTGAACTGAAAAGGCTTGCCGTGGCAGGCAGGATCGACGGGGTCGAGGGGCGGCTGTACAACAGCCAGCTCCTGGATTTTGTTGATGAATGGAATATCAATATTTCCGTACCGATCGAATCGGGGCATCTGGTTCCGCTCGAGGTAGGCGGAAGGTTTGAATTCAGGTTCATCACAACAAACGGCATTTATGTCTGCAAAGGCGAAATAACCAATCGTTTCAAACAGAACAACATGTATTTTCTGGCTGCGAAGCTTATTTCCGACCTGATAAAGGACCAGAGAAGGCAGTATTTCCGACTTGAAAAGAGCAGACCGTTGAACTATCATAAGCTTATCGAGGAAGAGAAAAAGATCATAGTGGCTCTGGCTACAAACAAGTTCGACGATGATATAGACCGGAGAAACATGATGGTCCGCCTGAAAACGATAGAACCCGAACAGAATGAAGGCTCGATGGTCAATATTTCCGGAGGCGGTATCAAATTCTACTCGAATGAGGAACTTGCCAAAGGTGATTTTATAAGGATCACGCTCCTTCTCGATGATGCGGATGCGGCTCCATACGACCTGTTCGCCAAGATAATCGCGTCCGAAAGCCTTCCTGACAGGGCGCTGAAGAACTCTCACCGTGCCGAGTTCATAAATATGCCGAAGGAGATCAGGGAAAAGATCGTAAGGTATATCTTTAACGAAGAAAGAAAACAAAGACAGAAAGATATGGGAATGTGAGGATAAAAATGGGTAAAAAAGTACTGGTTGTTGATGACTCTGCACTCATGAGAAGGGTACTGTCTGATATAATAGTGGCTGATAAGAGATTTGAACTGGCAGAAACAGCCGCAGACGGGCTGAAAGCCTACGAACTTATCAAAGCCAACCCTTCGAAATATGACATTGTCATCCTCGACATCAATATGCCGAAGATGAACGGGATCCAGCTTCTCGAGAAACTCGATTCCGAAAAGATCAAGGTCACTGTTTTGATCGTAAGTACCATCGCCAAACAGGGTGCAGCGGAGACCATCAAGTGTCTCGAACTCGGAGCGTTTGATTTTATCACCAAACCTGACAGCTTTGTGGAAACAAAGAGCCAGCAGTTCGGTGAGAGGATCATCACCTACATGTGCGAAGCCCTGAAGATGTCGCGGAGCGAGGACGGTCAGGGTGCACCTTCCGCAGCACCGAAAGCGGAGAGACCTGTGCCTTCTGCTACTCCTGCCGTCGCACCAAGACGCGACAACGGCGGGCCGATGTCATATGTCAGGGTAACATCGTACAAGAAACAGCCGCATAAGAGTGTCGGGGCAGGTGCCAGCAAGCTTGTCGCGATCGCCTGCTCGACGGGTGGTCCCAAGGCTCTGCAGCAGGTGATACCGATGCTGCCGAAAGATCTTAATGCTCCTGTACTTCTTGTACAGCATATGCCGGCAGGTTTTACCGGAAGTCTTGCGGCTCGTCTTGACGAGATGTCGCAGATCAGGGTTTCGGAAGCGGCTGACGGCGAGATCGTCGAGAAAGGACATGTTTATATCGCCAAGGGAGGAAATCATCTGAGACTTGTCAAGCGGGGCAGCGATTACTGCATAGAGCTTGGCAATGAACCTCCGCGTGATTCCTTAAGACCTTGTGCCGATATCATGTATGAATCATTGTACGATCTGGATTTTGATGAGATAACCTGCGTGGTCCTTACGGGTATGGGAAGTGACGGTACCCGCGGGATCGGCAAGCTGGGCACGAAGAAGAACCTGTACGTAATAGCACAGGACGAAGCTTCAAGTACCGTTTACGGTATGCCCAGGATGGTTTTCGAGGCAGGCATTACCGATGAGGTCGTACCGCTCGGTTCTATTGCGGATGCTATTAAAAAAGTAGTCGGCACCCGCTGATCCCAAATTTATATGGAGGTTGATATGGACGTAAGCCAATATTTGGAAATTTTCATCGAAGAGACAAAGGAACATCTGCAGAGTCTTAATGAACAGCTTCTCGTGCTTGAAAAAGAGCCTGAGAACAAAGAAACGATCAATGAGATCTTCCGTGCGGCGCACTCGCTGAAAGGTATGGCGGGTACCATGGGATATAAGCGCATGCAGAAGCTTACCCATGACATGGAGAATGTTTTCCAGGAAATCCGTAATGACAAGATGAAGGTTTCATCCAATCTTGTTGATGGTCTTTTCAGAGGTCTTGATGCTCTCGAGGGATATCTTGACAATATCATCAACACCCAGGATGAAGGAACCAACGACAACCAGGATCTGATCGATCTTTTTGCGAAAGAGCTTGAGATCGGTCTGAACGGCGGTGGCGGTGATGCGGCTCCTGCGGCAGCCGATTCCGGAGCAGCAGCTCCCGCGGCACCCGAAGCAGCTCCTGCGGCACCGACGACAACCAACGGCCTGGATGTTCTGACTATCAACGAAACAGAGAATGAGGCTATTTCCAAGGCTGCCGAAGAAGGACTTTCGGCTTACGGCATCAACGTTGAGATACAGGAGACCTGTGTACTCAAGGCAGCCAGAGCATTCCTTGTATTCAAGGCTCTGGAGGAGCACGGAGAGATCATCAAGTCCGTTCCCGATGCACAGGCAGTTGAGGATGAAAAATTTGACTTTGATTTCTCGGTAGTAGTTCTTACCAAGTCCAAAGAGGATGCACTTAAGGCAGCGGTAATGAACGTTTCCGAGATCAAGGACGCACATATCAAGAAGATAGAGCCCAAGGCAGCTGCCAAGCCGGCAGAGACCGCAGCTTCGGGTTCGGGTACAGCAACCGCTGCAGCTACAGCAACCGCTCCCGCAGCAGCCACAGCCAAGCCCGCAGAGACGAAGGCAGCTCCCGCAAAGGGCAAGCCCGTTGTCAACCGTTCGGTACGTGTTGATATCGAGAAACTGGATGATCTGATGAACCTCGTTTCCGAGCTGATCATCGCCAAGAACGGCCTTGTTGCCATTTCTCCCACCGAGCTTGCCAACGACGAAGTCCGCAACGGCAACGTCCGTGAGCAGGTTGAATACCTTGAGAGAATTACGACCAATATCCATCAGAGCGTTATGAAGGTTCGAATGGTTCCTATCGAGAGCGTTGTAAACCGCTTCCCTCGTATGATCCGAGACCTTTCCAAGAAGCTTGACAAGAAGATGGAACTGTACATGACAGGTGAGGAGACCGAGCTCGACCGTACCGTTATCGACGAGATCGGCGATCCCCTGCAGCATATCCTGCGTAATGCAGCCGACCACGGTCTTGAAAGTAACGAGGCACGTGTTGCCGCAGGCAAGCCCGAGGTAGGATCGATCTTCCTCGACGCTTATCAGGAGGGCAATAACGTAATCATCGAAGTAAGGGATGACGGCGGCGGAATCGATGTAGAGAAGGTTAAGCGCAAAGCGATCGAGAAGGGCACGATCACCGAGGAACAGGCTGAGTCGATGACAGACAAGGAGATCGTCGACCTGCTGTTCAGACCGAGCTTCTCCACAGCAGAAAAGATTTCCGATATTTCCGGACGTGGCGTAGGTCTTGATGTTGTTAAGACCAAGATCGAAGCACTGGGCGGTAATGTTGAGTGTAAGACAGTACTCGGCGAGGGATCGACATTTACGATCAGACTTCCTCTTACACTTGCGATCATCCAGGCACTTATGGTTGTTATCGGTAATGAAAAATATGCTATTCCTCTCGGAAGCATCCAGACTATTGAAGATATCGAGGTTTCAGAGGTTAAGTTTGTTGAGGGCAAGGAGGTTATCCATCTCCGCGGCAGCGTTATCCCGCTTGTACGCCTTGACAAGATCCTTGATGTTCCGGATTCCAAGAAGGATGCCGAGAATCTGACTGTAGTTATAGTAACCAAGGGAGACAAGCTTGCAGGTCTTATCGTTGATGACCTTATCGGTCAGCTCGAGATCGTTATCAAGTCGATCGGCAAATATATCAACAACTGCAAGATGATCAGCGGTGCTACTATTCTCGGCGACGGCGAGATCGCTCTTATTCTCGATGCCAATACTTTGGTTTGAGAACAGACCGGGAATACGTGAACATAATATAGACGGACTATATGAGTAGAGGATTAGAGGAGGCATATCATGGCTGATAATAAAAATCTGGCGACTACTCTTGACGCGACACAGTATATCGGTGTTATAGTCGGCAATGAGCAGTACGGAATAGATATCAAGTATATCGACAACATTGTTAAAATGCAGAGGATCACACGTGTTCCGAAGGCACAGCCTTACTTTTACGGCGTGATCAACATCCGCGGCGAGATCATCCCCGTGATGAGCCTGCGTATCAAGTTCGGTAAGGATCCCGATGAGTTCGACAACAAGACAAGGATCCTCATCATCAAACCCGAACAGCAGGCAGCTATCGGTTTCATAGTTGACGAGGTAAAGGAAGTTGTCAATCTTGTTGATGACGAGATCGAGCGTTCATCCGCCAACCAGGATGACAAGAGCTTCATTTTCGGAGTAGGCAAGCATGACGGAGGACTTATTTCCCTTCTGAACATTCCTGCCGTTGTTTCCGAGAAGGACGCAAAAGAGTAAATCAAATATTATTCATACGACACAAGGTGGTAAGGTTTCCTTCGGGGGAATCTGTCTGCCTTGTTGTCGGTGTTTTTAAGAATCTGTTTTGGAGGATTGATATGGTACATGATCATTTGGAAGAGTTTTCCGATATGGAATTTGACGTTCTGAAGGAACTGTCCAATATCGGAGCAGGGAATGCCACGACAGCCATTTCGACTATGATGAACCTGAAGGTCAACATGAACATTCCGGTTATCAAGTTCCTTGAATTCAAGGAGCTTGCCGAGGTCATCGGCGGCGCGGAGAATATTGTTGTCGGTATTCTTCTGGGCTTACAGAGCGATCTTGACGGAATGATGATGTTCCTTATGGATCGATCTTCGGCTATCGGCGTTATCAATACGATACTGACCAATAACGGGGCACCCGCTATGGCACCGGACGCCGATTTCGGTGAAATGGATCTTTCTGTTCTCCAGGAGCTCGGAAACATTATCGCAGGCGCCTACCTGTCGGCTATTTCCACACTGACCAATCTGACCATTACCGCAACCGTACCTTCACTGGCTGTTGATATGGCAGGCGCGATCCTTTCGGTACCCGCTATCGAATACGGCAAAGTCAGCGATAAGGCATTACTGATACAGTCGGAATTCAATGAAGAGGACCTGAAGGTTGACGGATATTTTATACTGATACCTACACTGGAATCATTTGACAAGATCTTTTCCGCACTTGGGATGTAGGTGGATTATCAATAAATAAAAAAGGGCTGTATTTGTTATGGTTAATATGATCAAAGTCGGCATGGCTGATCTTAATACATGTAAGACTCCTGATGCAATTACTACACTGGGGCTCGGATCCTGTATCGGTGTTGTTCTGTACGACCCCCGCAAGAAGATCTGCGGAATGGTCCATGTAATGCTTCCGGACAGTACTGCGACGAAGAATAATGAAAATCTTGCAAAATTCGCCGATACCGGGATAAAACAGCTGATCCTGGAACTTGAAAAACTTGGCGTTACCAAAAGCAGTCTCAGCGCCAAGATCGCCGGTGGGGCTCAGATGTTTGCATTTAATACGAATAATGATATGCTCAGAGTAGGTTTACGTAATGCCGAGGCAGTAAGAAAAGTACTTGCGAGCTATAATATAAAGATCCTTGCAGAGGATTGCGGCGCCAATTATGGCCGGACAATAGAATTTTATCCCGAAACATCGGAATTGTATATCAAGGCTATCGGCAAACCTTTGAAGATTATTTGATCTTAGGGAGTTCAGTTTGAAAGAGAAACCACTTGCTGTTATCATAACACTGACGGGCGGACTGGTAGCCTGTATATGTTGTATATTACGACATGCGGGACTTTTACCTACGCTGATCGCGGTTTTTGTATCGTTGATCGTTTTCATGATCATCGGACTGATAGTTAACAAGGTATATACTTCGATCAAAACGGAGGTCGAAGAGAAGGAAAAAGAAGAAGCCAGACGCGCCAAGGAAGAAGAAGAGGAGCGCTTGAGGCTCGAAGAAGAGGAAAGAGAAAGAGCCGAACAGGAAGCCGCCCAGGAGCAGGAGACGGCTGAAGCCTGCGAACAGCCGGAAGAAGACGACTGGAGCAGGGCAGGTTCTTTTGAAGGGAATAACGGAGAGGAGATCTAAGTAGGGTATGGCAGCAGATAAGGAGAAGCTCTGGGCGGAGTATACGGCCGGTAAGACGCCGGAACTGCGCGAGAAGCTTATTATAGAATATGCGCCTCTTGTTAAGCTTGTGGCCGGTAAACTCAGCATGTATCTGGGGTACAGCGTGGAGTTTGACGACCTGTGCGGCTATGGTGTTTTCGGACTTATTGATGCCATAGACAAGTTTGATTATGACAAGGGTGTCAAATTCGAAACATATGCGTCCCTCCGGATAAGAGGCGAGATCCTCGACCAGATCCGCAAGATGGACTGGATCCCCCGTACGGTAAGACAGAAACAGAAGCTTCTGGATAATGCATACAAGAAGATCGAATCCGAAACCGGCCATCTGGCTACCGACGAAGAGATCTGCAACGAACTCGGAATATCGATGGATGAGCTCTGCGATATGCAGAACGAGACCAAGATGACCAATATCATCTCACTTGATGAATACATGGAACAGGGAGAAGTGAGAGTCGAACCGAAGGCCGACAAGGACTACATGCAGCCCGAGAAGGTCGTTGAAAAGGAAGAACTTAAAAGGATACTGCTTGAGGTGATTCAGACCCTGACCGACAAAGAAAAGATGGTAATAACATTGTATTATTACGAGGATCTGACTCTGAAAGAGATCAGCCAGACTATGGACGTTTCAGAATCGAGAGTTTCACAGCTTCATTCCAAGGCACTGATGAAGATGAAGCAGCGTCTGGGTGACGGAATGGAAATGTTTTTGGGGTGACATTTAATATTGGACAAGATTGTTGGGGGTGTACATGAGAAACGGGTATTTTCAACTCGAAAAGAGAAAAGACGGAGCATATATAGTTATATATCCTCCCGAAGAAGGCGGTGAATTGTGCGACGCAACCGAGGTTACCCGCTATCTGGACGGATACAATATAGATTATGCCAAGAATATAGTCTATGATACCGTGAAGAATGCCAACGAAGTTCTGGCCAAGAGAGATGCGAGGATAACCACGCTCTCAGTCGGAAGCTTCGATGAATCTTTATCTATTTCGGTGTTGCACGAGGCTATGTCCGCGGAAGTACGTTTTTACCCGCCCGCAACCGGAGGCAGGGAATTTACCAAGGACGATATCGTTCATCAGCTTGCCAGACAGGGCGTCAAGTTTGGCATTTGCGAAGATGAGATCGATAAATACATCAAGGACAGACATTACTGTACAAACTATGTCCTGGCCGTAGCAGAGCCTCCCGTAGAGGGACATGACGCTGTTATAGAATATCATTTCAATACAGATCTGACACGTAAACCCAAATTAAATGAAGACGGTTCCGTTGATTTCCATCAGCTTGATAACGTAAGCCATGTGGAAGCGGGACAGGTTATAGCAACACTTACTCCTGCGGACATGGGCAAGCCCGGCACCGATGTTATGGGACGCCCCATCAAACCTCAGAAAGTAGCGGTCAAGTTCCTTCAGCAGGTCAGAAATGCGAAGCTTTCGGAAGACAGACTGCAGCTCATAAGCGAAGTTAACGGGCATGCATCCATTGTTGAAGGCAAGATCTTTATTTCCGATACATATGTTGTTCCGGCCAACGTAGATCCTACGACCGGCGATATCATGTATAACGGCAATGTCCATGTAAACGGCAACGTTAATACCGGTTACAGGGTTGAGGCCAGCGGAGATATAATCGTTGACGGCATCGTTGAAGGCGCGGAGCTGATCGCCGGCGGACAGATCGTCTTAAAGCGAGGCATACAGGGAACCGGCAGGGGAATGCTGAAAGCCGGGACCAATATAGTATCCAAATTCATAGAGAGTGCAAATGCGGAAGCAGGCGGATTCATACAGACCGAATCGATCATGCACAGCAATGTTACGGCCGGCGGCGAGATCGTATCGCGTGGCAAAAAAGGCTTTATTACCGGAAGTACGGTAAGGTCGGGACGCAATATCCAGGCCAAGACCATCGGTTCTTCGATGGGAACGGATACATCGGTAGAGGTCGGTGTGAACATGGCACTGACGGAAGAACAGAAACGTCTTGAAGCCGAGCTGTCCGAGATCAATGCGAATATCGACAAGGCAGCAAAGATAATCGCCTTTATTTCCAATAAGATCAAGAACCGGGAACAGCTGCCGCCCGAGAAACTCGAGCAATTCCAGCAGCTTTCCGCAAGGACCAAGGAACTTGAGAAACGCGCCGATGAGATCAACAACAGGATCAACGAGATCATGAATGAGCTTGAAAATTCGACCGGCGGATATATCCTTGTGGATGATATCATTTATCCCGGATGTAAGGTTACGGTTTCGAATGTTACTACATTTATCAGAAAAGAAACCAAGCACTGCAGACTTGTAAGAGACGGCGCGGATGTACGAGTTGCCGCTTATTAAGCGCCGGCCGGGGATGCCGCATCGGTAATGAGCGTTTTAAGATGACCGTAGGTCGTTTACGAACGGGAGGGTTTTATGTCGATTACTCCGTTAGAAATGTACACTATGATCCCGAAGTCCCAGGAAGCCGTGAACGTGAGGCACGGTGAACAGGTTCGGGAAAATGCGCAGCAGGCCGGTATGATGCAGCAGGCCGAAGCCAAATCCGATGCCGACAGCATGCGTACCGTGGCCGCTACGGAGACGGAAAATCCCGATTACCGTTATGACGCGAAGGACGGCGGAAACGGACAGTATGCGGACGGCCGTGACAAGAACGGACACAAGGATAAGAAAGAACATTCCGAAAAAGAAAAAGGGATCGTCAATATGACGGACCATCCCGGAGGGATAGATTTCAGAATATAAGAGAGAATAATACCATGACAGGATTGGAAATAGCATTATTCATTCTTGGTGCCGCCTTTATCATCATCAGCTTTTTTATCGTGGATAACAGCAGCAGATATACGAGGAATCAGGGAGCATCGGATTCGACCGTGACCGGTGAGGCGATCCGCAGGATCGGTGCCGATGCGATCGAAGACATGAACCGCCGCTCCGATATGCTGATAGCTGAAAGCGAAGATAAACTCGAGGCATTATCAAACGATAAGATAATCGCTGTCGGTGAATATTCGGATCAGGTTCTCGAAAAGATCAACAGCAATCATAAAGAAGTAGTTTTCCTGTATCAGATGCTCAATGATAAAGAAGATGAGCTGAAGGATACGGTTACCAAGCTGGAGAACGTAAGGATCGAATGCGAAAAGCTGATCAAAGCCGAGGCAGCTATGGAGGCTCAGCGCGCTAATGAGGCAGTGAAGGCTCGTACTGCCGACAGTACGGTTAAAAATATACCGCCTCAGGCACCGCAGAAAGCACCTGCCGCTACACCGACAACAACCACTATGCCGGCAGAAACGGCAAAGGTACGGCAGAATACCACAACAGAAGAAAAAGCCAAAACAGCTACAACGGGTCCGAAGCCGGGAGTGCGTAAGACGGTGGCCTCCGCTCCCAAGAATACTGTTAAGAAGACTACGCAGCAGCCTGCATCAGCGCCTATTGAAGCCGAAGGCCGTGACAACCAGTCATTGAGCAGAAATGAGGAAATCATCGCTCTTCATCGTCAGGGCAAATCGGTCATGGAGATTTCAAAACTTTTAGGCATGGGGCAGGGCGAAGTCAGGCTGATCATAAATCTTTACGGATAACCCCGCTTTGTCAGTTGAAGTGGGGTTTTATCATGACAGGCAGCAGCCCGGAAAATGCAGCAGATAAGATGTAAGGTTCGGAGGATCGTTAATGAAATTAAAATATTATATGAGAGGAGTCGGGACGGGGATCATTTTTTCACTGTTTGTTTTTCTGGTGATCATAATCCCCAATGTTCGGCTCGAAGAAAGGATGAAAAACAGCAATGCCGCATCGGACGAGTCTGCGGATGCGGGCAAGAATGACAATCTCTCCGGACTGCTGGGTGATAAAAGTTCAGGAGCGGAAACCGATCCGGACAACGGGCAGGAAGGTTTGAGCACGGACATAACGAATCAATTGTCTACGCCGACGCCCACACCGGTATCGGCAGGTACACCTACACCGACAGTAGCGCCCACGCCTAC
>JAFZNE010000135.1 GCA_017553035.1 Lachnospiraceae bacterium
CGATATAAAAGGTCCTAAGCGATTGAGATGTTATTTACGAAAATAAACCAGGAGGAAATATATGTTATACATAGGTGTAGATCTCGGAACATCGGCCGTTAAGCTGCTTCTTATGGAAGGCAACGGCGCGATCAAGAAGATCGTATCAAAAGAATACCCGCTGTTTTTCCCGAATCCCGGCTGGTCGGAGCAGAAGCCCGAGGACTGGTGGGAACAGGTTAAGGCAGGCATCAAGGAACTTACCGCTGAATGCGATAAGTCTCAGGTAGCCGGGATCAGCTTCGGCGGCCAGATGCACGGACTTGTTATCCTTGACAAGGATGACAATGTTATCCGTCCCGCGATCCTCTGGAACGACGGACGTACCCAGAAACAGACAGATTATCTGAATAATGTGATCGGCAAGGATAAGCTTGTCGAAATGACTGCAAATATCGCATTTGCAGGATTTACCGCTCCCAAGATCCTCTGGGTTAAGGAAAATGAGCCCGACAATTTCGCCAGGATCAAGAAGATCATGCTTCCCAAGGACTTTATAGCATACAAGCTCACCGGTTCGTTCTGTACCGATGTTTCCGATGCTTCGGGAATGCTCCTGCTCGATGTCAAGAATCGTGCATGGTCCAAGGAAATGCTTGATATTTGTGGTGTTACGGAAGACAAGATGCCCAAGCTGTACGAGAGCTATGAGACAGTAGGAACACTGAAGCCCGAGATCGCTGCGGAATTCTGCTTCGGTGCGAATGTCAAGGTTGCGGCAGGCGGCGGCGACAATGCTGCGGCAGCGGTAGGAACAGGAACCGTTGGCGACGGAATGTGCAATATAAGCCTCGGAACCTCGGGAACTGTATTTATTTCCAGCAAGCAGTTCAGCAAGAATGACAATCCCGCGATCCATCTGTTCTGCCACGCAGACGGCAGCTACCATCTGATGGGCTGCATGCTGAGCGCAGCATCCTGCAACAAGTGGTGGATGGATGATATCATCGGAACAAAGGATTACGGCGCAGAGCAGAAGGACATTACCGACGACATGCTCGGACGCAATCATATTTATTTCATGCCTTATCTTATGGGTGAGCGCTCACCTCATAACAATCCTGACGCAAGAGCTGCATTTATCGGTATGTCGATGGATTCGACCAGAGCTGATATGACCCAGGCAGTCCTTGAAGGCGTTGCTTTCGGACTTCGTGATTCCGTAGAGGTTGCCAAGGCCTGCGGCATCAAGCTGACCCGCACCAAGATCTGCGGCGGCGGCGCCAAGAGCCCTCTTTGGAAGAAGATCATCGCAAATGTTATGAATCTCAAGGTTGATGTCATCGAGAGCGAGGAAGGACCCGCACTCGGCGGCGCAATGCTTGCAGCGGTTGCCTGCGGTGAGTACGCATCGGTAGAAGAAGCCGCATCGAAGCTTGTCAAAGTTATCGATACAGTCGATCCCGATCCCGAGATCGCAGCCAGATACGAAGAGCAGTATCGCAAATTCGTCAAGCTGTATCCGATGCTCAAGGAGTTCTACTAAGTCGCGATTTGTTAATGTAGTTGACTAACTTAGTCACGGAATTCCACGCTGAATATGTTTCAGCAAACGGCTTCCGCGTTGTGAATTTCTAAGCCGCTTTTCAAAAGCACACCCGTTTGAAAAAATCGCAAAACTCGCTAACGCTCAGACAGTTGCGATTTTTTCAAATGTGCTTTCTCAGACCGGCTAAGAAATTCATCAACTTGTGCAGATTGTTTGCCCGAAACACACTCAGCGTGGAATCCCTGAAATACTGTAAATTCACAGAAAATAAGAATATTCACAGTTATAAAAACAAAATTATTTGATTTATTATATCCAAGTAATAATTTAGTATTTAATCAGATTTAGCACATATTAGCGTTTTAAAGATTATTCGAAAAAGAGATAGTTATATAAACTGAAAAAACAGTTGTTAAATGCCGCGAATTGTGTTATTTTGGTAGTAGTGGGCTGTTCCGCATTGGTGTAGCGAGACTGTGATGCGGAAAGTCTGACAAAAAATAAAAAAGGAGAAGATTATGATCGATTTAAAGAAAGTTAAGAACATCCCCGATGTAAAGCTCGGAATCATCGCAGTCAGCCGTGACTGTTTCCCGATCGAGCTTTCAAAGAAGCGCCGCGCCGCTATCAAGAAGGCGTACAAGGGCGATCTTTATGAATGTCCCGTTACTGTAGAGAACGAAGCTGATTATCTTAAGGCCGTAGCTGATGTTAACAAGGCAGGCTGCAATGCGCTGGTTGTTTTCCTCGGCAATTTCGGTCCTGAGACTCCAGAAACTCTTATTGCCAAGGACTTTGACGGTCCCGTTATGTTCGTTGCCGCTGCAGAAGGCGACGGAGACATGATCAATGGCAGAGGCGATGCTTACTGTGGTATGCTTAACTGCTCATACAACCTTGGAATGCGTCATCTGAAGGGTTATATTCCCGAGTATCCTGTCGGAACCGACAAGGATATCGCGAAGATGATCGCTGATTTCGTTCCGGTTGCACGTGCTGTCATCGGCGTTAAGAACCTTAAGATCATTACCTTTGGTCCCAGACCTCAGGACTTCTTTGCATGTAACGCACCCATCAAGGGTCTCTACGAGCTTGGCGTTGAGATCGAAGAGAACTCCGAACTTGATCTGTTCGTAAGCTACAAAGCTCATGAGAATGATCCTCGTATCCCTGAAGTTTGCAAGGATATGGAGAAGGAAATGGGTAAGGGCAAGTTCTATAAAGAGCTCAATGCACGTATGGCACAGTTTGAGCTGACTCTGCTTGACTGGGCTGAAAAGCACAAGGGTGCCCGCAAGTATGTTGCATTTGCTGACAAGTGCTGGCCTGCATTCCCCGAGACATTCGGATTTGAGCCCTGCTATGTAAACAGCCGTCTCGCTTCACACGGTATTCCCGTAGCATGCGAGGTTGATATTTACGGAGCTCTTTCGGAGTACATCGGTGCATGTGTTTCCGGTGACGCCATTACACTGCTCGATATCAACAACTCTGTTCCGAAGTATATTTACGACAAGGACATCAAGAAGAAGTATAAGAAATATGACATTACCGATACATTTATGGGATTCCATTGCGGAAATACTCCTTCCTGCAAGATGTGCGGAGATCGTGCTATCAAGTATCAGCTGATCCAGCACAGACTTCTTGAGCCCGAAGGAAGCGAGCCCGATTTCACCAGAGGAACTCTCGAGGGCGATATCGCTGCAAGCCCTATCACCTTCTATCGTCTGCAGTGCGACAGTGACGGTGTTCTTCGTTCATACATCGCTCAGGGCGAAGTTCTTGACGTTAAGACACAGTCATTCGGCGGCATCGGTGTATTCGCTATCGAGGAGATGGGACGTTTCTATCGTCACGTTCTTATCCAGAAGAGATATCCTCATCATGGTGCTGTTGCATTCGGCCACTTCGGCAAGCAGCTCTTTGAAGTATTCAAGTTCCTCGGTGTAGGCGATATCGCTTACAACCAGCCGAAGAGCCTTCCTTATCCGACCGAGAATCCCTGGGGATGATTGAAACGCCGTTTGTCGGAAATATGGTTTGATGACAATATTTTGAATTAAAATGAATGCATCACATCAGAGATTTTATCTCCGGTGTGATGCTTTATTTTATACAGTTGATTTATTTGCATCAAAAGAGTAAAATATTTTACATAAAAATACTATTTTGGAGGTAAGTATGAAAGCTGGATTGAAAAAGTTACTTGTTTTTGTTCTGGCTGCAGTGCTTATGATCACTACTGCAGGCGGATTTAGTGGATCGAAGAAAGTATTTGCCGATCAGGATATGATGCTGATCGCACCTGCGCCAACAACTTCTGTTAAGGTTTATGTTACTATTATCGATGGTAATGGTAAGATCCAGTTAGAGCAGGCAGCTACTGATGTAACCGATATAGACAAAGACGGCGTTCTTACTATCAATGATGCGCTCATCATCGCTCATGATAATAATTATCCGGGCGGAGCTGATGCAGGCTATGCTTATGTAGATGCTGCTCAGTACGGATACACAGGATATTCTCTCTCAAAACTGTGGGGAATAGAGAACGGCGGCAGTTACGGCGTCGGAAAGAATAGTCTGCTTTCTGATATAGGCATTGCTGACACTGTAGAAGACGGCGATTTTGTTGATGCATACTGCTTCCAGGATCTTGTAAAATGGTCTGACAAATACAGTCGTTTTAATAATCGTCTGATCGAAGTCAACAGAAAAGAAGCTTTCAAATTGAAGCTTACTTATCTTGCATATGGTTCTGACTATTCAATTTATGAAAAACCTGTCAAGAATGCCGTTATTATCGACAACGGTAGCAAACTCGACAAAAAGGTCAACAAGAAGGGCGTTGTTAAGCTCAGCTTTAACACGATCGGGCGTCATGTTATAACTGCCGAGTCTACGAGAAAGAAGACTGTCCTGGTTACTCCGATCTGCGAGGTATGGGTTGTTCCCAACAAGGGCAATCTGACATCGGTTGACAAGGAAACCGGACTTCAGTACAAGGTTGTTGTTCCTGCAAGCAAAATTAATGATACCATAGGTGAAGTTGTGGTATACAAGAATGATAACAATGCCGAAGTTCCCGATACGATCGTATTCGGCGGATTGACTTATAAAGTAAACAAGGAATGATATTCATAGAGATGTGATCGGCATATGAAAAGGATTATCAAAGGATCCGTACTGGTTTTAATTGTTTATTTGATGCTTGTATTTAGCGGAGGCTCCAGGGTCTCCGCTAAAGTTGTTTATGATGTTGACCAATATATCGCCAATATTCTTGACTATAACATCAAAAACGATAATTCTTCCGATATCGGATCGTGGATCCGCGGCGTCCTTTCCGAAAGGATCGGAGGAACGGCGGAGTGGTATATCCTTGGAATATCTCAATATCCGGGATTTGCCGGAAGTGAGAAGAAAAGCATTGAGAAAGCGCTCGCATCTTATCGAAACTTACTTGAAAAATATATAAGTGAAAATGAAGTTAAAAATGCGACCGCAAGACTGAAGTTTTCCTTGGCGCTCGCAACATCGGAAGATCAGGAACGAAGCGGATCCGGAAATGATACAGGCATTTCCGCAGGTGAACAATATATCGAAAAATGCATGTCCGACGGTACGATAGGCGGACTTGGCGTCATGAGCCTTATTTTCGGACTTCATCTGGTAAATAACGGTTATATTTACGACGACGGGACTGTTGCCGATGGCAATATTTCCGAGAGATGGAAATATTCCGAGGACCAGCTTGTTACGAAACTGCTCGCCGAACAGCATAAAGACGGCGGCTGGTCGGTGATGGGTGAGTATGGGGATATTGATGTGACCGCGATGGCATTGCAGGCACTTGCGCCGTGTGTAAATGATCATGAAACGGGGCAGGGAACAGGCAGCTCAGCATATGACGTTGGGAAGCTTAAGAAGGCTGTTGAGCGCGGAGTTGCATTTTTATCCGAATACCAGCTTGAAGACGGCGCCTATAAGGGATTCGGGGTCGAAAATGCAGAGAGTACCGCCCAGGTTCTGGCATGTCTTTCGGCATTGGGAATAGATTGTACAAAAGACGAAAGGTTCATAAAAAATTCCAATACTATATTTGACGGATTGTTCAAATTTGCTCTGGAGGATGGTAGTTTCTCCCATGAGCTAAATAATGAATTCAGCGCTACGGCAACGGTGCAGGTTTTTTATTCGCTTGTTTCATATATCAGGATGAAGAAGGGGATGACACCGCTTTATGTACTTGATTCCTGCAGCGAAAGAAGAGCCCTGGTCCTTCGCGGAGGCGATACAACCGATGATGAGACCGGTGATGGAGGGAGCGAAGACGGAAATGATGATGGTAGGGCTGGAGATATATCTAATGAGGATAATGGCCAACCGGGAAACACAACGGAAAATGATGAAAGCCAGGCAGGAGAAGAAAGATCTGAAGAAGATGGATCAGGAGAAAGTGTAATCGGAGAAGACAGGAACGAAGATGACAAATCCGGAGAAAGTGTAATTGGGGAAGATGAACGGGGAGAAAACGTAAACGGAGAAGACCAAACAGGCGAAAACGTTATAGGAGAAAACCGATCAGGAGAAGAAGGAAATATAGAAACCCGGATAGAAGATAAAGGGACGAAAGATGATGTCGGAAATACCGAAACCGATAACATAGATAACATTTCCGGTAAAGAATCTCCGGATAAAAACGAAGATGAAGGCAATGATAAAAACAAAGATAAAGACAAAAGCACAGATATAGGCAAAGGTAAAGAAAAACGCCCCGGCACGTACAAGATCTACGCGATAGCGGCGATCCTGGCGTTGTCAGCTGCTGTTTGCGCTGTATTTGCGATAAAGAAAAAACACAAGAAAAACTATATTTTTGTAGCGATCGTTGCGGCAATCGCCATTCTTACCGTAGCATTTACGGACATAAGAAGCGCGGAAAGCTACTACGGCACAGAAAGCGTTCCAAAAGATGAAGCCGTAGGGAAAGTCAGGATGTCGATAAAATGTGATATTTTGCAGGGAATGACGGATTCGGAGTATGTGCCGGATGACGGATACATACTGAAAGAAACGGAATTTGAGATCAATGAGGGCCAGACGGTTTATGATATTCTGATCGAGGCGGCACGGCAGTACGGTATCAGTGTGGATCATAAGGGAGGCTCGGATATTGTATATATTTCAGGCATCAATTATCTGTATGAGCTTGATTACGGCGATCTGTCAGGCTGGGTCTATAAAGTTAACGGACAGCTGCCATCGGTCGGATGTGCCGGTTACAAGCTAAGCGACGGCGATGTCATAGAGTGGTGCTATACTTTGGATCTGGGGAATGACAGCCTGGATTGAAAGCGGCGGAAAGGAGCAGCGGATGAGACGTTTCGGGGATCATAATCCCTTGACGGTCGCGATATATTATATTGCGGTTGTGACTATTGCGATGTTTACGATGAACCCGGTGCTCCATCTGATCGCTTTTTCCGGAGGAGCGTTACAATTTTCGATACAACGGGTAAAACATAAGGTCGGAACACACTTGCTGTTCCTTGTGATCGGTCTGATACTTGCGCTTTTGCGGCCTTTGTTTTCACATAACGGAGCAACCGTTTTGTTTGTTATAAATGATAATCCGATAACGGCACAGGCCTTTATTTTTGGCATCAATTCTGCAGTCATGGTAGTCGGAGTGCTGTATCTGTTCAGAGTATTTTCGATCATTATGACCAGTGACAGGCTGTTGTATCTGTTCGGAAGGTTATCACCGAAAACCGCGCTTGTGATGTCAATGGGACTGCGATATATACCGCTGCTGAAGGAAAAGAGCAGGCAGATCGGGGCGGCGCAGACCGCAGTGGGGATCAACCGCGACGATAATGCGATCGACCGCCTGAAGGCCAGGATGAATGTTTTTTCAGCGACAGTGTCCTGGGGGCTCGAAAATGGCATAATAACTGCTGACAGCATGGCGGCACGCGGGTACGGGTCGGGAAAACGCTCCTGTTTCAGGAAATTTTCGATAACCAAAGCCGATATAATCCTGATCCTGATCATGGTCATGCTGACGGGGCCGTCGATAGCGGCGCTTATCACAGGTGATTATGATACCGTTTTTTATCCGCATTTTGAAATGAGCGGATTGAATTTTGTTTCTTTAGCCGGTTATGTGACATTTGCGATACTTATGTTGATTCCGGTGTTAATAGATAGTTTGGAGAGTTTCAGATGGAAATACTTAGTGTCAAAGATCTGACATTTACATATCCGGGCGACGATAAGCCTGTTATAAAAAATGTTTCATTTGATATCCGGGAAGGCGAGATGATCGTTGTCTGCGGTAAGACCGGAAGCGGCAAATCGACCCTGCTCCGGCTGATCAAAGAGGAACTGCGCCCGTACGGCGAATTTTCGGGCAGCATCGAATTCAGTGATCCGTCGGTAAAAACCGGATTTGTGATGCAGAATCCGAACGAACAGGCGGTTACCGATAAAGTATGGCACGAGCTGGTTTTCGGAATGGAAAATTACGGCCTGAAGCAGGATGTGATGGCTCTGCGGGCAGCCGAGATGTCGGCATATTTTGGAATAGAAGAGTTATATGAAAAGAACGTGAATGAACTTTCCGGCGGACAGCTTCAGATGCTGAATCTGGCTTCTGTAATGGCATGCGATCCCGATATACTTATCCTCGATGAGCCGACCGCCCAGCTTGATCCGGTTGCGGCATCAATGTTCCTTTCGGCGATCGAAAAACTCAATAAGGATTTTGCGCTTACCGTCATAATAGCCGAACACAGGCTGGATGACCTTCTTCCGATGTGTGACAGGATGATCGTGCTCGATGACGGCGCTGTGGCTGCTGAAGGAAAGGTTGCTGATGTGATCGCCGGAGCGGCTGCTTGTTCCGGATTATTCGAAACTCTGCCGGCTCCTTACAGGCTGAGCAGGATGCTTGGGGAAAACTCTGATTGTCCGCTCACGATCAGAGAAGGAAGAGAGTTTATAAGGGGATATTTAAAAAACGGAAACGCAGATACGGGCTCAAATAAAGGAATATTGCATAAATCCGCGACGAACACGGATGATGAAAAAAATATTAAGGATAGAATAGAAAAAAGTGCAGATGAAAATAAAAGAGGCGATGAAACGAATCAAAATGATCGTAAAAATCCGGCACTGGAAATGAAACAGGTTTTCTTCCGCTACGACAGGTATTCACCGGATGTTTTAAAGGGATTTGACCTTACGGTTAATAAAGGTGAGATCTTCTGCCTGCTCGGAGGTAACGGGTCCGGAAAGACCACCGCACTGAATGTTGCCGCCGGACTTTTGAAGCCGTACAGCGGAAGTGTCAGGGTATTTTCGACGAAAATAAAGGATTACAAGAACCAGGGTCTTTATAACAAATGCCTCGCAATGATGCCTCAGGATGTTCAGACGCTGTTTTTGTATGATTCTGTGCAAAAAGAGATCGACAGCATGGGTGGTTTTGATCTTCTGCCTTCGAATGTTGCGGAATGGATCCGTCCGTTTGCCGACAAGCATCCTTATGACCTTTCCGGCGGAGAACAGCAGATGGTTGCATTTGCGAAGACTCTTGCCGCGCAGCCGAAGCTCTTTCTTATGGATGAACCTACGCGCGGAATGGATGCGGAGTGTAAGATCAGGTTCGCTAGTGTGATCAAAGAACTTAAAAAAGAGGGGATCACATTTTTGATCGTGACCCATGATGTTGAATTTGCCGCCGTCTGCGCGGACCGCTGCGGATTGTGCTTCAATGGGAAGATAGCTGCACTTACCGGAACGGAAGAATTCTTCGCTGACAACAGGCTGTATACGACTGCCGCGTGTCGCATGAGCAGAGGAGTCTGCGGGGGCGCGGCAACGATTGAAGGGCTTGCGGCGGTATTGGATACAGGAGGGAGAAGATTTGATAGTTTTTAAAAATCAGCGGTTAAGATCCGTATTGAAGATCCTGATCCCTTTTGTCCTGATACCTGCGGCCGCTGTGTCCGGAGTACTGCTTTTCGACAAACAGAAACATCTGATAGTTTCGCTCACTGTGGCTTTCCTCTCGCTGATACTGTTCTATGCGGGATTTGAGAAAAAGACGACGGGAACGCGCAGAATGGTGCTGGTAGCGATCATGACTGCCATCAGTGTGATCGGAAGGTTCATACCGTTTTTCAAACCGATAACGGCAATTACAGTTATCACGGCGATGTATCTCGGAAGCGAAGCTGGATTCCTTGTCGGATCCCTCTCGGCCCTCATTTCCAATTTCTATTTCGGACAGGGACCGTGGACGGCATTTCAGATGCTTGCCTGGGGCCTGATAGGCTGGATAGCGGGAATGATCGCGAAAAAGCTGATCGACAACAAGATCCTGCTATATCTCTACGGAGTATTATCCGGGATCGCATTTTCGCTGATAATGGACGTATGGACTGTGCTGTGGTACAATGCGGGATTCGATATCGATCTGTATCTTGCCTCGATAACAGCAGCAATACCGCACACAATACTGTATGCGGTATCAAACCTGATATTTCTCATCGTCCTCGCAGACCCCTTCGGAGCCAAGCTTAAGCGGATAAAGATCAAATATGGGGTATGAATCACACCGCTCCGATAATACCGGCATCATTGCCGAGGGACGCGATACGGATCTCGGTCTGAGTGTCGGAATGGAGCGAATAAACTTCGCCGGCGACACGACGTTTGAGGTCATCCAGGAGTACATTGCCGACGCCGCTAAGGCCGCCGCCGATAACCAGCACGTCAGGCTGGAGCAGGTTGATGACATTGACGACGCCTGCGGTAAGGTCACGCATATAACTGTCGAAAATGTCGGCACAGGTCTTGTCGCCTGCAGCAAGTGCTTTGAAGAACATCTTACCGTCGATCTTGTAAAGATCGTTGTCGGTAAATTTGTTGAGAAGACAGAACTCGTTGGTAATGGCGGCTTCCCTTGCACGGAGTGAAAGGGCGGAAGCGGAACAATATGCTTCGAAACATCCTCGCCTGCCGCATGAACACTGGCGTCCGTCGACACGGATAACCATATGGCCGATTTCGCCCGCAGCCAGATCGCAGCCTTCGACGATATCGCCTTTGTAAATATATGCGCCGCCGACACCGGTTCCGAGTGTCAGCATGAAAAACGAAGCGGCGCCTTTGCCCGAACCTGCGACATATTCGCCTCTTGCCGCAGCATTGGTATCATTGATAAGTGTTACCGGAAGACCTGTTCTTGAACTGACCATTGATGCGAACGGAACATCGTAGAAGCCGATATTGTTGGCATCTCTGACGATGTCTTTTTCAACACTGCCGGGGATACCGATCCCGATCACGTCAAATGCCGACATCGATACATTGAGCCTGGCGGCAAGCCTGAAGATCATGCGGGCGATATCTGCCGCGATCAGCTCCGGCTCGCTGGTGTGGCGGGTGAGCAGTTCATCTTTTGCGATAATCTCATTCTTTTCATCGACGACACCTCCGCAAATATTGGTGCCGCCAAGATCTATTCCGACTCTGTACATGGGTCCTCCGTGAAGGATAATTCTTTGTATATTTTGTCTGCAATATTTCATGTTGCAGATCTTTTGACTTTAATATCATTTTATCATACCTCAGCAGCAAAAGCTATCAGATTTTTCTTTTCAAAATTACAGTTATGTGGTACAATAGACGATGGTAAAATATATGTGTTTTTTGACCTTAACTGCTCGCAGAAAGGACTTTATACAATGAACGTTTTATCTGTTTTACTGCTCGTTATTAGTGTTGGGTTTTCAATCTTTAACATGATAGTTATTCTGTTCACAAATTACAAGAACAGGGAAAGGATGAGCTCAGGCGGCAAAAAGATCCTGTTCCTCGCCGATCTTTCGGGTGCAATGGGTATCGTCATCGTCATGCTGAATATCATCCTGCTTATTCTGACGATCTTCAACAATAATGAGACAGGATATCTTTTCTATGCGCTCAGCCTGCTCCTGACCACCTTTGATTGTGCGATCATCATCCGATTCAGAGGATATCAGAATCAGAAGATCAGCAGCGCTCTGATGCGTAATCAGCAGATCCTGGCCGAACGTAACAAGATCATGGCCAATATCTCCCATGAGATTAGAACTCCGATGAACACGATCATCGCGATGAATGAGGTGCTGCTGAACGACAATTCGCTTCCCGACGCATACAAGGAGAAGCTTAACAGCATTTCCGACGCGAGCACGTCTCTTCTTCACGTTATCAACAATCTTATCGATTTTACCAAGATCGAATCACAGCTGCTTGATATCATCGAAACCAATTATCTGCTCAAGGAACTGGTACAGAGCATAGTGGAAAAATCGAAGCCTTCCATTTCCGACAAGAATATCGATTTCAAGATCTCGGTAGATGAATCGATCCCTTCGGTACTTCACGGAGACGATGTCAGGATCATCCAGGTCGTTACAAACCTGCTTGACAATGCCTGCAAGTTCACCAATTCCGGAGTTATCGCGATCGAGATCTCCTGTGTAAGGCTTTCCGAGGACAAGATCAACCTTATCTTCTCGGTACAGGATACCGGTATGGGTATTCCAGAAAGAGAAAGGGCGATCGTATTCAGTTCTTCGACAGTCAATTCCTCCAAGGACGACCACAGGCAGAAAGGCGCGGGTCTCGGACTTCTTATCTCGAAAAATGTTGTTGACAGGATGGGCGGCAGCATTTCATTTGAGACGGAAAGCGGAGTCGGAACCAAGTTCGTTGTTACGATCCCTCAGTTCGTTGTCGATGCCAATCCTATCGGCAAGATCAACTTCGGTGAAGGCAAGAGCGGAAGGTTCCTGTTCAAGGCACCCGGCGCGAGAGCACTGGTAGTTGATGACAATATCGTCAATCTGTTTGTTGCGAAGGAACTGCTTGAACGTTATGAGATCGAAGTGCAGACCGCATCAAGCGGCGCGGAGTGCCTTGATATCGTAACGGGCAATGTATTTGATATCATTTTCATGGATTATGTAATGCCCGGAATGGACGGACATGAGACCCTGAACAAGATCCATTCGCTGGGGCTTGAGCATCTGAAGAAGGTGCCTATTGTCGCTCTTACCGCGCAGACCATGAGCGGTGCAGACAAGATCTACAAGGAAGAGGGATTTGACGGTTATCTTTCCAAACCTCTGAATGTAGACAGCCTTGAGGAAGAGCTTCTCAATCTGCTTCCGGGCAGGCTTATCGTAAAGAAGACCGTACAGCAGATGCCCGATGTGGATCCGGAACTCGAGAACCATTCGTGGTATCAGAGACTTTCGGGAATCCTCGAAGGCGTCAATGTCAAGAAGGGTCTCAGCCTTTGCGGCAATGATTACTTCTCATATGTTAACCTGCTCCGTGTTATTTACAATGACGGAATGAACCAGATCTCCAAGCTGAAGTTCGATGTAGACCAGAACAGCTACGACGATTACAGGATAACCGTTCACGCGATCAAGAGCGTTACCGCATCGGCAGGCGATGAGGAATTGAGCGAACTGTGCAAGGAGCACGAGGAAAGAGTTAAGAACTGCGATTACGATTATATCAAAGAAAACGCGGGTGCACTCATCAGCCGCTACAGATCACTCCTGAGCAAGATCGATACGGCACTGCAGCGTGAAAACAGCGTAAGAGGTACATCGACGCAGACCAAGCAGAAAGTTAATGCCGACATTGATAATATCAACAGGCTGGCGGCTCAGCTCAATACCGCTCTTGATGATTTTGATGCGGATGAGGCGGAGAAAGTTCTTGAACAGTTTGAGAACATCAATCTGACAAAAGAACAGGAAGAAGCAATAACGAATGTCAGGAGCAACCTGATGCTCTTCAAGTACGAAGAAGCACAGAATGCGCTTAAAAAGGCATTTATATTATGATATAAAGTTACGGGGTGTTAGTTTTGAACGGAAGTATCTTCAAAAAGGCCATATGTGCGGTCCTTGCCGCGATACTTATCGCAGGCTGTTTTTATACGGGGACCGGAGCTTCGGCTGCAAATAAAAGCTTTGAGCAGGATGGGTTTACATTTACGATAATTGATTCCGAGAATCTTCTCGTTTCGCTGAAAAAAGCACCGGAAGAAGCCGGTGACGGATATTATATCCCTGCAAGGATCAGGCATCGCAAGAAGACTTATACGATCACCGAGATCGGAAATGCGGCATATGCCTTTACGGACATAGAGGACGCAGCCATTCCCGGGACCGTGACCAGGATAGGGGATTCGGCTTTTGCCGGATGTTCGGCCCTTAAGCATGTTTATATCCCGGCAGGGCTTGAAAGTATAGGAAACGGTGTATTTTCGTACTGCGATGGACTGACAGATATCGAGATCGATCCGGAAAATAAAGCATTTGTTTTTTTAAAAGGCATCCTTTATTCTGCTGACATGAAGAAACTTCTGTGGGGCTCAGGTTCGGTCAAAGCTTCGTGTGAAGTTGCGGATGGAACGGTTGAGATCTGTTCTTATGCTTTTGAAGGCAATAAGGTCATTACGAAGGTGAAGCTTCCCACGTCACTGCACAAGATCGGAAGAGGAGCTTTCATGGACTGTTCTGTTTTGGAGAGCGTTACCATCTCCAAGAATGTTAAAACGATCGAAGGCAATCCATTTATGTATTGTCCCGCACTCGAAAGCATCAGCATTGCAAAAGGCAACAAATCTTACAGTGCAGACAAATCCGGATTACTCCTGAATGCCAAGAAAACATCTCTTGTGAGCGCTTCCGCGGCCAGGGGTGATATTGAACTGCCCGAAACCGTCAAGAAGATAGTAAAAGGTGCGGCTGCCGGCAATACAGGGATAACTTCCGTTACGATCAATTCCAAGGTCAAGACCATAGAGGAATTTGCGTTTGCCGACTGCAGTTCTCTGGCCAAAGTCATTTTCAAAAGCAGAAAAACAGTGCTTCCGGAAGAAGGCGGGGTATTTAAGAATACTTACTACTATCTGGATGTTACGGTTCCTTATCCGTCCGGGTCGGGAGTTCAGGGTGATTTTGAAGATCTGATACGCAGCAATTCTCCGAACGGAGTTATAGTTATCTGGAGGTAAAGAGGGGAGAAGGTTTTATGTTCGACTATGTTGTCAGCTATGATATAGCCGCAATGATCCTGATACTTATATTTTCAGTCTTTTTCTTTACAAGGCGCAGATATAAGTCTATTCAGATGAAAACATATTCGTTACTTCTGATACTTGCCGGAGTAAGTGTTTTCTTCGATCTTCTGTCTGTTCTTCTGCTTCAAAACAGGCATACGGTTCCGGTAAGTCTGAATTATATCTCCAATATTATGTATTTCCTGAGCGCGGGATTTCTTGCGGTAGTATTCTGCGCTTATACGCTAAATGCGACCAACAGCCTTTCAACACTTCTTCACAGTACCGGCAAGCTTGTTGCCTTTGAGATCCCGTTCATCGTATATGCCCTTGCTCTGGTTACAACTCCGTTCACAGGATATGTGTTCTATTTTGACGAGCAATGCGAATACCAGCAGGGTCCATTTACCTACGGATCGCTGGCACTTCTTGTTTTATATCTTATCTTTGCTGCGGCAAGAATGACATTTCACAAAGATACCGTTTCACTCAGAAGAAGGCTGCCGTATTACATTTTCATATGCCTTGAATTCATAGCGATCGTTCTTCAGGTTGTTTTCCCGCAATATCTGCTCGACGGGTTCGGTTCCGCGATTGGAATAGTGACACTGTATCTTCTTGAGAACAATGCAAACGATTATGTGGATTATGATACTCAGCTCTTCAACAGGAACGGTTTCAGGATGAAACTTACCGAAATGCAGAGAGCCAATAAAGAATGCTGCATAATCGGATATGGCTTTCTTGACAATATCATTACTTTGGAGGGGCAGGATTCGACATACGGAGATTTTATCGTAAATAAGACCGGTGCATATCTGATCCAGCATTTTGATGCAGAGAATGTGTATTATTTCGGCAGCTTTACTTTTGCGATCATCCTGAAAGATAAAGAAGATAAAGACGAAGCTATATATACGATTCGGAATTGTTTACGCGATCCCGTCAAGCCGAACGATCTTGAAAAAAGACTGAGCATAGGATTGTGCGAACTGTATTTCCCGACCCAGTACAACAGTATAAATGCACTGACCGATGCAGTTGAAAACGGCATTAAATCTTCGATCGCGAAAAGAGGTGCCGTGCTTACCGCCGAAGATATCAGGATCGAGCAGGAAAATAAGATCAAAATGCTCGAGGAAGCCCAGGTTCTGCTGAAGGAAAAATACGACGAAGCCGAGATCAAGATGCAGAAGGCGATGGAAGCCGACAGATCGAAGAGTATGTTCCTTGCGCAGATGTCGCATGAGATCAGGACTCCTATGACCGCGATCCTCGGAATGACCGAACTGCTTCTTCGTGATACCAAAGAGCCCAAGGCAATAGAACATGCCAAAGCCATAATGAGCTCCGGCAAGACCCTGATCGGAATTATCAACGATATCCTTGATTTCTCCAAGATAGAAGCAGGTAAGCTGCAGATCATCAACGAAGAATATTATTTCACATCAACATTTTACGATATCCTGAATAATATCGAGCAGAAGATCAGTGAGAAGCGTCTTGATTTCGTGGTCTATTTTGACCCGAAGATCCCTGCTTCCTTCTACGGCGATGAAGTGAGGATCAAGCAGATTATCATCAACCTGCTGACCAATGCATGCAAATATACGGAAGTCGGACAGATCGAGCTGAAGACTTTTATTACCGATCGAAATAATGATGAATGTATTTTGAATATAATCGTTTCGGATACCGGCGTCGGAATTTCCGAAGAGAATATTGACAAGCTCTTTACCGGTTTTGAGCGTCTGGGAGCCCAGAAGAACAAGGCTATCGAAGGCACGGGACTGGGACTTGCGATCACCAAGCAGCTTGTTGATAATATGAACGGAACAATCGAAGTCAAGAGCGAAGTTGCAAGAGGTACGACATTTACAGTAAGGATCCCCCAGCATATCATCAATGACAGGGATTCCATCGTACTTGAGGACTGCGGCAGCCTGAAGATCCTGATATTCTGCAGTTCGATCAATGAGCTCAGAAATTACAGAAATACGCTGAAAGATTTTGAACTTGAAGTTGATTATGCTTCCAACAGCGATGACTTTGACAAGAAAGCAGGCCAGAAGGAATATACACATATCATAATGCCGCTTGTTGAATTTGAGCGCAGAAGACGTAACAGGGACCCTCTGATCAATGACGACAGGGTTGTGGTCGGCCTGTATTACCGCGAGTATCTGGCTGATGTCGGAGGGCACAGGACCATCAACATGCCGATCAGCAGTATCAATTTCAGTTCTCTGATCCTCGAAAATACCGAAGCAAGCAAGCATACGGTCAACATCCGTGAAAATGAATATGTTGCGCCCGATGTAAATATGCTGGTAGTTGATGATAACCTTGTTAACCTGAGGATTTTCGTCGGATTGCTCGAGAACCACAAGATGAATATTTTTACCGCAGACAGCGGTGTGCATTGTATCGAAATGTGTCAGAGGATGAAATATGATCTGATATTCCTCGATCACATAATGCCAAAGAAAGATGGTATCGAGACCCTTCACGAGATGAGGTCCGATCCGGGAACCATGAATGCCCAGACTCCTGTTATCGCATTTACGGCGAATGCCGTCAGCGGTATGAAGGATATGTTCCTCGAGCAGGGCTTCAACGATTTCCTTTCGAAACCTATCGAACTTACAAAACTCGAGGATATACTTGCTTATTATCTGCCGGATGAGAAGATCATTACGATCAAGAACAATGCTGCTGCATATAACGAGATAATGAGCAAGCAGAAGGATGAACCGCTCAAGGCCGAAGCTTCGGCGGATGAAGGCGAGGCAGCTCCGTTTACCGTTGAAGGCCTTGATATGGAGCAGGCGCTGTTCTATTCGGGTAACAGCTACGATACGCTGAAGGATATCCTGAACGTATTTTTCGATGACGGGACCAAGAAGCTGGATCTTCTGGTCAAGTATATCGAGGAGGAGGATTTTGAAAATTACAGAATTGAGATACATGCTGTAAAGAGCCTGTGTAAGGGCGTAGGAGCAGAGGAACTTTCGGAGAAAGCTCTGAGGCTCGAAAATGCCTGCAAAGAGGGTGATTACGAATATGTTCGCAATAATGCCCAGGAGGCGTATACCGATTATGTTCTGCTTCTCGGAAGGATAGGCGAAGCCCTTTCGGATATCAACAATACACAGGAAAATGAAGCGGTAAGCACAGGCAAGCCGTTGCTTGAAGTAAAGGAACAACTGTTATGTATCAAGCTTCTACTGAGCGAATTTGAGGAAAATACGGCGATCAAACTGGCCGATGACCTTAACGGCAGGAGTCTGGACGAAAGTCTGAAAGAAAAGATCGATCAAATTAATAAGATGCTGCATCTGTACGATTATGACGGCGCATCGGAAATGATTGGAGAGATTTTGGATGAAGATTAACTCTTTACTTATCAAGAATTTTAAAACGATCCGCGAGCTGAATATCGATGACATCGATAATGCCATGATAGTCGTCGGAAAGAACAGTACCGGTAAGACGACGATACTTCATGCCATCAGGGCAGTTGCCGGCAAATACGAGGTTAAGAGTACGGATTTTCATAATCCCGAGAGGAATATCGAAATAGCGGTAGAACTCGGGATAAGCTCCGACGATATCAGGGTTTTCTACAAGTCGGGAGTATTAAGTATTTATAAGACTTTCAGCATGTGGTACGATGAGTTCTGCCTGAAACTTCCGAGCTTCACAAAGGGCCGGGATGAATATGAACTCGTATCGAATGAAGAGGGCGAAGCACAGCCCGAGAATAAGGATACCGTTAAGGGAGAAGTTTATATCCGCAGCGATCTTTCGGATAATGCCGATATGGTGCCCAAGGGACAGCTGTATATGCCTTCGGAACTTACGGGACTTGTGGGATCCCAGCCTCATGCACAGATCACCGATACGGATCTCGGCGGAATACTCAGGTTCGTATTTGTTGTGGATCCCGATCTGAACATCCGTTATTCGGACGGTGTGAACCGCAATAACAGCAATATCAAGAAAGTAATACCGAACTGTCATTTTATAGATGCTTCCAGAAATATCAAAGATATCCAGAACGATATCTTCTTTTCGGAGACGGATGATGCGCTGATCCCGGTCAGGGACAACTACTGTTTCGAAGACCCGGCCAAGCCCTGTATGGACTGCTTCAGATGTATACCCGGGATTTTGAAGAAACAGCCGGAAGAACTCAGCGTTGTAGAGACCGTTAGATTGCTTGAATACAAACTGATGCAGATCAAGCTGGATTCGTTCATGGAGAAGCTTAATCTGTATTATACAAGGAACAGCGGAAGACAGCAGAATATCAAGTTTGTAATGAACCTGAACACCGACAATCTGCTTCGTCTCGATACTGCGGTACTCAACAGAGACAGGTACAGTGCCGATTCGGTTGAAACAATGAGTGCCGGTGCCAAGAGTATTTACATCTTTTCACTGCTGCAGACTTATATTGAAGAGAGTAATTCGATCCCGAGCCTTATCATGATCGAGGATCCGGAAATATATCTGCATCCGCAGCTCCAGAAGGTCGCAAGTGAGATCCTGTACAAGCTTTCTTCGAAGAATCAGGTATTCTTCTCGACTCATTCACCGAATATGATCTTCAACTTCAACTCCAAGCAGATCAAACAGGTGGTGCTTGATGAAGAGGGCAATACATCACTGAACGAGAATTCCGATATTGATACGATCCTCGATGATCTCGGATATTCAGCCAATGATCTGATGAATGTCAATTTCGTATTCATCGTCGAAGGAAAACAGGACAGCAACAGGCTTCCTCTTCTGCTTAATAAGTATTATTCCGAGATTTACAATGATGACGGAACCTTACAGCGTGTTTCGATCATTACGACCAACAGCTGTACGAATATCAAGACGTATGCGAACCTTAAGTATATCAACAAGCTGTATCTGAAGGACCAGTTCCTGATGATAAGGGACAGCGACGGCAAGGATCCGCAGGCACTTGTAAAGCAGTTGTGCAACTACTATTTTTCAAGGTCGCAGGAGGATAAGGGCAATCTTCCGAGGATACAGCCGAGGAACGTCCTGGTTCTCAAATATTATTCCTTCGAAAATTATTTCCTGAATCCGGAAGTAATGGTCAAGATCGGCGTTATCAAGCACGAAGAGGAGTTCTATAATACGCTTCTTGACAAGTTCAAGAGTTATCTGCACAAGATAGCGAGCGTTAAGAGAATGAAAGAGGCTACGGGACTGATCATAAGGACCAAGGAAGATATCAAGCGTAATATGGAGACGATCAAGATCTATGTGCGCGGCCACAATCTGTTTGATATTTTCTACGGAAAGTACAAGGGAGAGAAGGAGACCGAGATCCTCAAAGCGTACATCGATGCCGCGCCGAGATCGGATTTCGCGGATATCCTGAATGCGATCGACAATTTCATCTATTTCATGAACAGACGAAGAGATGATGAAGAGGATAATGCAGAGATAGGCCAGGAACAGGTGTACACGAAGCATAAGAAGAAAAAACGGCATAAAGGGAAGAACCGGCAGGTATAATTCAAAGTAATACGCCCCGGAACTATATGTCACGAGCCCTGATTTTTTATTATTATTTTGATGCTGTCGACACGGTTTTTGTCTACATTGGTAACGATGTAGGTTACGCCGTCTTCGGTAACGGATTCTCCGACGGCCGGGATATGGCCGAGGAGATGGATCACGTGGCCGGCGATGGTGTCGTAATCGTCCGATTCGATATTGAGACCGAATTCGTCATTAACGTCTTCGATTATCGTCTGACCCTGAACTTCATAAGTGTTGTCGGGCAGGGCGGTGATGCTGTCGACTTCGTCCAGGTCGTATTCATCACGGATCTCACCGACTATTTCTTCGATAAGGTCTTCGATTGTGATAAGACCGGCGGTAGTATTGTATTCGTCAAGGACGATGGCCATTGATTTGTATTCTTCACGCATCACGCTCATAAGCTCGCGTGTATGTTTGTGATCGTATGTGAAATACGGTTCACGCATCAGTGTCTTGATATCAAAAGGTTCTTCGGATGAAGGATCGTATTTGAGAAGTATATCTTTGGCCCAGATGACACCGACGATATTATCGATAGTTTTGTTATATACAGGCATTCTGGAGTATTCATCCTCGCGGAATGCCTTTATTAATTCATCATATCCGATGTTATCGGGGACGCATTTCATATTGATCGAAGGAACCATAACGTCTTTGACCAGAGTATCGCCGAAGTCGATAACATTGTTGATCATTTCACGCTCATCGGTCTCAAGTACGCCGTCTTCATGACTTACGTCAACATAGGTCAGCAGTTCGTCCTCGGTCACCTGTTCGTTTTTACCGTCGGGATCTACTCCGCAAATGAAGAGAACACCGTTTGCAAGCTTGGTTACCAGGAAGGTTACCGGGGTCATGACAAACATAAGAAATCTGAAAAGAGGTGCGTAGACTGCCGCAAATCTTTCGGCTTTGCGTGTAGCAAGTGTCTTGGGAGTGATCTCTCCGAAGATAAGGATGACCAGGGTCAACAGTCCGGTTGCAATACCGACAGCAGTACTGCCAAAGAGCTTTATCATCAAGGTGGTCGTTAGTGATGATGCTACGATATTTACAAGATTGTTCCCTACAAGTATGGTGGAAAGCAGTTTCGTACTGTTGTCGAGCAGCTTGAGAATAAGGGCGGCACGTTTGGAACCGTCATCGGCTTCGGAGCGAAGCTTTATTTTATTTACGGACATAAACGCCGTCTCGGCAGATGAGAAGAATGCCGAAAGCAGAATGAGGATAAAAAGGATTATCAGGCGTAAGACGTCACCGGGTTCCAAAGTAATTTACTCCTTATTAATTATTCGTCCGGTAGGATATATACGGACGTTTCGAATATTATATTGTGAATGCGGGGGAATGTCAAGATGGGTGCTCATTATGCCGGAGGACTGGAAGTTAACAATTCGCTATTCACCTCTGCATATTTCGCAATCAGCTTCGCTACTTGCTCCTTTAAAATTAAATTTAATTTAATTTTATTGAAATTTGTCTAAAGATGTAGTATAGTATTATTTGGTGTCTTGTGCGCTAATTTGTTCATGGGAGGTGGTTTTATGGATACGGACGGTTATCGAAGTTCAAAACCGAATAATTTTATCCGAAAAGAGGCTACCTGTTATGGACGATATTTTGTTGAAATTCAAGGAGCTCATTGAGAAAAAATCTTATAAGGAGTTCCGTGAGCATTGTTCGGATATTAACGAAGCGGATATGGCTTCGCTTCTTGAAGAGCTTGAAATGCCGGAGTTGCTCACATTTTTCAGGATCCTGCCGAAAGACATGGCTGCGGATGTTTTCGCATACCTGCCTATAGATATTCAGCAGGAGATGATCCTGAAGTTCTCGCTTGGCGAGGCTGCACGCATCATTGAGGATCTGGATGTCGATGATGCTGCGGATCTGATGGATGAAATGCCGTCAAATGTTGTAACAAGACTGCTTAACAATACCGATAAGGAGACCAGGGATACGATCAACGCGCTGCTGAAGTATGAAAGCGATTCGGCGGGTTCGATCATGACCACCGAATATGAGGCGTTGAAGCAGAACCTTACCGTTACGCAGGCGATAGAGAAGATCAGAAAAGACGGTATTGACAAAGAGACCATCAATAACTGTTACGTGCTTGATCCACAGAGACATCTGATCGGTACCGTAACATTAAGACAGATCTTATTTGCCGATCCGGCAACCGAGATCGGCGATATAATGACGGATCACGTTATTTCCGTTACAACGTCTACCGACCAGGAAGAGGTCGCACGTGAGATCCAGAAATACGACTTCAGTGCGATGCCGGTCGTAGACAGCGAAAACCGTATGGTTGGTATCGTTACCATCGATGATATCATCGATATCCTGCAACAGGAGGCTACAGAGGATATCGAGAAGATGGCGGCTATCAGTCCTTCCGACATGCCTTATTTGAAGACCGGTGTGTTCGAAACATGGAAGAAGAGGATTCCCTGGCTGCTTCTGCTGATGATCTCGGCTACATTTACGGGATTGATCATACAGAGCTATGAAGATTCATTGAAAGTTATTCCGATCCTTACCGCATTTATACCGATGATCATGGATACCGGCGGTAATGCGGGTTCACAGGCATCGGTTTCGATCATACGTGCACTGTCTCTGAATGAGCTTGAGTTCAGGGATATCGGCAGGACCATCTGGAAAGAGATCAGAGTTGCTGTTCTGATCGGAGCTACGCTGGCCTGTGCAAATTTCGTGAAATTGCTGCTCATAGACCGTGTAGAAACTACAGTGGCGTTTGTAGTATGTTTTACCCTTGTCGCAACGGTATTTGTCGCCAAGTTTGTGGGATGTACATTGCCGCTTCTTGCCAAGAAACTCGGGTTTGACCCGGCTGTTATGGCAAGTCCTTTCATTACTACAATAGTCGATGCTCTTTCGCTCGTGGTTTATTTCATGATCGCATCATCGATGCTTGATTTTTCGGCAGCGGCGGCTGAAGCTGCAGCGATGGTTCACTGAACTTGTCCGATATTTTGAAAGTATAATTTGGTAAAGGAATTTCATATATATGAAAACGATTCTGGAAAATATTTCCGAAAAACTCAAAAAAGCATTTGTCGAATGCGGGTATGATGAGAAATACGGTATTGCCGTTATTTCCAACAGGCCCGATCTGTGCCAGTTCCAATGCAACGGCGCCATGGCGGCGGCCAAACAGTACAAAAAGGCTCCTATTGCCATAGCGCAGGAGGTTTGGGACAAGATCAAGGATGATCCGTATTTTAAACAGATAGATGCCGCAGCTCCCGGATTCCTGAACATGTCGGTCAGTGACAAGGCGCTTGCCGGATATGTCGCAATGATGGGCAGTGAAAAGGATTTCGGATTTGAGCCCGGCAATACCGGAAAGACTGTGGTAATCGATTACGGCGGAGCGAATGTTGCCAAGCCGCTCCATGTAGGACATCTTCGTCCGGCCATCATCGGAGAATCGCTTAAAAGGATATTTGCAACCGACGGTTTTAAAACAATCGGAGATGCTCATCTCGGAGACTGGGGACTCCCGATCGGACTCATTATTACGGAGATGACCAGGAGAAATCCAGAACTACCTTATTTTGACCCGGACTATACAGGGGAGTATCCCGCAGAATGTCCTGTTTCGATCAGCGACCTTGAGGAAATATATCCTTTCGCAAGTGCCCGTTCAAAAGAAGATGACGAGTACAGGCAGGCTGCCAAACAGGCAGTTGTGGACCTGCAGTCGGGAAGACGCGGATATATAGCTCTCTGGAAGCAGATCATGGAAATTTCCAAGATCGATCTGAAGAAAAATTATGATGGTCTTAATGTAAGTTTCGAGCTCTGGAACGGCGAAAGCGATGCCGATCCGCTGATCATGCCGATGATCGAGGATATGAAGAGCAAAGGCATTACAAGGATCAGTGAGGGCGCGCTTGTTGTTGACGTAAAAGAAGAGAGCGACAATAAGGAAATGCCGCCGTGCATCCTGCTTAAATCGGACGGTGCGGCTATATATGCATCGACCGATCTTGCTACGCTCGTTCAGCGCGAGAGGGATTTCCATCCCGATAAGATAGTTTATGTTGTCGACAAACGTCAGGGACTTCATTTTGAGCAGGTATTCAGAACTGCGAGAAAAGCAGGCATCGTAAGGCCCGAAACCGACCTGATCTTCCTTGGTAACGGTACGATCAACGACAAATTCGGTCACCCGTTCAAGACAAGGGACGGCGGAGTCATGAGGCTCGAGATGCTTATGAAGGATGTCGCCGACAAAGTATATGAGAAGATGTCCGACCGCGAAATGGATAAGGATGAGATCCTCAAAATATCCAAAATGGTAGGACTTGCGGCGGTCAAATACGGCGATCTTTCCAATCAGGCAACGAAAGATTACAACTTTGATATTGACAGGTTCTCGTCATTTGAGGGCAATACGGGACCTTATATACTGTACACTATGGTAAGGATCCGTTCTATCGTCGAAAAATGCGGTCAGAAAGTCGGCGCGGGATCGTTGTCGGAAGCATTTTCGGAAGATTCCCTCAACGCACTTTACTCGGGAAGAGACGTTTCCGACAGTGAGAGAGAGCTGATGCTCGGACTGACCGGATTTTCACAGGCCCTGAGGCTTGCAAGCGATGAACTTGCCCCGCATAAGCTGTGTACGTTTATTTATGAACTTTCCAACAGATTTAACAGCTTCTATCATGAGAACAAGATAATTTCGGAAGAAAACGTATCATTGAAGAAAGCCTGGATCAACCTGATCCTGCTGACCTACGGCGTGCTGGATAAGGTTATGGAACTGCTTGCGATAACAGTTCCCGAAAAGATGTAAGGATGTATTATTGGAGGAGCCATGTTTATTGGGAGAAAAGAAGAGTTAAAGCAACTCGAATCGATCTACTCGAGCGATCACAGTAATCTGATCGTGTTGTACGGAAGGGAAGGTATCGGAAAGACCGCCCTTGCGCTTAACTTTTCGGAGAAGAAGAAGTATAGCTATTATCAATCGGTAATGGTCAGCGAAAATGAACAGGGAAAGAGGCTTGAAGAGTTGTTTGCATCAAGCTTAGATCTTAATACCGACGCTGAACCGGTACAGGATAGTGAAAAGAAAGTTCTTATAATAGACGAATTCCATTATGCGATGAACGCGCAGCTTATGGCTGCTCTGCTCAAGATCATCGGAAATGAAGATAAGTACGGAAAATATATGATCCTGCTGCTTTCTTCGTCGATCAACTGGGTCGAAAATTCAATGATCCTTGAGTATAAAGAGTTCTCGAAGGCTATCACGGGCATTATCAAGATCAAAGAGCTTTCATTTGCCGACACGGTTTCGTGGTTCCCGAAGGCTTCGGCTTCTGACTGTGTAGTGATCCGTGCGCTGCTCGGCGGCATTCCGAAATATATGCGTCTGTGGCAGGAGAACCGCAGGATCCGTGAAAACATGCTCAATCTGTTCTTCTCGGCGGACAGCGTATTGAAGAATGAAGCGGAATACCAACTGAAACTGGAATTGCGTGAACTCGGAGCCTACAATACGATACTTACGGCACTTGCGAGCGGAAGGATCAAGCTAAACGATATTTACGAATATACCGGTTTTAACCGCGCGAAGATCAGTGTATACATCAAAAACCTGATCGAAATGGATATCGTGGAGAAGATCTATTCCATAAATGTAAGAAACAGCGAGAATACCAAGAAGGGTCTGTACAGGATCAAGGATAATTTCATCAATTTCTATTATGCCTATGTATTCCCGAATGTTTCAAAGATCGAGACCGGCGATGGCAGAGCAGTTTACAATGAGTGCGTGGTGCCTGATTTTGACAGGTTCATGAGGACCGCATTTGCCGACGTATGCCGTGAATATCTTGATATCATGTCAAAATACCGTAAACTCGGGAAGAATTACAATGAGTGGCATTACTGGTTCGGCAAGAACGGTATCCTCGATGTTGTCGGAATGGATCAGGAAGAGAACATGCTTGTCGCTACCTGCGTATATTCGGACAAGAAAACGGATGTCGATCAGTATGAGGAGATGAAGAAGCTCATCGGACAGGCAGGTATAAGGCCTTCGAAGCTATGCATTTTCTCAAAATCAGGATTTACGCCCGAGCTTCAGAAAGAAGCCAAGTACGATTCCGTAATGATCGTCAGTCTAAGTGACTTTTAGTATTACATTGACTTTATCGATTTTGATTGGTACAATATCAATAGTCTCTAGGGAGGAATATTTCAATGAAAAAGATACTTGTGCTCTTTTTTGCTTTCATTGCCTTGTTCATGTGCTTCGGAGCAGTAAAAGCGTATGCCGAAGAGGGTGATTACGAGGTTGAATATAAAGGACGGACCACTACCAACGTTAATGTACGTGAGGGTCCCGGAACCAAATATGATATTGTTATCAAGCAGGACAAGACCAATCTTCAGCTTGAAGCGATGAAGGATGTCATCATTTTCGGCGAAGGCGTTGCGGACGATAAAGAGAAGACTATCTGGTACCATCTGAAAGTCACGATCGACGGTGTTGAATATACCGGTTATTCGACGAGTAACTATGTTTCGAAACTCGAAGCACTGCCTACACCTACACCGTCACCTACTCCTTCACCCGAACCCACTCCCGAACCTTCGATCACACCTACCGAGGTTCCCGTATCTACAGCACCTGCCGAGAAGGACGGCAATACTCAGGACAATCTGAAGCCGAACAGCCCGGATAAGGTAATGACGGCTATCCTTGTTGTAGTGATCGTTGCGGTTGTAGCACTTATCGGACTTCTTGTTTTCAAATTGCTCATGGGCCGCAAGGAGATGGGCAACAATACATCACGCAAGCTCGATATGCTCAAGAAAGTCAATATCGACGGCCAGAATCAGAATAACGGACGTAAGATGCCCCAGATCAAGAAATCTGATTTTGACAGGGCTTACAGGGAAGATGTCAAGTCTGAGGTTTATTACAGAAATACCGCCGATGATTATTATACCGACAATGCCAATGCTTCGATGCAGGCTGATTCGGATGAGAAGAGAGCTCTTCGTGAAGCTATCGACCGCCTCCAGGAGCATGATATCGTTTATCATACCATCTACGGCGAAGGCGAAGTTCGTGATAACTCCGATGTTAAGCTTATTGAGATCAGATTTGACAATGACATGAGATTCCTGAAGAAGGATCAGCTTGTTGCTAAACGCGAATTGAAGATCATCGATGAAGAAGATCAGTCGATCGTGAGAAGACGCAACCGCCGAAGAAACAACAGAAGATAATAAGCTTTGCTATCTGCGAATTTTTGAAAAGAACAATAAAAATGAAAATGCCGGAAGAAAATATCTGAGGATACTTTCTTCCGGCACTGTTTTTTATGCGATAAGCGAATGCATCATTGAGTCAGCCTGATCGATCCTTTTGACCGATTTCAGGTCGCTGCGAGGTAATTTTCACATTCGGACAACATTTGGGTCATGGCTTCGGGGCCGGGTGCGCCTATCGTGTTGCGGCGTTCGACGCAGGTCCTGATCGCGATGGCGTTGTAGATGTCATTTTCGAATACGGGTGAGATAGCCTTGTATTCATCAAGGGTCATCTCGTCAAGCGATATGTTCTTGTCGAGGCAGTAAAGTACCAGTTTTCCAACTATGCCGTGGGCATCGCGGAAAGGTATGCCTTTTCCGACGAGGTAGTCGGCTGCGTCTGTTGCATTGGTGAAACCGCCGGAAGCGCTTTTTTCCATGTTTTCCTTGTTGAAACGGGTGGTCTTCAGCATCCCGGTAAAAAGCTTTACACAATTAAATACATTATCGGAAGCATCGAAGAAGACTTCTTTGTCTTCCTGCATGTCTTTGTTGTAGGCGAGCGGTATGCCTTTGAGGGTAGTGAGCATGGACATGAGAGCACCGTATACCCTGCCTGTCTTACCACGCACCAGTTCGGCGATATCGGGGTTCTTCTTCTGCGGCATGATGCTGCTTCCGGTCGAGAACGCGTCATCAAGTTCGATAAAGCGGTATTCATTGGAATTCCAGATAATGATCTCTTCGCTGAAGCGTGACAGATGCATCATGATCGTCGATAATGCGGAAAGAAGTTCGATCACATAATCACGATCGGCGACCGAATCCATGCTGTTGCGGGTAGGAGCTGTAAAATCAAGCAATTCCGCAACCAGTTTACGATCGAGCGGATAAGTTGTTCCCGCCAGTGCTCCCGAACCGAGGGGACAGTAGTTCATTCTGGCCCTGATATCGGCAAGTCTTTCGCGGTCGCGTCTGAACATTTCAAAATAAGCTCCGAAATGATGTGCAAGAGTAACAGGCTGAGCCTTCTGAAGATGGGTAAAGCCGGGCATATATGTTTCGATATTGTCTTTCATTATGCCGAATACAGCCTGAAGAAGAGCTTTTAACTGCTTATCGAGATCATCGATATAATCACGGACATAGAGACGCATATCGAGTGCTACCTGATCGTTACGGCTGCGTCCGGTATGAAGCTTCTTGCCGGCATCACCTATACGGCTGATAAGTTCGCCCTCCACGAAGCTGTGGATGTCTTCTGCGGTTTCGTCAATTGCAAGCTTACCGGATTCGATGTCTTCAAGAATGCCGTTCAGGCCTTTTTTGATCAGAGCACATTCTTCGGTTGTGATGATCGCCTGTCTGCCAAGCATCTCAACGTGCGCAAGACTTCCGCGTATATCCTGCCTGTAGAGCCTGCGGTCAAAACCGATCGATGCGTTGAAAGCGAATACATCTTCATTTGTATTTTCGGTAAATCTTCCTCCCCAAAGGTTCATGGTCTTTCCTCCCAATGTTGATCTAATCCTATTGTTTACCATTATAGCTGTCTGAACGGAATTTTCAAGGAAAAAATCCTGAATAGCTTTATATTATGTTGTTTTTTAAGTGAAAATAATATAGAATAAAATTATGATATTGTTCGCTGGAGGTGCAAAATGGCAGATTTTGTAAATATCGATCCCGAAGACGATCAGTTCGCGTACAGGTATGATACCCAGATGCTCATTGACCGCAGGGACCGGGAACTTGACGAAGACGAGATATCCGAGTATATCACGCAGCATTTTGAAGGCAATTCCCTGCTTGCTGTAGGGGATGAAGACATGATCAAAGTACATTTTCATACGAATGAGCCCTGGAAGCTGCTTGAGTATTGCAATTCTGTGGGCGAGATATACGATATAGTTGTCGAGGATATGATAAGACAGTCGAACGGTAAACACGGCTGATCAATATAAGGGGGAAGGTTTATTTATGGACAAGAATACTATCAACATTGACTTATCTAAGGAGTATCTTTTCAATAATGAGGTCGATAGCTGCATCGGCACCGGAAGGATGGGGCTTGCGCTGCAGAAGGAATATCAGGAACAGCTTAAGTTCGTGCAGGAATATATCGGATTCAAGCATATCCGCGGCCACGGACTGTTCTGCGACGATATGGCGATCTATCAGGATTCAAGCTTCTGGGAGAAGAGAGAACTGATCGAATTCAATTTTACATATCTTGACATGGTCATGGATTTCTATCTTTCGGTAGGGATCAGGCCTTATCTTGAGCTCGGCTTTATGCCCTATAAACTGGCAAGCGGCGAGCAGACTATTTTCTACTGGAGAGGCAATACAACTCCTCCGAAAGATTATGATAAATGGAAAAACCTGATACAGGCGACTTTGAATCATCTTATCGACCGTTACGGCCGCGATGAGGTTATCACATGGCCGGTTGAAGTCTGGAATGAGCCTAACCTTCCGGGATTCTGGTACAAGGCTGATATGGAAGAGTACTTTAAGCTGTTCAGGGTTTCTTTCGAAGCTGTGAAAGAAGTCGATGAAAGGATCAAGGTCGGCGGTCCCGCTGTATGCGGAGGTTCTGACAAGCCCTGGATCACTGCATTTATGAAGTTCTGCCACGACAACAAGATCGCAGTTGACTATGTGTCGAGACATCATTATGCGACATCCCAGCCGCAGCGTGACGGGCATTACGGATACGCGGAACTTATGGATCCCGAGAACCCTGATGACGGCTTCCCGGATCTGCATTCAACACGTGAGATAATCGACGAATATGAGGAGTACAAGGGACTTCCGATACATGTCACAGAGTTCAATACTTCATATATTCCCAATTGTCCGCTGCATGATACCAATCAGAATGCCGCATATATCGCACACCAGCTTTCAAGACTGGGTGATGACAATGTTGCGTATTCATACTGGACTTTCGGAGACATATTCGAAGAAGGAGGCGTTCCCTATACGCCTTTCCACGGCGGTTTCGGTCTTGTAGCCAACGGATGTATCCCGAAACCTACCTTCTGGACCTTTGTTTTCTTCAAGAAAATGAAAGAAGCAGGGGCAAAATGTGTATTCAAGGATGATACTACAGTAGTAGTTAAGCTTCCGGACGGTTCATTTAAGGGCGTTGCATGGAATATGTCATTGAAGCGTTCCGGAAATGATTTCGTAAATGAATACCATATTCCGGTCAGCGAAGAGGGTAATAAAGGCGCCGGAAGCGAAGAATACGTACTGATCACCAATACTGTCGATGAGGACGGCTGCAATCCGCTGAAGATCTGGCATGATATCGGTGAACCCGCACATCTGACCAAAGAGCAGACAGAGATGATAAAAGCAGGTGCATTCCCTGTAGTTGCTACCAAGAGACTTATGAAGGTCAATGACAAGGTTGCATTTGATATCGAACTGAAAGAGAACGGTGTGACTTATTTTGAAATCCGTCCCGTCAAGGCAACTCCTGACAGAGGATATGATTACGCAAGGGTTATGCAGCTGAATTGAATGATCTGGCTGAACGATCGATCCGGACCATAAGTTTACTCATTTTTTGAATGGAGATTGATATGAAGAATCCGATGCGCAGATTATCTACATTTGCCATTATCACCGGCACCGTCCTGCTTGCATCCTGCAGCAGGGCGGAAGTTAACATGAACGACTTCGTCGAATTTGATCTTGACGGGTATGATGCTTTCGGTACCTGCTCGGCAAAACTGAATTACAGAGCCTTGCTCCGAAGCGTTGATGGCAAGATCAAAGATGAGCAGGTTACTGCCGCAAGAAAGATCCTGAAGAACGTAAAGCTTACTCCCGAACAGATCGAAAAATGCCGTAACGGTGAAAAGGTTGAGTTTGAATGGGATATTACCGATGAGGAAGTCGGCAAGCTTGAGGAAGACTGCCGGCTGTTCGTAACATTCAGCGATATCGAATACGAGGTTTCGGATCTTAAAGCGCTGAAAGAGGTCGATGTTTTTGACGATGTCGTTATAGAAATATACGGATATGATTCGTGCGGTACAGTATACTCATATTCCAGAAGTTATGATCTGTCGGGGCTTGAGTATGTGGCTTCGGGAGACGGTCATCTGAAAAACGGGGAGACGGTTACGATCACCGCACAGCTCAATTCTGTATATGCACAGGCATATAAAAGCCCGGAAGAATACCTTGCTTCGTTGGGACTTAAGCCGATAACATTGACGAAGACCCTGAAAGTCGAAGGATTGTCGGAACTTGCGGAATATGATCCTTTTTCGAGTATTAATCTGGAGTATGACGGCCTTAACGGAGAAGGACGTGCTTATATCTACACGGACTGGACCGACGATTATTATACATATTGGAATTATGAGATCGAAAACTGGTCGGGACTTGCCAACGGTGATGTTATAACCGTCAAGGTAACCGATTATCAGGGAAATGATATAAGTGAATATGCTGCCAATAACCTGGGATTGAAGGTTACCGGGACCACGAAACAGTTTACGGTATCAGGGCTGATGTCTTTCGGAGGCATCGATCCGGGAACGATCTCTCCCGACGATTTCTTCTGTTATCTTAATGATGACGGGATATATGTTGACCAGTACGGCAATAAGATCGATCTCGGGGGCATGCAGATTGTCGTGCGTGACTGGTGGTCAAGCGGACGGCTTGATGAATGGAGCCGCAACGAATATGATGAAGCTCAGTATGCTTACTGGGATGAAATGCAGGAACTTTACAATTTCACAATAGAAAAGACAGCTATAAGTGACTGGGGCAGCGTGCTGGAAGATTTCGTGAATTATGCATGTGCGCCCGATGACGGGAAAAATTATGTCTTCACGCTTCGCTCGGATCCGTTATTACCCGCTGCCATGATCAACGGACTGATGTATGATCTTTCAACGTTGTATCCGCTTGATTTTTCGGAATATAAGTTCCAGGCGAACCAGATGCATGAAAAATACTCTTATGGTGACCATATATTCTGTATGTACGCCGGAAGTCCGGAGCCGAGGACCGGAATCTATTTCAACAAGGAGATCCTTGAGAAAGCGGGAATAGATTATAATGATATTTACGATCTGCAGATTAATGACATGTGGACCTGGGATGCATTTACAGATCTGTGCGATACCGTGCTGAAGAAGACCAAAGTCAATGCATTATCATGCAATGAAGGCGAGGCAACACTTGCCGCAGTCTTTTCAAACGGAGGTTCCCTGATCGATAAGGATTACTACGGCGAATTCTATTACAATGTTGACAGTCAGCAAACTATGGATGCATTGGAATGGGCACAGAAGCTGTATGCGAAATATAACCGTCATCCCGATGCTCCGCGTGATGCCGCATGGAATTATTATCAGACCGAGTTTCTTAACGGTAAGTCGGCATTTCTGATAGAGCAGGAATATGCAGGAACTCGATATAACTATCTAAGTGATGCGGGTTTTGATTTCGGATTTGTAATGTTCCCGAAGGGCCCGCAGGGGAGCCTTGTAAATATTTGGGACGATATGATCGTCTCCATTCCGGCGAATTATTCAAAGAAGAAAGCCGGGCAGATTGCATTTGCATGGAATCTGTTCACCGAACCTGTTCCCGGATGGGAAGATTTTGATCAGGTTCTTGCAGATGCATGGTGGTATGGGTATTTTGATGACAGGGCCAAGGAAGAGACCATCCCTATGATGATGAGTCTCGGATACGGAACGGTTTCTTATCATGATGTTATACCGGATCTGAATGCATATGAAGATCTTCTGTGGCAAATTAATGAAGATACCGATATCCGCAAACTGGAGCAGAATATAAAAAGCTCGTGGCAAAATGCTCTATACTGGGTCAACTGATTAACTTGTCGGAGGTGTTTACATGGCTGCCAAACGCAATGATACCGAGGTTTTTATAAACAATAAAAAATATACCCTTTCAGGGTTTGAGAGTGAGGAATATCTGCAGAAAGTCGCCGGTTATATCAATTCCAAGATAAGTGAACTGAAGACTCTGGAATCATATCGTAATCTCGATAATGAAATGAAGACCGTGCTGCTCGAGATCAACCTCGCCGACGACTATTTCAAGGTAAAACGCCGCTTCGACGATTCCGAAAATGACAGCGATTCCAAGAGCAGCGAGATCTACCAGCTGAAACATGAGATCATGTCGCTGAACAGCAGGCTCGAGAAGACCAACAAGGAGATCGAGAAGCTTCGCGAGAACATTGTCGAAGAACAGAAGAAGAATGTCCGTCTCGAGACAGAGCTGAATGCGGAGAGAGAGCGCCGTATGACTGAACGAAGCGGTAAAAAATGAGAACGATACCACGATTTATGATTTGTTTGAGGATAGTATCTTGACGAGAAAAAAGGTTGAACTTCTTGCCCCGGCAGGATCGTTTGATTCACTGAGGGGAGCCGTAAATGCGGGTGCCGATGCCGTTTATATGGGCGGCACCCTTTTTAGTGCGCGTGCATATGCCGAAAATCTGGATAATGACGGACTGAAGAAGTCGGTAGAATACTGTCATTTCTACGGAAGAAAACTGTACCTGGCGGTAAATACGCTCTTAAAACAGGATGAGATCGATAATCTGCTGTACGATTATATGGCAGCATCATATGAAGCAGGAATAGATGGAGTGATCGTACAGGATCTGGGTGTGATGAGGTTTATAAATGCGCATTTTCCTGACATTCCGATACATATCAGTACACAGGCCTCGGTAATGACAGCGGGAGGCGCGGAATATCTGCGATCACAGATTCCTTCGGTAACACGTGTTGTGCCTGCAAGAGAATTGTCTCTTGCGGAACTGAAGCGTTTCAGGGCAGAGACGGATCTTGAAATGGAAGTATTTGTCCATGGCGCATTGTGTGTGTGCTATTCCGGAATGTGCCTGATGAGCTCATATATCGGAGACCGCAGCGGTAACCGCGGAAGATGTGCACAGCCCTGCAGGAAACTTTACAGCCCGCTTATAACAGGCAATGAGTCTTACGCTACTTTGAATCGATCGGACAGACCACAGAATAAGACAACCGATAATATTGGAACAGGATCCGGCTCGTATCTGCTTTCGCCGAAGGACCAGTGTCTGCTTGACGATATACCGAAGCTGATCGATCTTGGGATAGATTCATTTAAGATCGAGGGACGTATGAAAAGCCCGGAATATACTGCCGGAACGGTAGCCGTATACAGGCAGAAGATCGATGAGGCATATGGTGAAAATGAGATATATTTCGTGGGTGATAAGACAGCAGATGATGGGAAAAAAGTGCTTGCCGAGCTCTACAACCGCGGTGGATTCAACCGGGGATATCTCTTCGAGCACAACGGCAGGGATATGATGTCACTGCTGCGTCCGAATCACAGCGGCACACAGGTGGGCACAGTTGAGAAAGTTAACGGACGTGAGGCTGTAATAAGGCTTTCGGAGAAGATATATGCCCATGATGTGCTTGAAATTAGGCGTGATGAACAAAAGATTTTTGAATTTACGACAGCACAGGAATATACGGCGGGAAGCATCATTAAGACCGTAACGATGAAAGACAGCCGCCCGGCTGTATCGGACATGGTGTACCGTACACGCTGTAATGTGCTGCTCGAAGATATAAAGAAAGCATGCTTAGATAATGATCCAAAGCTGCAGGTAAATATTTCTTTCATAGCGCATGAAGGATCGAATCCTGTACTTACGATATCCTGCACAGCCAATCCGGAAATCTGTGCAAGCGTAAATGGCAATCCTGCCTCAAAGGCACAGAAATCGCCTCTTACAACGGAAAGTGTGAAAAAACAACTCGTAAAACTCGGAGATACGAGCTTTGAAGCAGCCGGTATCACGATAGACATTGATGAGGATATATTCATCCCTGTATCGCAGCTCAATGAAATGCGCAGAGAAGCATGCATGAGGCTTGAGAAGGCTGTTATTGAGGCGGGGTCTGAAAGAAAAGGTAAAATAGGAATATCGACCAAAAACACTCCGGAGAAGGATCATGAAGGAAAAAACAATGATGAGATCGGAGAGAGATGTGATCGGGAGAATTCAATATCAGGATTTTCAGTAGATGAAAATACACTGACTGGAACCGGTAAAAGGGTTATTGCTTCGTGCACAAACATCGAACAGATCGAAGCCGCCGTTTCAGCCGGAATAGAAGAGATATGCTTCAATATCGATGATCATGATATTGCCGAAGTCGGGAAAGCTGCAAGTATCATCGGTGATGCGTCACATCTGGTGATCGGGCTTCCGTATGTATGCAGGACCGATATTTTCGACAAAACAAAGGATCTGATTGGGGCGCTTAACTCAAGATTTAGAGGTATCCGGTTCATGGTGCGGAATTTTGATGAGATCGCTCTACTGAAAGAACATTTTCCGGATATCATCTCTGAACAAAGATTTGAGACCGATCATATGCCATATTGCATGAATTCGGGGGCTGAAATACAAGAAGCCTCCTGGATCACATTAAGTAATGAAGCTGATTTCAATGAACTTAAGAAACTGACCGGAGCCCTGAAAACAAAAGGGGCGAGGCGGCCGTTGACTACTCTGATAATATACGGTTACCAGCCTTCGATGATAAGCGCGCAGTGTGTTTATAAAAACATCACGGGAAAATGTCTGAAAAACGGAAGACAGGGAGCAGAAAATATTCAGGATAAAGGAATTACGAAGATCACTTCCTGCGGAAGTACATTTGTGACCAGACAATGCTGCGGGTCCTGCACAAATATCATCTATAACAGCGCATGTCTTAACAATATTGACCGGATCGATGAACTGGATGAGCTTGACGTGGATCGTTTCAGACTTGACTTTACATTTGAGACACCGGAAGAAGTAAAAAAGATTATCGATTCATTGAAGAATGAGGTGGAATTACCGGACAGGAGATATACCAGAGGGCATCTGTACCGGGCTGTACAATAGCTTTGCAAGAATGTGACGGACACTCTTGACATAGGGGGTAAGGTTATTTATAATAATATCAAGTTTTGTAACCACCTATGCGGGAGGAATTGCTATGGTTGAAGCAACGAGCTGTGGTGGTGTTGTTATTTACAAAGGCAAGATCCTGTTGTTGTACAAGAATTTCAAGAACAGGTATGAGGGCTGGGTCCTTCCCAAGGGAACGGTTGAGGAAGGCGAGGAGTTTAACGAGACTGCGCTTCGTGAAGTCCGGGAAGAAACCGGAGTTTCGGCACAGATCATCAAGTATGTCGGCAAGAGCACATATACTTTCAATACTCCCCAGGATATCGTTAACAAGGATGTCCACTGGTACCTTATGATGTCTGACAGTTATTACAGCAAACCACAGAGGGAGGAATACTTCTGCGATTCGGGGTACTATAAGTACCATGAGGCCTATCATCTCCTGAAATTTCCGAACGAGAAACAGATACTCGAGATGGCCTACAATGATTATATTGACCTGAAGAGGAGCAATCTTTGGGGCAATAAGAA